>NZ_JBEPEI010000012.1:0-241972 GCF_040300765.1 Streptosporangium sp. NPDC000239 | reverse complement strand
CTGCGCGAGCAGGTGGGGTCGGATCTGCTGGTGTGCCTGGGGCATTCGGGGGTGGTGCGGGGGATGGAGCAGGGCCGTCCGTTCGGGCTTGAGGACTTGGAGCCGGAGGTGTCCTCGGGGCTGGAGGTGCTTTTGGCGGCGGTGGACGGCCGGGAGAAGGACTGGGGGCTGTTCGGTCGTCAGGCGGTGGAGTTCCATCTGCGCAACGCGCGGGCCTGGGCGAACCGGGCCACGGGGGAGGATCTCGCGGCGCAGATCGACCCCGAATTCGTCTTCGGGCCCACACGAGTGTCCCTCCAGCGCTAGCTGGAGGTCGATCGGGCCCGGCCTAGTGTCTGTAAGTTCCCTTCTGAGAGGAGAAGGCAGCATGTCGCTGACCGTTCCGAACGAGCTTCTCGACCAGGCGAAGGCAGGAGAGGTGGACGACGCGACGTTCGTCGCCTGTGTCCGTGACTCCCTGCCATATGCATGGACGCTCATCAGTGACCTGGTGGGGGAGCGTGAGCGCACCGGCGCCGAGTTCACCGACAACACCGTCCCGCCGCCGGACGAGGCCGCCCGCGGCCAGCTCCTGCGCTGCCTCGCCAGCGACTCCATGCGCGGCGCGCTTGAGCGTCACTTCGGGGTGAAACTGGCCTTCCAGAACTGCCACCGGGTCGCGGTCTTCGACCCGGCGGCCGTCAAGGCCCACGCCGAGTTCATCACCGCCAGGTCCCAGATCCTCAACCAGAGCCCCGAACTCGTCGACTGCTGACCCCTCCCGCCCTCGTCAAGCCGCACCCCGGCCTGACGAGGGCGCTTTCCTTTTCCTGCCCGGGGCACCCCCACCCTCGCCAGGCCATACCAACCCAGCGAGGGCACCGTCCCGTTCCGACCTGGTTCCCGGCCTGGGACAGCACTCCAGTCCCTCTCCCTCGTCAGGCCGTACCCCGGCCCAGCGAGGGCGCTTCCCCACCCCTGTTCCTGACCTGGTTCCCGGCCTGGTGATCAACAGGCCCGGTGTTGGCCCCTCCTACCCTCGTCAGGCCGTACCCCGGCCCAGCGAGGGCACTTTCCCATTCCTGACGCGGGGCAGCACCTCAGCCCCCAGCCGTCTGATCGTTTCGAGGGTTCGCTCCCGTGAGCCCGCCCCCTCGACCATGAGGATCAGGTGGCCGAGCCCCGTCTTGTTGACGGTCCGTTCGATCCGCTCGACGCAGAGGTCGGCCGAGCCGACCGGGTGCGTCCGGCAGAGAAAGTCCACGTAGTCCGCGATGTCACGGCGCGGTGTGGGGCGCCCGTCAACGGGCACGTACCCCGCGAGCCCCGGCCCGAGCCAGCCCGGCATCGCCGCCCTCAACTCCGCGACGGCCTCCCGCGTCGAGTCCGCCACATGCCCGACCACTGCCGCCACATGCCCCGGATCCCCATCGTCCCAGGCACCACCACGCCCTTGATCCCCATCGCCATGGGCCTCACCACGCCCCAGGTCCCCGCCTCCACGGACACCACGATGCCCTGGATTCCCGTCGTCACAGCCGCCACCCCGGGCACCGCCCCCAGCGCCGTAGGCCTCGCCGTACTCCCGCAGCAGCCCGGCCTTCCCCTCGTCGTCGAGGTGCATCCCCAACAGCATCGGCAGCCCCCGCCCGGCGGCCAGTGCGACCGTCCCCGGCGAGGTGCACGCCACGACCGGCCTGAGTCTGGCGGCCGGGACCATCGGTACCTCCCGGAACCGGAAGAACTCCCCGTCCGCACGGACCGTGTCCTGCCCGAGGGCCGCGCACAGCAGGTCGAGCGACTCGGGAAACCCCCGCTCGAACCTGGGCAGCCCCGTCCCGAACACCTCAAGCTCCATCCAGGGGCCACCCCGCCCAACCCCGAGTGTGAACCGCCCGCCGGAGACCTGGTCCAGGATCGCCGCCTGTTCGGCCAGCTCAACGGGGTGCCGCGCCGACAGTACGCTCACCGCCGTCCCCACCCCGATCCGGTCCGTACGGCCGAGCGCGACCCCCGCCAAGGTCACCGCCGAGGGGCACACGCCGTACGACATGAAGTGGTGCTCGGCGATCCACGCGTCGTCGAAGCCTGCCTCCTCGGCGACGACCACCGCCTCGACCGTGTCCCGCAACACCTGTCCCGGCTCCCTGCCGGGGAATCCTGCCGCGATGAGGAAGATCCCAACCCGCATGCTGCCCACCATGCGCCACCGCCCCCCGACAGAAAAGGGCATATCCCCCTTCCCTCCGCGTACCCGGCCCGACAAGGTCTGGGGCGACAAGGCTTACGGTTTCCGCGCGAACCGCGCCTACCTGCGCAGACGCCGGATCACCTGAGCTACTCCGGAGAGGACGGCAACCGCAAGAACCTCGGCTCCCGTGAAGGCAGGCCGCCGAAGTTCGACATCATCCCCGCGGTGCCGGCGTTTTCCCGGCAGGCCCTGGCGCGCGACCTCCACGAAACCAGCGAGTGCCACAATGCCGCGCGACCGGTGGGAACAATGCCATTGACGGCCACTTCGCCCCCTTCATGTTGATATGAGCGAGTCGAAGGATTACGAAGTGGCCCTCTTCTGTCACATGGAACTCACCCGCCCTGGACGTGGACCGGACGACCCGCCTCAGCCGAGCAGGGCCCGATGGCGCGCCCCCGCGGAAACATCGGCGGTTCGACCCCACCAGCCGGGCGGCCCGTCAGCGTGCGGTCTTCCCGCCGCAGAACACCTCCTTGAGGAGCCTTTCCACCACCCTCGGGTACAGCGCCGCCGGATCGACCGCGGCGTCCCCGGTGGTGAGTGAGGCGGTCAGGGTCTTCCTGCCGTCAGGTGAGCTGTACATCAGCGCGCCGTAGCCCGCCGGAGGGCTGCCGTTGTGCTGGTAGACGATGCCGCCACAGCCGGGGCCCAGGTCCTGTACCCACAGTCCGAGGCCGTAGCCGAGATCGCCGTACGGCTTGCGCATCTCGGCCAGCAGCGGGGCCGGCAGGAGCTTGCCGCCCATCAGCGCGGAGATGAACGTCTGGAGATCTTGGGTGGTCGAGATGAGGGCTCCGGCGCCGGCCAGCAGGGAGGGGTTCTGGCGGGAGACGTCGACCACCTTCCACTGACCGCCTTCCTGGTAGCGGAAGTAGCCGTGGGCGTACGGTCCGGGGAGCTGTGTGCGGTCGCCCGGTATCACGGTGTTTCGCATACCGAGGGGCCTTAAGATGCGGCGCCGCATCTCCTCGGCGTAGGAGTGGCCGGTGACCTTCTCGATCAGCAGCAGGGCCAGCGTGTAGTTGGTGTTGGCATACCTTTGGTCTGTTCCCGGTTCGAATCGGGGCTTCTTGGACAGTGCCAGGCGGAGCAGTTCCTCGGGCCGGTAGCTGTGGAAGCGGTTGGCCAGCCACTCCTCGCCGTGGCCGGGGATGCCTGGCTCCCATTGCCCGTTGGCGTCGAAGTCGCCGGTGTAGTTGAACAGTCCGGTGGTGTGGCGCAGCATCATCCGTACGGTGATCCGCTGGTCGAGTCCTAGTTCGGGCAGGTGGTTGGCCACCGGATCATCGAGTTCGATCTTGCTCTCGGCCACCAGTTGCAGCACCAGGGTCGCGGTGAGGGTCTTGTTGACGCTGCCGGCCCAAAAGCGTCCGTTTGTGGGAGGTCTGGCGGTCTGGCCGAGCTTGCGTACGCCGGCGCTGTCGGCCCAATCGCCTTGTTCGTCGTGTACGCGCAGCTGTACTCCGGCCAGGCCTAGGTCGGCAAGGTCCTGGAGGGCCTTTTGCAGCCGCGGGCGGTCTTGCCCGGTGCCGGCGCCGTGTGCGGCCTGGCTGCGTGCGGCGGCTGCCGCGGGTGCGACGGTCCCGGTCAGGAGGGCGGCCGCCAGTGCTGTGGCCGTCAGTGTTGCGGCCGCCGCACGTCGGGGGATGCGCGGTGTTCGGGTCGCGTTTTCGGCCGGGCGAGGGGTTTTGTTCATGACCATTCCTCAAATTCACGATAGTACGTGTTTCGTGCGGATCAAAAGCTATGTTGCATTCGAAATTCGGTCAACCTGATGCGGCGCATAATCCCAGGTAGACGGCGATAAATTGACGCAATGACACTGCACCCGAATGCAAGGGGGCGTTGCAATGAATGCCGCCGAAGGCAATACTGGCGCCATGCCAGGAGGACGATTGACCCAGCAGGACCGCGAGCGCATCGCGGCCGGCCTCGCCGACGGGCTCTCCTATGGTGAGATCGCCAGGAGGCTCAACCGGCCGACCTCGACGATCACCCGCGAGATCGGCCGCAACGGCGGCCCCGGCGGCTATCGGCCCCAGCAGGCCCACCAGGCGACGACCCGGCGGGCACGGCGCGGCACACCGGCGCCCCCACGCCCGGCCGGATCACTGAGCGGCGCGATGGAGGACGAACTCGTCGAGCTGTCGGTCAAAACCGGACTGCCCAGGACGAGCGCCCGCGTACACATCGACCTTCTGCTGTCCCAGGACGGCAGACGCACCGCGGCTGAACTGGCCAACAGGCTGAAGATCAGCCCGGCCACCGTCTCCGTCGCCGTCAATTTCCTGATCCAACTGGGATTCCTCCGGCGCGAGCGCGACCCCCGGCGACGACGCGACGTCTACGTGGTCGACGCCGACGCCTGGTACAACTCGGTCGTGACCGGTAGCCGCCAGACGCTCCAGACGGTGCGGGCCGCCAAGGTGGCGGCTCAGGCCTACGAGCTCGACAGTCCCGTGCGGGAACGACTGACCAAAGCGGCGGCGTTCCTGGAACAGGTCAGCCTCGACGTGATCGAGGCCGCCGACCGCCGGCGCGACCTTCTGACGTGACCGACCCTCGCTCGGATCACCTGATGAGCGCGCGGACCAGGTCCCGGTCGTCAGGACACGGAGGCGGAGATGGGCACGGCCTATCCGAAAAGCCCGAGCTGACCTTCCCCCGCCAAAGGGTTCCGGTGCCTCTTGAGGTGGCGCCAGCGAGGGAGGTCGTCCAGGTAGGACCAGGACAGGCGGTGGTGTTCGGTGGGGCCGAGGCGTTCCAGGGCCTGTTGGTGGATCGGCGAGGGGTAGCCCGCGTTGTCGGCGAAGCCGTACTCCTCGACACCGGCCAGAGAGGTCATGTAGGTGTCGCGACGGACCTTGGCCACCACCGAGGCCGCGGCGACCGAGACGCAGGACAGGTCTCCCTTGATCTCGCACCGGACCGGCCAGGGCGCCCCGAGATAGTCGTGTTTGCCGTCGAGGATGACCACGTCGGGCCGGACGGGCAGTTCGGCCAGGGCCCGGCCCGCCGCCCTGCGCAGCGCCTCGGTCATGCCGAGTTCGTCGATCTCGGCGTGGGTGGCCTCGCCGTACCCGACGCCGACGGCCCAGGTGACGATCTCGTCGAACATGGCGGTACGGCGGGCCGGGGTGAGCATCTTGGAGTCGGTCAGTCCGGCGGGCGGCTCGGACAGGTCGGTGACCACCGCGCAGACCGCGACGGGTCCGGCCCAGGCGCCCCGGCCGACCTCGTCGATCCCGGCGACGGTCTTCGACCCGTTGCCGGACAGCAGCCGTTCGAGCGCGTATGTGGGAGGCATGGCTGAAGACGTTACCGTTCGGCCAGCCGGACGACGGCCAAGTCGTCGACCAGCATCCGGGCGGCCACGTGTACGGCCCGCAGGGTGACGGAGACGGCGGGCCGGTTGACGCTCGACGCGCGGGCGACGGCGTGGACGACGCGGCTGACCGGATCGCCGGGGAACTCCCGCACGACGATCCCCCTGACCCCGGCGGCCAGGGCCAGGGCCGGGACGGCCGCGATGCCGATGCCCTTGGCGACCAGGCCGAGGATCGTCCCCAGCCCCTCGAACTCCCACGGCACCGGCTGGGCCCCGCCGAAGTCGGCCAGCATGCGGTCGACGGCCAGCCGGGAGGGTTCGCCGTCCGGGGTGGCCATCCACGGCTCGTCACGTAGTTCGCGCAGGTCGACGGGCTCGTCGAGGGAGGCGAGCCGGTGCCTGCGCGGCACCACGAGCACCAGTGGGTCGTGCAGCAGCGGGAAGACCCGCAACGTGTCCGTCTCGCGCACCCTGCCGTACCAGTCGTCGACCAGCGCGATGTCCACCTCGCCCGACCTGACCTCGCGCATCCCCCGTCCTGAGCGTCCCTGACCCATCCGCAGGGTCAGCGCGGTGTGCCTGCGCAGCGACCTGGCGAGGGCGGGCGCGAAGGCGACGGCGGCGGTGGGGAAGGCGGTCACGGTGACGCGCCCCGACGGGGTTCCCTGGTGGGCGGACAGGTCCGACTCCGCGTTCTCGACCATCGCCAGGATGCGCTGGGCGTGCTCGACCAGGCGGCGTCCGGCGTCGGTGAGTTCGGCGCTGCGCGCGGAACGGTCGAGCAGCGCGGCTCCGGCCTCCCGTTCGAGGGTCGCGAGCTGCTGGGAGACCGCGGACGGGCTGTAGCCGAGGGAGGCCGCCGTCGCGGCGATGCTCCCTCTCCTGGCGAACTCACAGATCACCACAAGCCGACGAAAATCAAGCATCGGACTTCCTTACGCCCACCCACACCAACCAGTGCTTGTTCCGATGCCTGCATCCCATCACGCTTGGGAACGTTCCGCATTGATCGGAAAGGGACACTGATGAACGTGACGCTTTCCGCCACGCTGGCGGCGAACGAGGACATCGAACGAAGACGGCGCGCCGGTGAGCGGGTGCTCCACCTGGCCTTCGGTGAGGCGGGTCTGCCCGTTCATCCGGCGCTACGCGAACGGCTGGCCGCCGCCTCCGAGCACAACGGGTACGGCCCGGTCGCGGGGATCACGCCGCTGCGCGAGGCAGCGGCGGGCTACTGGGACAGGCGCGGCCTGCCGACGGACCCCGACCTGGTGGTCTGCGGCCCCGGGAGCAAGCCCCTGCTGTACGGCCTGCTGCTGGCGATCGGCGGTGACGTCGTGCTGCCGATGCCGAGCTGGGTGAGCTACGCCGCCCAGGCCGACCTGGTCGGGGCCCGTCCGCTGCCGGTTCCCGCCCCTCCTGGCGAGGGCGGGGTGCCCGATCCCGACCGGGTCGCCTCCGCCGTACTGCACGCGCGGGCGCGGGGGCGTGACGTCCGTTCCATCCTGCTCACGCTGCCGGACAACCCGACCGGCACGCTGGCCTCCCCGGCCACGGTCACCCGGCTGGCGAGGATCGCCCGTGACCTCGGTCTGATCGTCATCTCCGACGAGATCTACCGCGACCTCCTGCACGATCCGGCGACCGGCTTCGTCAGTCCCGCCGACGTCGCCCCCGAGCGCACGGTGATCACCAGTGGGCTCAGCAAGAGCCTGGCCCTGGGCGGCTGGCGGATCGGCGTGGCCAGGCTTCCCTCCGCCGAGCTGCGTGACCGGCTGCTCGCGGTGGCCAGTGAGATCTGGTCGAGTCCGGCGGCACCCGTCCAGCGGGCCGCGGCCTACGCCTACACCGAGCCCGCCGAGATCGTCGAGCGGATCGACCTGAGCAGGCGGCTGCACGGCACGGTCGCGCGGGCGGTGCACGACAGGCTCGTCCGGGCGGGAGTGCGGACCGAGGCGCCGCTCGGCGGTTTCTACCTCTATCCCGACTTCACCGGACATGACTTCACGACCTCCGCCGAACTGGCCGCGGCGCTGCTCGACCGGCACGGGGTCGGGGTGCTCGCCGGACACGTCTTCGGCGACGACGTCAGGGCCCTGCGGGTGCGGGTGGCGACGAGCCTGCTGTACGGCGAGACGACCGAGCGGCGACTGGCCGCGTTGCACGCCGCCGACCCGCTGGAACTGCCCTGGATCTCGGCCGCGCTCGACCATCTGAGTGAGGCCCTGACCGGCCTGGCGGGGGCCCGGCCGGCACCCGGTGGACGCCGTGTTTCCGGCGCCGTTCCCAGCCCCGTGACGGGCTGATCTTTCAGGAGATCACTTTAAGGAAACTTTACCCCGTGAGCAGGCACATTCGGGATAGCATCCGCATGCTCTGACCTGCGGTTTCACCCCTCCGAGCAGGGGGCGCCAGGGGCTTAACCAAGATGTCTTGTGTCATTTGGCACCAGGCATGCCTGTCAGCCCCCATCATGTGCTCATGCCCGCTTTTGTCACCCTGTCCGGGCGCTCCGTGCGCCTGGAACCGCTCAGCCTCGCGGTGGTCGACGACCTCGTCATCGCGGCGAGTGAGGACCGTTCTACTTACGCCTTCACTCGCGTTCCCCAAGGCCGGGAAGAGATGGTCTCCTACGTGGAGGCCGCTCTGGCTGAGCAGGCGGAGGGCCGCACGTTGCCCTTCGCCGTCCGGTGGCTACACACCGACCGCATAGTCGGTGCCACCCGCCTCATGCACCTGGAGTACTGGCAGGGCCCCATGCCCTGGCCGCCGGGTGCGCGTGGAGCGGTGGGCGAGGTCCCGTCCGTGGCGGACATCGGTTACACCTGGCTGGCCGCCTCGGCCCAGGGCACGGGTGTCAACCGGGAGAGCAAGTACCTGATGCTCTCGCTCGCCTTCGAGACCTGGCAGGTCCACCGCATCACGCTCAAAGCCGACGTACGCAACGCACGATCCCGGGCCGCCATCGAGGCCCTCGGCGCACACCTCGACGGTGTGCGGCGGGCGGAAACCCGAGGCGCCGACGACACGGTCCGAGATACCGCGTACTACTCGATCCTGAGCGGCGAGTGGCCTGCCGTACGAGAACGGCTCCACACGCGACTCGGCCTGTTCGAGGCGGCGTGACGGAGCCCCATCACTTCCGATGAACCATGGAACAAAAGGCCCGCCCGGAGTTCCGGGCGGGCCCGATGTTCGTCTTCCCGGCCTTTTCCAAGGCCGCCCCGATGACCTCATCGTCCGTCAGGCGTCACTCGTCGTCATCGGCCTCGTAGATGTAGTTCCACCGGCCGCAGGAAACGCGCTGGGCCCCGGGCCGTTCCCAGTAGCAGACCCGGACCTGGACGTTGTCGACGTCCTCCTCGGAGAAGTGGAAGGACCGGTAGCCGGACGAGACGCACTGCCTGGCCCAGTCGTAGGACTCGTCGCCGTCGGCGTTCTCGAACTTGACCTGGACGTAGCCGCACAGCCGCCACGGACTGTTCTTGTCGTAGAGGCGCCCCTGGACGTGGACCTCGGAGCCGTCGTCCCACACCTGGCCGTTGGCCTTGGCCCGGGAGCCGTTGCGGTACTTGGAGTAGTAGGAGCCCCAGAAGTCGACGTCGAGGGCACCGGCGGTCGCGGTGCCGGTCGTCGCGGCCGAGGCCGAGGAGGTCAGCGCCGGGACGCCGACCGCGAGGACGGCGGTCGCCGCGGCGACGCCGAGCAGGCTGCGGATGGTGCGGTTCATGGTTCCTCTCCCAGAGGGCCGGACTTCCCGTTCCTTGGTGGAAGTCATGACCCATTGATAGGACGAGGTCCCTGCACCGTGCTTACAGCGCCTTTATCGACGCCTGCAGACGATTGAATCAACGCCTGCAACCTGGTGAAACACCGGGCATGACCGCCCCCGTATGGGGCCATGCCCGGCATGTCACAGCATCCGGGAAGCGGTTCAACGCCCGATTGACGATGAATCAACACCAGGGTTAACGAGTGGGCGGTTTCCTGTGGTGACGGCATTGCAGGACCTATCATTTCGGTGGTAAGGCTTTTTCTTGAGGGCGGAGATCCAGGAAATGGCTGCTCACAGCAGCGAAGAGGGGTTGCGCTTCGCCTTGCTCGGCCCCGTCCAGGCCTGGCGTGACGGCGTCGAACTCGACCTCGGCACGCCGCTGCAACGCTCCATCCTGACGATGTTGCTGCTGCGTGAGGGCAGGGCGGTCACTCCCACGGAGATGATCGACGCGGTCTGGGGCGAGGACGCGCCGCCCAGGGCTCTCGGCGCGCTGCGCACCTACGTCTCGCGGCTGCGGGCCGTCCTGGAACCGGGCAGATCCCCCCGGACCCGCCCGGAGCTTCTCACCTCGGTCGGCCGTGGATACGCTCTGCGGCTGAACGACGTCACCCTCGACCTGACGCAGTTCGAGCGGGGTGTCCACGAGGCCGAGACCGCCCGCCGTACGGGAGACGGCAGGGGGGCGGCGGAGAGTCTGCGCGCCAGTCTGGAGCTGTGCACCGGGGAACCGCTGGCCGGGGCCGTCGGCCCCTACGCCGAACACCAGCGCGGCAGGCTCGTCGAACGCAGGATGAGCGTCGTGGAGACGCTCATGGACCTGGACCTTGAGCTCGGCAGGCACGCCGACGTGGTCTCCGAGCTGGTCGCGCTGACCGCCGACCACCCGCTGCGGGAACGGCTGCGCGCCCAGCTGATGCTGGCCTACTACCGGTGCGGCAGGCAGGCCGACGCCCTGGCCGTCTTCGCCGAGACCCGGACCGCGCTGATCGACGAGCTCGGCATCGAGCCGGGGCCCGAGCTGACCACCCTGCACCGGCGCATCCTCTCCGGCGACCCGGCTCTCGTGCCCGCGCGTGCCGCCGTCTCCGTGCCCGAGGAGCGTACGGCCCCGCCCGAGCCGACCGAGGTCGAGGTCCCCGAGCTGCCCCGTCCCGCGCAGCTGCCCGCGGCCGTCAGTGACTTCACCGGCCGCCGTCACGTCGTCGCCAGGCTGCGCACCCTGCTGTCGCAGGCGGGTTCCGACGGTGTGCCGGTCGCCGCCATCTCCGGCATCGGCGGCGTCGGCAAGACGGCCCTGGCGGTGCACCTGGCGCACACCATGCAGGACCTGTTCCCCGACGGTCAGCTCTACGCCGACCTGCGCGGTTACGGCGACGAGCCGGCCGCGGCCGAGTCGGTGCTCGCGGCGTTCCTGCGCGGGCTCGGCCTGCCCCCCGACGTCATTCCCGACGGTCTGGCCGAGCGGGCGGCGCTGTACCGCTCGCTGCTGGCCGAGCGGCGGATGCTCGTGCTGCTCGACAACGCCCGTGACGCCGCCCAGGTCGGTCCCCTGTTGCCCGGCACGACGGGCTGCGCGGCGATCGTGACCAGCCGTCCCAAACTCGCCGACCTGCCCGCCGCCAGGCTGGTCGATCTGGACGTGATGGAGTCCGACGAGGCGTTGTCGCTGTTCGCCACGGTCGCGGGCGCCGACCGGGTGGCCGCGGAGCGCACGGCCGCCATGGAGGTGGTCGCCGCCTGCGGTTTCCTGCCGCTGGCCGTGCGGATCGTCGCGGCGCGGCTGGCGGCCAGGCCGTCGTGGACGGTCGCCTCGCTGGTGCCCAGGCTGGCCGACGAGCGCCGCCGCCTCGACGAGCTGCGGGTGGGCAACCTCGCCGTCGAGGCGACCTTCGCCCTCGGGTACGGCCAGCTCGCCCCACCCCAGGCACGGGCCTTCCGGCTGCTGTCGTTGCCCGGCGGCCCCGACATCTCCGTCGGGGCCGCCTCCGCCGTCCTCGCGCTGAACCCGACGGAGACCGAGGACATCCTTGAGTCCCTGGTGGACGCGAGCCTGCTTGAGGCGCCCGCGCCGGGGCGTTACCGCTTCCACGACCTGCTGCGGCTCTTCGCCCGCCGTACGGCGGAGCGCGGTGCGGACGCCGAGGCGGGCGGGCCCGCGCTGCGGCGGCTGCTCGACTTCTATCTGGCGTCGGCGCAGTCGGCGCACCGGCTGGCCTACGACGGCAGCACGCTCGCCGAACAGCTCTCGGTGACCGGCCCCGGCCACACGTTCGCCTCCGCCGACGAGGCCGTGGCGTGGCTGTCGATCGAGGCGGAGTCGCTGTTCGCGGCCATCGCCCAGACGACCGCTCAGGCGGCGGCCCAGACGACGGCCCAGACGACGGCCCAGACGACGGCCCAGACGACCGTCCAGGCGTTGCTGCCGGCGGCCGACCTGCTGCTGGCCATGGAGCCGTTGCTTGAGTCCGGCAGCCACGCCCGTGAGTTCGAGCGGCGGGCCAGGGAGACCCTGGCCGCCGCCCAGCGGTTCGGCGCGCCCTCCAGCGAGCTGCGCTGCCGCTACGTGCTGGGCAGGGTGCTGTTCGGCGCGAACCGGCTGGTCGAGGCCCGCAAGGAGTTCGAGGCCTCGCTCGGCCTGGCCGTCGAGGGCGACCGCATCGTCAGCGGCGAGGTGCTCAACGCGCTGGCCGTCGTCGCGGGCCGTCAGCGCCGTCACCAGGAGGCGCTCGCCCTGTTCGACGCGGCCCGCGAGGTCTTCAGGGAGATGGGCGCGCCGGGAGGTGAGGCCCTGACGCTCAGCTACTCGGCCAGGGACCACCTCTTCCTCGGTCAGGCCGAGGAGGCGATCGCCGCCGCGGAGCAGGGGCTGACCATCTTCACCGAGATCGGCTCAAGTCCGGGCACCGCGCGGGCGCGCTACCACCTGGGGATGGTGCTGTCCCGGGTGGGACGGCTCAACGAGGCGGTGCACCACCACGCCGAGTGCCTGGCCTTCTTCCGCACCAGCGGGCAGCGGGTGTGGGAGCAGCGCGTCTGCTCACGGCTCGCCGAGACGTTCATCACGGCCAACCGCTTCGGGGACGCGACCCGGCACGCGGAGCAGGCACTGGCGGTCAGCGTCGAGATCGGCCACCCGTACGGCGAGGCGCTGTCGCTGTGGGTGCTAGGCAGAGCGCTCGCGGGGCAGGGTGACATCCGGCGCAGCCGTGACTGCCTTCAGCGGGCGCACGACATCTTCGACAGGCTCGGCGCCCCCGAGGCCGCGGACATCCGCGCTCTGCTCGACCGTGACCCCGTCGGTAACTGACCACGACACGTCATACAGGTCGTACAGATCGTCGTCGAGCCGTGTCATCCAAAAGTGGTTGATCACTGGAATTCCCGTCGCTCTGGAACCTGAGATCGGATGCGGGGCGCCCGGCCGGCCGTCTGGCCGTCGAAGACGCGTTAGGGGGCCCGGTCATCCGGTGCGTCTTCGGCGACCGGCCGCCTCACTGTGACGACCGGCCGGACTCGGCGTGGTCCCTTACCCCCCGGGTCCACGCCGTGCCCACGTCCAGAGCATCCCTTCCGGCGGTCAACATCGGATCAACAACCGATCGGTGGGGACATCCAGGGATATGCACAGCCTGTGGATAATCAGGGGGTCGATATGTGGAAAAATCCCTCGGCGATCAACGGGCGGAGCGCTTCGGGAGCACGAACCAGCAGGTCATCGGCGTCCTGACCGGTGAGTTCCGCGATGGCCGCCAGCAGCGGGGCCAGTGGATAATCACCGTCACAGACCCCCGCCAGGGCCGCCTCGACCGTTCCCACCTGGGTGGCGCGGCGCAGCCCCCGCGTCTGTCTGAGCACGATCCGCGACGGGTCCTCGGCGCCGGGCGGCCCCGTACGCTCCTCGGCCACGCCCTCGGCCAGTGCGAGCCGGGCACCGAGCAGTTCCTCGTCGGTGAGGCGGTGGGCCAGGCCGACCGAGGCCAGCACCTCGTCCACGTAGCCGCCGACCGGCAACTCGACCCGCTGCCCCAGCTCCTCGACCCTGACCACCGGGTCGAGGCTGCCGGAGTCGTGCAGCGTGATCCAGCCGAAGCCGATCCCGGTGACCTTCATGGTCTCGAACCAGTCGAGCCAGTCGTCGTAGAGCTCCCGGTAACGGGGGGTGCCCTGCTCGGCGGCGTCCCTCAGCCACAGTTCCGCGTACTCGGCCGGGTCCTGCACGTCCCGCTGCACCACCCAGCCGTCGCAGCCGGTCCCCGCGAGCCATCCGCCGACCCGGTCACGCCAGTCCTCGCCGTCGACGTGCAGCCAGTTGGCCAGCAGCTGGCAGGTGCCGCCCGGGGAGAGGAAGCGGGGGGCGAGCCGTACGAGGTCGCGGCAGAAGCCGTCGGCCTCGAAGCCCGACTCCCGGTAGGTGAACCGGCCCCGGGGGGAGATCACGAACGGCGGGTTCGAGACGACCAGGTCGAACCGCTCCCCCTCGACGGGCTCGAACAGCGACCCCTGCCTGGCCTCGACGCCCTCGATCCCGGACAGCGCCCAGCTCAGCCGGGCCATCCTGAGCGCGCGGGGATTGACGTCGGTCGCCACGACCTCCTCCGCCCGGCCGGCCAGGTGCAGCACCTGCACACCGCACCCGGTGCCGAGGTCGAGGACGCGCCCGGCCGGGCGGCGCGAGACGAGCTGGGCCAGGTTCGCCGACGCCCCTCCCGCGCCGACGACGTGGTCCTCGCGCAACGCGGGATCGCCCGGCCTGACCTTGCGGTCGGAGACGACGTAGCCACCCGTCTCCCACGGCTGCAGGTGCACCGCCGCGCTGACCAGACCGTCCTGTACGGTCACCAGCCCGCCCTCGGCGAGCGCCTCGACCGGGAGCCATTCCGGCGCCTCGACCGGCGCTCCGAGCCACCACAACCGGATCAGCGTGCCGAGCGGGTCGCCGTCGCGGGTGACGCGCAGCGCGGGTGTCGTCTCCTCACGGGAGAGCGCGGTCGCGGCGACCGTGCCGAGGCGGTCGCGGACGCCGTCGACGGTGTAGCCGGTTTCGAGCAGCAGCTCTCTGAGACGGGCGGGAAGATCTCTCACCCGACCATCCTCCCGCAGCCCTCCCAGCCGGGGGTGACCCGATCGTTGCAGACCGCCGTAAGCGTTCTGCAAGCACGGCACAAGTGGGAGACGGTACCAATGAGGAGTCGCTCCACCCGGTCCTGAGGTTTCCGAGATGTTGATCCCCTGTTTCGCCTGTGAGTCCCGTTTCCGGCCCGACGAGTACTTCCGCGCCTGCCACGACTACAACCGTGGCCGGGACATGGTCGCGTGGACCTGCCCGAGGTGCGGCAACCGGGACGAGTTACGGGTCCTGCCGGGCGAGCTGGGCTTCGGATACTCCGCGAACGGCGGACACGGCGGGTTCGACGTCAGCGACCGGGTCCGCGTGCCCGGTCTGCGGCGACGACGCCAGGACCTGCGGCTGGACATCTCGCTGGACGAGAAGGTCTGGCGGGTGCCAACCCGGCTACGGCAGCTCGCGGGAGCACGCTGAGACCGCTCCGGCCCGGACGAACCCCCGGACTCCGGGCCGGAGCTCTCAGACGCCCGAAAACCGGGGCTCTCACGGACGACGGCGCGGGGCCGTGGGCGGTGGGTGACGGGTGCGGCGACGGGGGCCAGGTGGGCGAAGCCGTACGGTCAGGCGGGGGCGGGGCGCTGGCGCAGGCTGTGCCAGGCGGCCTCGCACAGGCCCGCGATCTCCTCGGGCGTCGGCTGGTGGGCGCCCGCGAACCACAGGCGGCACATCTCGGTCGCGGGGCCGAGCCAGAGCACGTAGCACATGGTGGGGGGGACGGGCTGGAGCAGGCCGTTCTTCATGTGGGGCCGCCACCAGTCGGCGACCTTGCGGAAGAAGGCCCTGCGCAGCTCGGAGACCTCGGTGCCGCCCGGCTCGTCGCGCTTCGGCGGGCGCTCGCTGAGCAGCAGGTGCGCCCGCTCCCTGTTGTCGTCGTACCACCTCATGTGCAGGGCGACGATGGCCTCGATGCCCTCCTTGGCCCCCTCGTGACGCCGCAGCTCGGTGAGGAAGACCTCCTGGTACATCCTGAGGGTGTCGGCGTAGAGCACCCCGAAGACGTGTTCCTTGCTCGCGAAGTGGTGGTAGAAACTGCCGACGCTGACGCCGCTCTCCTCGCGGAGGCTGGCGAGCGTGGTGGCCGAGACGCCGTCCTGGCTGAACCGGCGCAGTGCGCCCTCGATGATCCTGGTGCGGCCGTCGCGTCCGTTCTTGGCACTTTTCACGGTGTCAATGGTGCGCCAACAGAACCTTGTTCCGCAAATGGTGTCCGGCCACCGGACTCCCCGTCGATGATAACGCTCCGTTCGCCGCCACCACCCGGCGCGACGCCCCCTCCGAGGGCCGGTTCGACCGGCGCGTTCACCTCCACACTCCCCTGGGAGGTCCGGGTGACGGCCCCCGGCCACAGGCCCCGGATCATCGCCAGAACCCGGTGGTTGTCGCCGAGGACGTCCATGTTCGCGGTCCTGGCTCCGTTGACCGAGGCGCGGCGCAGCAGCCTGCGGACCAGGCGGGAGCCGATGCCCCTTCCCTGCCAGGCGTCGGCGACGACCACCGCGATCTCCACCTCGGCGCCGGCCCTGGCCCCCACGGCATGCCCGACGACCTTCTCCCCCGCGACGGCGAGCAGCACGTCCCCCCGGCCGGTCTCCGCCAGCAGCCTGCCCGCCATGTCCTCGTCCACGGCGGTGAGGAAGCGCAGGTGCCGTGTCCTTGGCGACAGTTCCGCGAGGAAGTGGCGAATCCGCTCCCCGTCGCCCGGCCCGGCGGACCTGATCTCGACGACGGTTCCTGCGAGCACCCCCTGAGTTCGCAACATGAACCTAGACTTCCGCCCGGCAGCTGAGTATGTCAAGTAGACTTAGCTGCGTTGGAGGTGACGCCGTGACGACCTACGATGCGGTCATGAGCGACGCGCTCCCGCGCCCCGACAACTGCTCCATCGAGCGGGCGCTGACGATCGTGGGCGAGAAGTGGACGCTCCTGGTGCTCAGGGAGGCCTTTCTCGGGGTGCGCAGGTTCGCCGAGATGCAGGCCTTCACCGGGGCCCCGAAACAGATCCTCAGCGCCCGGCTGACGCGCCTGGTCGAGGAGGGGCTGCTGCGCAAGGTCCCCTACCGCGAGCCCGGTCAGCGCAGACGCGACGAATATCGGCTGACCCAGATGGGCCGTGACCTCTACCCGGCTCTGGTCGCCCTGATGCAGTGGGGCGACCGCTATCTCGCCGACCCCGAGGGGCCCCCGATGCTGCTCACCCACCGTGACTGCGGTGCCGCGATCGAACAGCACTTCCGCTGCGCGGACGGGCACGAGATCTCCGGCCCGAGGGACATCACGGCGTCGCCCGGTCCTGGAGCGTGCCGTACCCGTGGTCCAGTGCCCGCAGGCAACGCCTGAGGCCGAGCACGGAGACCAGCCCCGCCCCGCCGAGCAGCACGGCCACCAGCGAGGTCCGCACCACGAGATAGGTCTCCAGCGTCTGGGTGAGCAGCAGCCACACGCTGAGTGAGGCGTTGAGGAGCTGCGCGCCGCCCCACAGCAGCGACTGCCACACGAAGAAGCGGCGCATCCGGGGATGTTCGAGCAGGTGCTCGGGCAGCGGGACCAGGTCGGTCGCCACCCGCTGGACGAGCGGCCTGCGCGTCGGGGCGGTGAGCAGGAAGCCCAGGCTCGCGCAGAGCACCCCCAGGCAGGGCTGCAGGAAGAACAGCACCGGGCTGCCGGTGGCCGCGGCCAGCACCGCCCTGACCGTGATCGTCCCCGCCGCCAGCAGCACGGTCCCCGGCACCGGCTCACGCCTGACCAGCCGCCAGACGATGCCGCCGTAGACCCACGCCACCGCGACCGCGAGCGCGCCGTACAGACCGAAGAACATCAGGCCCGCGTAGAAGACGGCGACCGGCAGGATCATGCCCTCCAGCACCCTCGGGGCGGCGTGCCGCAGCAGCGCCCCGAGGCGGGGCAGTGCGACCGGAGCCGCGGGGGGCGACAGGACCAAGGTCATCGTGCGCGGGCTCCGGAGGGGGAGATGGAACGGTCCGAGGGGGGCGGATCCATCCGACCGTACGCGATGTCCGGAGTGTCCGACAGCCTTTCCCGGACATCCGGCACCGGCCGAAGGAGAGAGCGGTGGGTACGGTGCCTACCCTTGGGAGCGTGTACCGGTTCCTTCTGACTCCCCGATGGCTGGCGCTCCACGTGGTGGTTCTGCTGGTCATCCCCGCCTTCGTGTTCCTTGGCCGATGGCAGTTCGGACGTTACGAGGAACGGTCGAGCAGCAGCCACCAGACCACCGCCAACATGTCCGCGGCCCCCGTCCCCCTCGAAGGCCTCGTGCCTCCCGGCGCCCCGATGCGGGCACACGACAGGTACCGTCCCGTGACGGTCACCGGCACGTTCGACGCGGGGGCCCAGTTGCTGGTCCGCAGACGCGTCCAGGACACCAGGGTCGGCTTCTACGTGCTCACCCCGCTGCGGACGGCCGACGGCGTCGGCGTCCTGGTCAACCGGGGCTGGGTCAAGGCGGGCGCGACGGCGGACGCGCCTCCCGAGGTCCCGCCGCCGAGCACCGGCGAGGTGACCGTCACCGGGCGGCTGCAGCCCAGCGAGACCGAGGAGACGACCGGCATCAGGAACCGGCCCGGCCTTCCTCCCGGCCAGGTCCTGCTGATCAACACCGAGTCGGTCGGGCGAGGCCTGCCGTACAAGCTGCTCGACGGGTACGTCGAGCTGACCGGCCAGCAGCCGCAGGCCCAGGCCGCGCCGGCCCCGGTGCCCGCGCCGGACGTCGGCGGAGGCGGCGGCCTCAACCTGGCGTACGGCGTGCAGTGGTGGCTGTTCATCGGCATCGCGATCGGCGGCTGGATCCTGTTGATCCGCCGGGAGGCCGCGGACCTGCGAGCCGAGGCGGCCAAGGGCGAGAAGGAGACGGTCGACGCCTAGAACGGTCGTCAGGGGAACAGCAGGTTCAGAAGGCCGCCGACGGCCGCGGCGACGCCCACGGCGACCACGGACGTCACGATCGACAGCAGGCAGCCGGTACCGCCCCGCATCCGTCCTCGCTCGGGTGGGCGCCGCCCGTACCGGTGCCACAGCGGGCGGGGTTCGAGCAGGAGGAAGGCGAACGCGCCGATCTGGCCGACGCCGAACAGCCAGAACCACGCCCACCTGTTGCCCAGCCTGGGGGTCGAGCCGAGCATGATCACGAGGGTCGCCACCCAGGCGGCCCCGATCCACCACATCCCCAGCATCGGGGGGATCTCGAAGGGCCAGGTGGCGTACCACCAGGAGGGTTGTCGAACGCTCTCCTGGACCAGCCTGACCTCGGCGTCGCCGATGTCGGCGCCGAACCGGTCGAAGGTGTAGGCGCCCTTGCCGTCCGACACCGGTCCCTGGTCGATCCGGTGCCAGACCAGTGGCCCCTCGGCCCACCTCAGCGCGTACACCACCTCCGGCGAGTCCGACGAGTCAGGGGCCTCCGAAGAGATCTCGGTCCCCTGCCGGGACGCCCGGTAGACGACGACCGTGACCCTGTCCGCCTTCAGGGCCGCACGGAAGTCGGAAAGCGTCCTCCCCGTCGGCGCCGCGGCCGCCACCACGAGCAGGGCGCCGAACAACAGGACCAACAGCAACACGACCCTGACGACCGTCCCGGCGAGCCACCATCCCCAGCGCGCCTCACGCCATCGGGGCGATAAGTCCCCCACTTCAGAGGTCATGCTTCTTTACTACCTCATGACGTCCAGGCGCTGATCATCCCTATGCCGAAGAAGACGGCCACGGCGAGGGCGAACCCCTGCGTCCCGTTGAGCCTGACCCGCTCGGACGGCACCTCGGACGACCCACGCCACAGCGGGTACGGCTCAAGCAGCACGTAGAGCCACGACCCCCCGACCAGGAACATCCACGTCCACGCCCAGCGACCGGCGTAGCGGTTGTCCCGCCGGGTGAGCATCAGCAGCCAGGCGATCACCTCGGCGGCGACCGCGACCGGGGCGAACGGCTCCCACCAGCGGGCGTAGGCGGGCGAGCCCATGAACATCCCGGCCAGCCCGAACCGCTGGGGTCCCCGGGCCTGCCCGATCTCGACCGACGGGCCCGCCGCCTCCCCGACCCGGGCCAGGAAGGCCGTCTGGACCCGCCGGAGCTCGCTCGGCACCAGCCTCGTGGTCACCGGGTCCCACACGTCGTCCGGTGGGTCGAAGTAGGCCTCGTTCCACGAAAGGGGACCGTTCGACCAGGTCAGCGTGCCGTACGCGGGCCAGTCCCGGTCGTAGACGACCTTGGTCACCGTACCGGCCCGCAGGTCGGAGATGAGTTCCTCGGCCTCGCGCAACCGAGGGTCCTGGTTCAGGTGGACCACGATCGTGGACAGCGCCAGGACGGACAACAGGGCGATCCGCGCGCCGTACGGGATGCCCTTCGGGATCTGCATGTCCGCCCCCATCGCGAGATGTCCGCCGCCGGATAGATTAGGGGCTCCCTACAAGGGCACACGACCGCATTCCCATCGCGACACACACGAACGCGAGAAACCAGGACGCACCCCTCCGGACACCCTCCTGTGGGCCTTCCGCCGGTTACCGGACACACAGGGGTAGATGGGATGAGACACAGATACCAAGCGGATATCTCGCAGGTTGTTCAGTGTGACGTCAGCGACGTACGGTTTACCGCGTGACTACGCCGCTGCTGCCCGACCCCGAGCCACGGCGGCGGGACTATGTGATCATTTCCGCTGACGACCACCTCATCGAGCCACCCGACATGTTCCTCGACCGGCTCCCCGAGAAATACGCCGATCTCGCCCCCAAGGTGGTCGAGACCGACTCCGGGCACCAGGTCTGGCGGTACGGCGGCGCGACCTACCCGTGTGCGGGTCTCGACGTGGGCGCGGGGCTGCCCCGTGAGCAGTGGACGCTCGACCCGGTGCGTTTCGAGCACATGCGGCCCGGCTGCCACGACATCCACGCGCGGGTCGAGGACATGGACCGCGCGGGTGTCTGGGCGGCGCTGTGCTTTCCCGGCATGCTCGCCGGGCAGTCGGGGATGGTCTTCGCCAAGACCCGCGACCAGGAGCTCGGCCTCGCGATCACGCGGGCATGGAACGACTGGCACGTGGACGTCTGGGCCGGCACCTACCCCGAGCGGATCATCGCCCTGCAACTGCCCTGGCTGACCGACCCCGAGGTCGCGGCCAAGGAGATCAGGGACAACGCGGCCAGGGGGTTCAAGGCCGTGCTCTTCCCCGAGTTCCCCACCCGGCTGCGGCTGCCGTCCATCCACACCGACCACTGGGACCCGTTCTTCCAGGCCTGCGAGGAGACCGGCACCGTCGTGTGCCTGCACACCGGCTCCGCCTCCTGGACCCCCGTCCCCTCGACCGACACACCGATCGAGGCGATCACCACGCTGATGCCCGCGAGCGCCATGTTCGCCTGCGCCGACTGGCTCTGGTCGGGCATCCCACTGCGCTTCCCGGCGCTGCGGATCCTCATCGTGGAGGGCGGGGTCGGCTGGCTGCCGATGCTCGCCGAGCGCGCCGACTACGCGCTCGACCACCCGGTCGCCGGGGAGGCCGCCTGGGAGGGCGGGCTCAAGCCCAGCGAGGTCCTGCGGCGCAACTTCTTCTTCGGCACGCTCAACGACCACGCCCTGTCCGGGGTGCGCTTCGCGGTCGGCCTCGAACACGTGCTGCTGGAGAGCGGCTACCCGCACTCCGACTCTACCTGGCCCGACACCCAGCAGACCGTGGCGACGAACCTTGGCAACCTGCCCCCGGCCGACATCGCCAGGGTCGCCTACGGCAACGCCGCCCGCCTGTTCGGCCACCCGCTGCCGTCACGGGCCTGGCTCAGGATGGAACAGCTCTAACGCCCGTGCTCGGGAGGGAAGACGCTCGCCTGGATGTTCCTGCGCTCCCAGTCGAGATAGCGTCCGCTCTCGCCGAGCAGAGAGGCCGTGAGCCACAGCAGGACACCGAAGTCGTCGGCCACCCCGACGAGCGCCAGGAAGTCGGGGATGACGTCGATCGGCGAGAGGATGTAGACCACGCCCAGGCCGAGCATGGCCAGCCTGCTCTTGCTCATGCCGGGGTACCGGCCCCGCGTCACCGCGCCGACCATCCTCGGAACAGTGCGCAGTCTGGTGATGAGTCCCGGTGAACCCGGCTGGGACACCTGCTTGTAGACCCGCCATGCCTGTGCCGCACGCGCTGCCTTCGCCATGGGAACCCTCCTCGGGGGGCACGCTCGTCGACGGCCTTCTACCCCGTCGCCTCAAGATATAACGCGTACTCCTCGTGGACGGTTCCCGAGGAATCTAGGGTTATGTCCATCACGTGAAAGGTGAGACAGATGACGACTTTCTCCGGGGTTCACCACATCGCGCTGAACGTGCGCGACCTCGACGCCTCCGTGCGGTGGTACGGCGACGTCCTGGACTTCGCACCCCTGTTCCCCTGGAACAACGCGGGCTTCGAACGGCAGCTCATGCGGCACCCCAGCGGGGTCGTCATCGGGCTGACCAGGCACAAGCACGAGGACGGCGACGCGGAGTTCAACGAGCGCAGGACCGGCCTCGACCACCTGGCGTTCACCGTGGACACCCGGCAGGAGCTCGACGCCTGGGCCACCCGCCTCACCGAGGCCGGGGTCACCCACTCCGGCGTCCAGGACATCCCCGAGGCGGGCTTCGCCCTGCTCGCCTTCCGGGACCCCGACGGCATCCAGCTCGAAGTCTTCCTCAGCCAGAACCGAAGCCAGGGCTGACGCACGGGCGGCCGGGGAAAGGGATGACCGTGACCGAACACGCCCCCACCGCCGCCCTCGTCGACCGCTTCGTCACCGGCCTCGTCCCCATGGTCCCGCTGCTCGCGGTCTGGGCGCACGGCTCCCTGGCCGCGGGCGACTACCAGCCGGGCCGCAGCGACCTCGATCTCGTGGCGGTCCTCAGCCGCCCCTGCTCCCCCGAGGAGAAGTCCGGCCTCACCCTGATGCACGAACGCCTCGGCGCCGCCGTACCGCTCGCGGCGAAGCTGCACTGCGGCTATGTCGTCACGACCGAACTGGACGACCCCGCACGGCCCCACCTCGCCTGGGCGCACGAGGAGGTCACCCACCGGCCGATCACCCCGGTGACCAGGCGCGAGCTCCACGAGTTCGGCCTGGTCCTGTACGGCCCGCCCCCCGCGACCCTCCTGCCGCCGGTGACCGACGAGGAGCTCGCCGGGTTCGTGGCCTGGGACCTGCGGGAGTTCTGGCGCCCGCTGCTCGACCGCCCCGACCTGTGGCTCCGTGACATCTGGGTGGACGCGGCCATGCTCACCCTGGCCCGGGCCACGGTGACCCTCAGGGAGGGGAGACTCGTCACCAAACACCGGGCGCTGGCCGTACTGAGGGAGATGGGCGCCCCCACACGGGTCGTCGACGACATCGAACGGCGGCGCTACGCCCGGCCCGGCCCGGTCCAGGACGACGGATGGCCCACACTCAGGGCGGAGCTGACCGTCGCCTTCCTCGCCTCGGAGATCGACGCGGTCAGCGGGAGGTCGCGTGCCTGATCGCGGTGTGCTCGAAGGGGGCCGCGGCCTCGATCTGGGAGGCGACCCGGATCAGCAGGTCCTCCCGGCCCGCCGCCGCGACCAGCTGGACGCCGACCGGCATCCCCCCCGAGGTCCGGTGAAGCGGCAGGGAGATCGCGGGCTGGCCGGTGGCGTTGACCGGGGAGCTGAACGCCACGGCCTGGTTCATCCGGCCCCGCGCCATGCTGACGTCGTCGGAGGCGAGCCAGCCGATGGGGAACGGCGCCGCTCCCAGGGACGGGGTGAGCAGCAGGTCGAAGGACTCCCACCAGGTGGCCATCCTGCGGCGGAACCCGTCGATCCAGTCGCGTGAGGCCACGTAGTCGACCGCGCTGAGCCCGCGCCCGGTCGCCCCGAGGATGCGGTTGCGCTCCTCAAGCTCGTCGAGATCGACGGGCCTGCCGCGCCAGCGCCCGAAGTCCTCAAGGTCGGCGGCCAGGTGGGCCGCGACGACCGTGCCGAAGTGCAGCGCGAAGTCCTTCTCCGTGAGCGCCTCGGGGCCGCCGGACTCGACGCCGTGACCGAGCGACTCAAGGAGCCGGGCCGCGCCGAACACGGCGGCCGTCAGGTCGGGGTCGGTCTCGCCGGGGCGCCCCGGGTGCTCGGTGAGGAAGCCGATCCGCAGCCGTCCGGGGTCGGCCCCGACCTCCTGAGCCAGGCTCCGGGGCCAGACGGGCGCGCCGTACGGGTCACCCGGCATCGCCCCGGCGATCACGTCGAGGGTCGCCGCGCTGTCCCTGACCGTACGGCAGAGCATGCCCGGCGTGGAGAAGCCCGCCCAGGCCTCGCCGACGGCCGGCCCGTAGCTCACCCGCCCCCGGCTCGGCTTGAGGCCGACCAGCCCGCACAGGCTCGCCGGGATGCGGATCGACCCGCCGCCGTCGCTGCCCGCGGCCACCGGGACCATGCCCGAGGCGACCGCCGCGGCCGACCCGCCGCTCGACCCGCCGGGGCTGTAGCGGACGTCATGGGGGTTACGCGTCGGCCCGAAGGTCCTGGGCTCCGTGGTGATCGCGGTGCCGAACTCGGGGGTGTTCGTCCGGCCGAGGACCACGAACCCCGCCGCGCGCAGCTTGGCCGGCGCGTAGCCGTCCCGCGCCACCTCGACGCCGTCGAGCACCCGGGAGCCCGCCCGGTACGGCTCACCCGCCATGCTCCAGCCCAGGTCCTTCAGCAGGGTCGGCACCCCCAGGAAGGGGGCGTCCCCGGTGAGCCTGTCGGCCTCCGCGAGCGCCCGCTCGAACCTGCGGTGGACGACCGCGTTGATCTCCCCGTCGTGCGCCTCGATCCTCGCGATCGCCGCCTCGGCGAGCTCTCTCGGCGAGACGTCACCGGCGCGCACCGCCTCCGCCTGGCCGACCGCGTCGAGGTCGAACAGTTCGTCCAACGCCTCACTCCTTGCCGAACGCACCCCTTCGAAAGGCTCTCGGGGCCTTTCGAGGCCGTGGCCACATCCTTCCCGATCCAGGTGGGAAACGTGGTTCCGTGGGTGGATCTTCGCAAGGGTTTCATTACCCTACCGTGACACTCTGTTAAATGTTAGAACGTTTATGTGACGAAAAACCGGCGCGGAAAACGACGACACGCACTTCTGGGTACGGCGGTGCTGGCGACCTGTGTGGCCGCCCCGGTGACGGGGGGAGCCGTCGCGGCGTTCGCCGGTGTCCAGGACTCTCCCGGCCAATGTCTGACGGCCACCCGGAACGGGACGCCCGAGTGCGCCCCGCCGTACGACGCGGGTCAGGACACCACCCCCGAGGCCTCCCCGCCTCAAACCGAGGGGACGCCCCAGACTCATCAGGCATCCCGGACCGGGCCCCCGGCCACGTCGGTCACGGCGCAGGCCCGGGTGAAGCCCGAAGCCGACCTTCCCGACAGGCCCGGCCCCACGGGCGGGAGTGACGCCTCTGCCGGCACTCCGGCCGAGGCTCCGCCCAAGACCTCCCCGGAGGCCCCGGCCAAAGCCCAAGAGGCCCCGGCCAAAACCCAAGGTGGAGCCCAGAGCGAGGCCCAGGACGAGGCTCAAGACGGGGCTCAGGACGAAGCCCAGGCCGGAACCCAAGGCGCGGGCCAGGGCGAGGCCGCCGACGAGGAGGCCGGGTCCGGGGTCAGGGTCGGGCCGCCGTCCTGCGGGCACGGCCTGCTGGGGTCGCTGCTCGGCCTGGTCCCGCACTGCGAGCCGCTCGCCAAGGCCGTGAGACCCGTCATCTGCCTGCCCATCGTCTCGCTGCTGCTCGGTGGGGAGTCCTGTCACGCTCCCCGCCCCACCCCGACGGTCGAGCCCCCGGCCCCCACGCCGACTCCGCCGCCCGCACCGACCCCCACCCCGACGTCCCCGCCCCCGACTCCTCCGCCCACGCCCACACCCACACCGACCCCCCCGCCCACGCAGACCCCGGCTCCGACGCCTCCCCAGACGCCTGAGCCGCCTGCCCCCACCCCGACACCCCCGCCCACGACCCCGGAGCCACCCGCTCCGACGCCGCCCACCACTCCGGAGCCACCCGCGCCACCGCCACCGCCGAGACCCGTCCAGGTCTCGCCCGTCGCCGTCGTCCCGGCACCGCCGACACCCACCCCGACTCCGCCGACGCCGCCTCCCACAGCGTCTCCCACGGTGTCGCCGAGCCCGGAGAGTTCGGTCCTCGGGATGCGACGGCAGCGCATCCAGGACCGCTTCGCCGAACGGCGTCAGGGAACCGACCGCAGGCTGGTCATCCTGGTGCTCTTCACCGGCGTCATCTCGGTCACCGCGGTCGCCCTGCTCAAGCGCAGGCCGCGCAGATAAACGGGTGAGGCCCGGTTGGCGATCGGTCGCCAACCGGGCCTCCTACGTGTGCCCCGTTCAGCCCTCGGGCAGCTTCGCGGGGAACTGGGCGTCGATCTGGTCGTACTGCTGCTGCACGGCAACGAAGTCGTCGGGCCCGACCGAGCCCAGGCCGTTGAACGGGCGACCGGTCAGCATGATGAAGCCGACCCCGACGACGACCACGGTCACCCTGACCAGGTCACCGACCACCGAGGCGCCCGTCGGCCGGTTCCCGACCGTCCAGGGAAGCACGACGACCAGCAGCCCGGAGATGAGCATGGAGATCACGAAGATGCTCTCAAGACCGGTGTTGGCGTCGTCGGCCCGTACGGCGCGGGAGTGGAAGACGTCGGAGATGTGGCTGAGGGCGTCCTGCTGGAGGGTCTTGCCCGCGTCGTCGGCCGGCTTGAGTCTGAGCACCTCGGCACGCATGTTCTCAAGCAGCTTCGTGGGGACCGGGGACATCTCACCGTGGGCCATGAGCGGCCAGTCGAGGGAGACGCTCTTGGCGGAGTAGTCCCTGATCTGGGCCCGGATGGGCCCCGCCTCGGGGATGGGCGCGACCGACCAGTACAGCTCGCTGAGGGCCTCCGTCTCCGCCTGGACGTCGGTCTGCGAGGTGGAGATGGCGTCCCGGCACAGCACGACGGCGTAGGCCAGGACCAGCAGGTAGATGGCGAGGGCGAGGTTGGCCGCGAAGTCGATCGACGCCGAGCCGTTGTCCTCTCCCTCGTGCCCCCTCCTCCTGAGGACGAGAAGCGCGATCAGCGTGATCGCGACGGCGACTACCACCAGCACGCTTATCCAGCCCATGGGACTCCCTCGGATCAACCATGAATGTAACTACTTAGGGTAATCTTTTCATTACACAGATGCCTACGGTTCCGCCACAGTTCACTCACGAAATCGGCGATCCCGGATGACCCGGTACGGCGGGCACACTTTCCCCGTCCGTTTCGGCGATCTTCTCTCCCCGAGGCCGTACGGCACACCCTGCGGAAACCGGCTACTTTGTCGCGTTTGTTGGCGTAAGGCCTGTTCAGCGGGGGGCACGGTGATCGCCAGCACGGGGCAAATTTCGCGATGTTCGGGGGTCACCACCGGTTCGGCGTGGGATTGATCCTTCTTGTGGAAGGGCTTCCGCGACAAGGGATAGAAAATGGGGAAACGTCCCTGTAGACGGAGAGCGGCCCGGCTTACGGCGGGAGCACTTCTGGCTCTGCAGATATCGTTCATCGCCCTGGCCTCGGACGGAAACGCCGAGACCGGGGCCGCCAGTTCGCCGGTCGCCGTCATGATCGCGGACTCGTCCGACGCGTCCGCACGGGTGCCGAGCACCGGCCGCTACGACATCAACGCTCTGGAGGCCGCCAGGCGCTACACCCGTGACCTGTACCTGAAGGCCGTAGCCCTGCGCGAGCCCGCCGACCTCGGCACGGGACTGTGGGAACGGGAAGGGCTGAGTGAGGCCCGGCAGCCCGAGGCCAAGGCCCCGGTCAGAAAGAGCCAGGCGCGGACCAGCGCCCAGACGGCCCACCGCCTGCCCTCGGTACGGCTCGCCCACACACAGGCCGCCCAGTTGCTGAAGCGGGCCGGTCTCGGCCGGAAGTCCTCAGGCCGGTGCGCCAGCCGAGACAACGGGCGGTGCACCTCACTTGAGGCCGTCAGGACGGACACGGTGAACAGGGTGATCGGCCTGAAGCGCGAGAGCGGGTGCCCCATCGTGATCACCGGAGGCACCGAGGTCGGCCACGCCCCCGGCCTGTACAGCCACTACGAGGGCTACAAGCTGGACATCAAGCCCAACCGGTGCGTCAGCCGCTACATCAAGAGCAAGTATCCCTACCAGCGGGTCAGGGGTGACGGCGCCCCGCTCTACGGGGACTCACAGACCGTCTACGCCAGGGAGTCCGACCACTGGGACATCCTCTTCCGCTGACGCCCGGGAACGCCGCTGTCACCCGGGAAACCGGATGCCCGGGAAACCGCACCGGGCGGGCCGTCCATGAGACGACCCGCCCGGTGACGACGACGTGCTAGAAGAGCTCGGCCACGACCAGCTCGGCGATCTCCGCCGCGTTCAGGGCGGCGCCCTTACGGAGGTTGTCGCCGCAGACGAACAGGTCGAGGGTGTTGGGGAAGTCGAGCGCCTGGCGAACCCGGCCCACGTAGGTGGGGTCGGTGCCGACGACGTCGGCCGGGGTCGGGAAGACTCCGTTGGCCGGGTCGTCCATGACGACCACCGTCGGCGCCGCCTCCAGGATGCGGTGCGCGTCGGCGACGGTGATCTCCCGCTCGAAGGTCGCGTGCACGGCCAGCGAGTGGGTCGTGATCACCGGGACACGGACGCAGGTCGCGGAGACCTTCAGGTCGTCGATGCCGAGGATCTTCCTGGACTCGTTGCGGAGCTTGATCTCCTCCGAGGCCCAGCCGCCGTCCTTGAGCGAACCCGCCCACGGCACGACGTTGAACGCGATCGGCGCGGGGAAGGGAGACTCGCCGTCACCGAGCTTGTTCTGCAGGGCCTTGCGCACGTCACCGGCGCTCTGGCCGACCGTCCGGTCGCCGGCGAGTGCCTCGACCTCGTCGTAGAGGCGTCCCGAACCGGCGACACCCGCGCCGGAGACCGCCTGGTAGGAGGAGACGACCAGCTCGCGCAGGCCGTACTCGGTGTGCAGGGCGCCCATCGCGGCCATCATCGACAGCGTGGTGCAGTTGGGGGTCGAGATGATGCCCAGCGGGCGGTTGCGCGCCGCCTGCGGGTTGACCTCGGGCACCACCAGCGGCACCTCGGGGTTCATCCGGAAGGTGCCGGACTTGTCGATGGCGACCGCGCCGCGCTCGGCGGCGATCGGCACCCACACGGCGGAGACCTCGTCGGGCACGTCGAAGATCGCGATGTCGACGCCGTCGAAGACCTCGGCGGTCAGCTCCTGGACGACCAGGTCCTCACCGCGGACCCGCAGGACCTTGCCCGCGGACCGGGCGGACGCGACGAGCTTGATCTCGCCGTAGATGTCCTCCCGGTTGGAGATGATGTCGCGCATGACGGTGCCGACGGCACCGGTCGCGCCGATCAGAGCGAGGGTGGGCTTGCGGCTCATCGGCCGGTACCTCCGTAGATCACAGCTTCAACCTGGTCGGCGTCGAGATTGAACGCGCGGTGGGCGGCGCTGACCGCCGAGTCCACCTCGTCCTGCCCGACGATCACCGAGATGCGGATCTCCGAGGTGGAGATCATCTCGATGTTCACCCCCGCGTCGGCGAGGGCGGCGAAGAACGTCGCGGTGACGCCGGGGTGCGAGCGCATGCCCGCGCCGATCAGCGACACCTTGCCGATCTGGTCGTCGAACAGCAGCGACTCGAAGCCGATGTTCTGCTGGATCTTCTTCAGTGCGGTCAGCGCCGTCGAGCCGTCGCTCGCGGGCAGCGTGAAGGAGATGTCCGTCCGACCGGTCGCCGCCGCCGACACGTTCTGCACGATCATGTCGATGTTGACTTCGGCGTCGGCCAGCGTTTTGAAGATCGTGGCAGCCTCGCCGACCTTGTCGGGCACCCCGACAACGGTGATCTTGGCCTCGCTCCGGTCGTGCGCGACGCCGGAGATGATCGGCTGCTCCATCTGTGTTCCTTCACTGTCGGGGTCGGAGATGACCCACGTGCCTTCCTTGGTGCTGAACGAGCTTCTTACGTGAATCGGCAGGTTGAAGCGGCGGGCGTACTCGACGCAGCGCAGGTGCAGGATCTTCGCGCCGCAGGCCGCCATCTCCATCATCTCCTCGTAGGAGACCTTGGGGATCTTGCGGGCGACCGGGACGATGCGCGGGTCCGCGGTGAAGACCCCGTCCACGTCGGTGTAGATCTCGCACACGTCGGCTTCGAGAGCGGCGGCGAGCGCCACGGCCGTCGTGTCGGAACCGCCCCTGCCGAGGGTGGTGATGTCCTTGGTGTCCTGGGAGACCCCCTGGAACCCGGCCACGATCGCCACCTGACCGGCGCCGATAGCCTCGCTGATGCGGCCCGGCGTCACGTCGATGATGCGGGCGCGGCCGTGCGAGGAGTCGGTGATCACCCCGGCCTGGGAGCCGGTGAACGAGCGGGCCTCCTGGCCCAGGTTCGCGATCGCCATGGCCAGCAGCGCCATCGAGATGCGCTCACCCGAGGTGAGGAGCATGTCGAGTTCGCGCACCGGCGGCAGCGGCGAGACCTGCTGGGCGAGGTCGAGCAGCTCGTCGGTGGTGTCGCCCATCGCCGAGACGATCACCACGACGTCGTTGCCGGCTTTTTTCGTCGCGACGATCCGCTGGGCGACCCGCTTGATGCAGGACGCGTCGGCGACGGACGAACCACCGTACTTCTGAACAACGAGCGCCACGAGATGTCTCCGAAGCAATCTAGGGCTGTGGAGCTCTCAGTCTACTGTCGCCCGGGTAGCGCACTTCTGGTTTGGCCCACTATGTGGACAATCACACGGTTGTGCGCTCTTCGGCCACGTCCAGCCGAGTATGGGCGACGAGTGCCTGAAGGGCGCGCAGCGCGGCCCCGGCGTGGTTGCCCCAGGTGTTGAAGTAGGAGTACTGCCACCACCACAGCGCCTCAAGAGGACGCCCCGCCTGGTAGTGCCTGAGCCCGTGAAGAAGGTCGGCGGCCACCGCCGTCAGGTCGTCCGACAGCCGGTACGGCGTGACCGCGGTGTCCTTGTACGGGTCGAAGACCTCGGCGTAGTCGTCGACCGGGCCGAGCCGCTCGGCCAGGGCCGTACGGACCGCGTCGACGTCCGGGTCCTCGCTCAGGTGCGGCTCCCAGTTGCCGGACAGGATCACGTCCTGGCTGGCGCCGAGCTGCGCGCCCGCCGAGCTGACCTGCGCGACCTCGACCAGCAGCAACGACAGGATGGCGTCGCCGCCCTCACCGTTCGCCAGTCTGGTCAGACCGTCGATGTAGTTCTCCGCGTGCCCGGCGACCCGTTCCGCCAGAGCACCCCATGCGTCAGACATCCAGCAGCCTCCTTCCCTCGAACGCGCGGCCCAGGGTGACCTCGTCGGCGTATTCGAGGTCACCGCCCACGGGCAGCCCGCTGGCCAGTCGTGTGACTCTCAGCCCCATCGGCTTCACCAGACGGGCGAGATAGGTCGCCGTCGCCTCCCCCTCAAGGTTGGGGTCGGTGGCGAGGATCAGCTCGGTGACCTGGCCGTCGGCCAGTCTCGTCATCAGCTCGCGGATGCGCAGGTCGTCGGGGCCGACCCCGTCGATCGGGCTGATCGCGCCGCCGAGCACGTGGTAACGCCCGCGGAACTCACGGGTCTTCTCGATCGCCACGACGTCCTTGGACTCCTCGACCACGCAGATCACGTGGGGATCGCGCCGGGCGTCGCGGCAGATCCGGCACTCCTCGTCGGCGGCGACGTTCCCGCAGGTCCGGCAGAAACGGACCTTGTCCTTGACCTCAAGCAGGGCGTGGGCGAGCCGCTTCACGTCGGCGGGCTCGGCGGACAGCAGATGGAAGGCGATCCGCTGGGCGCTCTTCGGGCCGACTCCGGGCAGCATGCCCAGCTCGTCGATCAGGTTCTGGACGACCCCCTCGTACATGGCTTCAGAACCCGGGCAGCTGACCGAGGCCGCTGCCGCCCCCAAGTCCCTGTGCGAGCGGGCCGAGCTTCTCCTGCTGGAGGTCGGCCGCGGCGCGGACCGCGTCCCTGATCGCCGCGATGACCAGGTCGGCGATGGTGTCGGCCGTGTCCTGGGGGTCGCCGGGGTCGACGGCCTCGGCGCTGATCCTCAGTTCGAGCAGCTCGCCGCCGCCGTTGACCGTGGCGACGACCAGCCCGCCGCCCGCCGAGCCCTCGACCTGGGCGTCGTTCAGCTCCTGTTGAGCGCTCACAAGCTGCTGCTGCATGAGCTGTGCCTGCTCCAGCAGCTGCTGCAGGTTGACATCCCCTGGGTTCACCGTCGTTGTGCTCCTCGTCCGTGACGTCAGTCGTCACGAGCCTACGGGGTCAGAGGCGGGTGTTGTACTGGCCCATGCCCGTGTTCCCCCCATGTGGTGACTAAACCCGGTCCGCCGGTTCACGACGATCCTGTCGGGTCCCGGCCCCCCTCCACGACGTCCGGGACCCGACGGCGCACGCGCCGGAGCGGCCGCACACGACGGCGTGCGCTGCGAAGGTAACCGATTCCAGGTTGCACACACGTTGCGATCGTTCAATCACCCTTCGCACTCCCTTTTCGCCGAACCGGTTGCGTGCACCCGTCCCGACAACCGATGCTTCGGCAATCGGTCTGATTCCTGGGGAGCCATATGTCCGGCAGCCGCCGGGAAGCCGTCCCGGATTTGAACGTCCACTCGTTACGACTGCGCCGTCTGCACGAGTCCGTGCTGAACGGTGCCCAACCTCCTGACGGGGCGTTACGCGGCCTGATCTCCGCCTCGTGGCGCAGATCCATGGACGCGGGCGTCGATCCCGAGGCGAGCGCGGCCCCGCCCGCCTTCGAACGGGAGGACGTCGAGGACGTCCGTTCCCACCATCCCGTCGGCGCCCTGCTGCCGCTCGTCGCCGGAACCCTCCTGGAGGCCGCCTCGGCGAGCGCGCACATCCTGATGGTCACCGACGAGAAGGGCCGGGTGCTCTGGCGCGACGGAGACCACCGGGTGATGGGCATGGCCGACGAAGTCGGGCTCGCCGACGGCTTCCACTGGGGCGAGGAGGTGATCGGGACGAACGGCATGGGCACCGCGCTCGCCACCCGGGGCCCCGTCCACGTCTTCTCCGCCGAGCACCTGGTCAGGGCACTGCACCCCTGGTCGTGCTCGGCGGCGCCGATCAACGACCCGGACAGCGGCGAGGTGATCGGCTGCGTCGACATCAGCGGCACCATGGACGCCCTGCATCCGGCGACCGTCGCCCTCGTCGAGACCACGGCCAGACTGGCGGAGAGCCACCTGGCGCTGCGCATGCGCGAGCGCGACGACCTGTTCCGCGCCCGCAACGACGAGCACCTGCTGGCGTTGCGCGGCGAACCCGGCGCCCTGGTCACCGCCACGGGCCGTGTCGTCGCCTCCGACCGCTCCCTGCGATGGGGTGACCGCGTACGGCTGCCCGCCTCCGGCGACCGGGTCGTGCTGCCCGACGGCGAGACCGCGCTGCTGACCCCCGTCCGCGACGGCTTCCTGCTGCGTGTCCTCGGCACGGCGGACACGCCCGTGCTGACCCTGTCCTTCCTCGGGACGCGGCATCCCGCGGCCGATCTCGACGGCGCCCACGTGCCGCTGTCCCCCCGTCACGCCGAGATCCTCACGGTGCTGGCCCTCAACCCCAAGGGCGTCACGGCCGAACAGCTCTCCCTCCACCTGTACGGCGACGCGGGAAACCCGGTGACCGCCCGCGCCGAGATCCACCGCCTGCGCCTGCAGCTCGGCCCCGTGGTCGCGGCGCGGCCGTACCGGCTGACCTGTGTGGTGCGGGCCGACTTCCTCACCCTGCGACGCCTGCTCGCCGGTGAGGACACCACCGCGATCGTCGGCGCGTACGGCGGGCCGCTGCTGCCCCGCTCCGACGCCCCCGCGGTGCGCGACGAACGCGAGGAGCTCGAAGGCCGGGTCCGCGCCCGCCTCCTGACCCGGGGGTCCCCCGACGACCTGTGGGCCTACGCGGAGACCGAGGGAGCCAGGGGCGACGCCCACGTCCTGGAACGACTCGTCGCCGTGCTTCCCCGGAGCGACCACCGCGCCGTGACCGCCGCGATCCGCCTGTCGGCCCTGGACTCGCCCTGATCCCGCAGGACCGTCAGGCGTGGCCGATCTCCTCGATGATCTGGCCGCCCAGCTCACGCTGGAGGAGGGCCATGCCGGTCAGCGCGTCGTCGGACGAACCGGCGTCGTCGGAGCCGGACGACCTGCCGGGCACGGCCTCCGGCCACGCCGACTTGGTCCCCGCCCCCCTCGGCCCCGTCTGGGCGACCGTATGGGCGGCCGTCCTGGCGGCGGAACGCGCGGCGGCCAGACCGGGACTCGGCGGCGGAGGTGAGCCCGGGTCCTCGGGGAGCGGTGCGTCGGGCCAGGACTCGTCGGTGGCCTGCGGGCTCTGGCGAGGCTGCGTCTGCGGGGCCTGAGGGGCTCGCTGGGCCTCACGGGGAGGCGAAACCGCCTGGGGCGGCGCCTCCGCCTGGGGCTCCGCGGTCGGCCTCGTGACGGGCCCCTGCGAGGGACTCTGCGCGGGGCTCTGGACGGGCTCAGCGCGTGGCGGAGGAGGAGGCGGCGTCTGCTGCCGGGCGCCGGACGGCATGGGCGAACCGCCGACGACGGCCTCCACCTTCCAGGTGCCGCCGAGCACGTCCTGCAGCGCCCCCGCGACCACCACGTCCTTGCCGCCGCCGGTGAAGTTGCGCATCGCGCCCACCTGGGCGAAGCCCAGCGTGACGACCTTGCCCTCGACCCCGACGACCTGGGCGTTGGTGTTGACGTTCGCCCAGACGACGATGCTGCGCCGTTTGAGGGCCGCGAGCACCTGCGGCCATGCCTGCTGTACCGCTCCCGCGTCACCCCCTGACACTCCCGGGACCGCAGGAGCCTGGGCCTGGGGCTGGTCCGCGGCGGGGGCGGGCGCCTGCCCTCCCGGCCGCGTGGGAGCCGGCCAGTCGTCGTCCTTGGCCCGAACCGGTACGGCGGCCGCGGGCGCGGCGGGCTGTACGGGGGTCTGCGTGGGGGCCGGAGCCTGGGCGGCCATGGGAGCCTGAGCGGGAGGCGCCTGGGCCACCGTCGGGATCACTGCCGGGGCCACCGTCGGAGCCACTGCAGGGGCCACTCCAGGGGCCGCCGCCTGGACCACCGTGACCCCTCCCCGCTCCAGCCGCTCAAGCCGGGTCAGCAGCGCCGCCTCGTCCCTGGCCACCCCGGGCAGCAGGGTCCTGGCGCACATCAACTCAAGCAGCAGCCGGGGCGAGGCCGCGCCGCGCATCTCGGTCAGGCCCTCGTTGAAGATCTCCGCCGCGCGGGTCAGCTCGGCCGGGCCCATCGAGGCCGCCTGCTGCTGGAGCCGTTCCAGCTCGTCACCGGGACGGTCGAGCAGCCCGCTGGTCGCGGCCTCGGGCACGTTCGCCAGGATCACCAGGTCGCGGAAGCGCTCAAGCAGGTCCATCGCGAACCTGCGGGGGTCGTGACCGCCCTCGACCACCCGGTTCACGGCCTGGAAGACCTTCGCCCCGTCGCGGGTGGCGAAAGCGGAGACCATGTCGTCGAGCAGGTCGCCGTCGGTGTAACCGAGCAGGGAGACCGCGCGGGCGTAGGTGATGCCGGCCTCGTCCGACCCGGCGAAGAGCTGGTCCAGGATCGACAGCGAGTCACGGGCCGACCCGGCGCCCGCCCTGACCACCAGCGGCAGCGCGGCGGGTTCGAACGGCACGTTCTCCGAGGTGAGGATCTCCTCCATGAGCGTGCGCAGCGCGGCGGGCGGAATCAGCCGGAAGGGATAGTGGTGGGTGCGGGACTTGATCGTCCCGATGACCTTCTCCGGCTCGGTGGTCGCGAAGACGAACTTCAGGTGCGGCGGGGGCTCCTCGACAAGCTTGAGCAGCGCGTTGAACCCCTCGCGGGTCACCATGTGCGCCTCGTCGATGATGTAGATCTTGAAGCGCGCCGAGACGGGGGCGAAGAAGGCCCGTTCCCGCAGGTCGCGGGCGTCGTCGACACCACCGTGCGAGGCGGCGTCGATCTCGATGACGTCCAGGTGGCCGGGCCCGGTCGGCGCCAGGGCCACACACGACTCGCACTCGCCGCAGGGGTCGGGGGTCGGCCCCTTCTCGCAGTTCAGCGAACGGGCCAGGATGCGGGCGCTCGACGTCTTGCCGCATCCCCTGGGCCCGCTGAACAGATAGGCGTGGTTGATCCGGCCGCTCCGCAGCGCCTGCCGCAACGGCTCGGTGACGTGCTCCTGCCCCTTGACCTCGGCGAAGGTCCCGGGCCGGTACTTGCGGTACAGCGCAAGACTCATGCGACGATCCCACCTGCGAGGGAGTCTGAAACGAAGAGACCCCTCGCACACCCGCCAGAGCCTGCTTATCCTTGCTGCCTTCCGGCCCTGGGGAGGTTCACAGGATGACGCCGCGCGAGGGGTCCTGGCACAGTCTAGCCTCTGTCGCGAGTGCTCGGAGTAGTGAACGGCCGCCAACGAAGATGCCTCGAATATGTGGTCAACGCAGTCCTGAAAGTTCGGTAAGCTACTCCACGGAGGATTCGCCTAGTTGGCCTAGGGCGCACGCTTGGAAAGCGTGTTGGGGGCAACCCCTCAGGAGTTCGAATCTCCTATCCTCCGCGCTTGGTTGAGCAGCAAGACACGAAGGGCCCGGACTATCCACCCGGGCCCTTCGTGCTGTCCGGCCTCGGTCGACACGCCCACTTCGAAGCATGCGCGCTTACCGGCGATGGCACGGGGCCACCCGTGAGGTGCTGGAGCACCGGCGCCGAGCGCTCGCGCTCGCTCGGCTCCGTTCCGACGCCTCAGAAGGAGGCTTCGACCTGGAACTCTTCGAAGAGAAGAGCAATTACCGTCGATGAATGCGGCTCAGTTTCTGATCGACACCAGTGCCCTTGCCCGTTTCCTGCGCCCCGACGCGGACCGGTACGGCTGGGGTCAATCTGCCGTCGCAGGACTCATCGCAGTCTGCCCCATCACCGAACTTGAGTTCCTCTCCAGTGCCCGATCCATTACGGATCGCGAGCAAGGCGTCGAAGATCTACGGCTTCTGTTCGGCTGGACCCCCATCGACGACCGCGCCTGGAAAGTTCAGGAAGCCCTCACCCGGCGAGGGCGACATCGCAGCGCAGGCCCTGTCGGCCTCGTCATCGCCGCCACAGCGGAACTTCAAGGGCTTACGCTCCTCCACCGAGACCGAGACCGAGACCGAGACCGAGACTTCGAGTGCATCGCCCGGGTCACCGGTCAAGCACTCCAGTGGTACGGCCCCGAGCCGGGCAAGTAACCCTCACAAGCATGCGGGCTGAGTCCCCCGTCGCCCAACCCCCGCAGGGAAGGGATCCAAGCATCGCCCCGAATCGACGTCACGCCTACCGACCTCTGGCCGGAGGAAGCGAGACCGTCTTGCGGACGCCGTAGTGGTGATCGGCGGAGGTGGTTCGGAACGCCTCCGCCCGAACGCGGCGTACGCGGTGACCGGGATCACGCGTCAGCCGGAGAGCTGTCTCACGGTGGCGTAGAGGGTCACGCGCGGAGGGGGCGGCCCCTACCCGGCGGACGCCACCGTGCTTGTGCGGGCCGGTGACACGGCGTCCACCAGGGCGGTGACGCACGTGAGCACCTGTGCCGCTGTTTGGAGATCCGCCTGTTCGCTCCTGCCGGGCATCGCGATCGCCTGGTCGCCCCCAAGCCTCGGCTTCATCGAAAGGACCGGTCAGTCGCCTCCGGTGGTGCCGAGCCGTACGGTCGTGGTGGTGGTCGAGCCGTCGGGGTGGAGGAGTTCCACCTTGGCCGAGTCGCCTGGCTTGTGGGCGGCGAGGGCTCTGGCGAGGTCCTGCGCGGTCAGGACCGGGGTGTCGTCGAGTGCGACGATCACGTTGCCCGGCCTGAGCGCCGTCCGCGTCCCCTGGGCCGTCCGCACGACGCCGACACCGCTCGGTCTGCCGTGTCTGTCGACCACGGTCTGCGCCGTGACTCCCAGGTCCGCCCGGCCGGTTTCGGTCACCTCGCCCTTCTCGACGAGCCGGCGGACGACGCGGGTGACCGTGTTGGCCGGGATGGCGAAGCCGATACCGGGGAGCACACTGCCCGTGTCCGCGTTCACCAGGTCGGCGACCAGCACGCCGACGACCTGTCCGGCGAGGTCGACCAGGGCGCCTCCGCTGTTGCCCGGGTTGATCGCGGCGGAGGTCTGGATGAGGCCGCCGGCCGTCGGAGCGACGGTCTCGTGCCCCTCGGCCGCGAACTGGACGGTCCGGTTCAGCCCGGAAACGATGCCGTCGGTCACGCTGCCCGACAGGCCGAACGGGTTGCCCATGGCCAGCACGATCTGGCCGATGGCGAGCCGGTCGGAGTCGCCGAAGCCGGTGGGGACGAGGCCCGACGGGTCGTCCACCCTGATGACGGCCAGGTCCCCGGCCTTGTAGACCCCGACGAGCCGGGCCGTACGGGGGGCGCCACCGGTGGCGAGCATGACTTCGAAGCGTTCGGCGTCACCGACCACGTGGGCGTTGGTCACGATGTGCCCGAGGTCGTCGTAGACGATGCCCGAGCCCTCGCTGATCTCCTCTCCCGACCGCGAGGTGATCTGCACGACGGACGGCAGCACCCTGGCGATGCCCCTTCGGTAGTCGGCCTCAAGTGTCAGCGGGCCTCTCGCCACGGGGACGGCCACGGAGGACCCGGTTTCGAGGTCCGCCTTGTCCGGTGTCTCCGGGTCGGCGCCCAGATCGTTGCCGAGGAGTACGGCCATCACAAAGAGCGCATTGATGACTAACATCCGCATCTGCCGCATGTGACGGTATTTCCCTTGTTGGCGGTGAAAAGCTGCAGGTGGGGGATATATTTCGTGCAAGTCGACGCCGATGAGGCGCTGCGCCGTACCCGGCGAACCGGTGGGCATGGTCGGCCCCGGGGAGGGCAGTGGGGGTCCAAGCGGATCGAAGGGACGTCTGCGATGGATTTCAGAGACGACGCCCGGCTGGACAGCTCACAGGTGGAAAGCGGTGGCCGCAGGAGGATTCCCGGAGGAGGACTCGCGGTCGGCGGGGGCGCCGCCGGAATCCTCGCGCTCATCGTGGCCCTGCTGTTCGGGCTCAACCCCGGGGACATCGTCGGCGGGAACGAGCCCGCCCCCGTGGGGCCGGGAACCGACCTGGCGGCCAAGTGCAGGACAGGGCAGGACGCCGACCAGAACGAGGAGTGCCGGGTGGTCGGCGTGGTCAACAGCATCCAGGACTACTGGCCGACCGTCGTGCAGGGTTACCGGCCCGCCAAGACCGTTATGTTCTCCGGCCAGGTGAACACCGCCTGCGGCGCGGCCGACGCCTCGGTCGGCCCGTTCTACTGCCCTGCCGACCAGAAGGTCTATCTCGACCTGAGCTTCTTCGACGAGCTCCGCACCCGTTTCGGCGCGGAGGGCGGTCCGTTCGCCCAGGCGTATGTGATCGGGCACGAGTACGGTCACCACGTGCAGAACCTCCTGGGCACCAGCTCCATGGCCCAGGGAGACCGGCAGGGACCGCGGAGCGGCTCGGTCAGGCTTGAGCTGCAGGCCGACTGCTACTCGGGCGTGTGGGCGAAGAACGCCTACGAGACCGGCCTGTTCGACAAGCCCTTCACCCAGCAGGACATCCAGCAGGCGCTGAGCGCCGCCTCGGCCGTGGGGGATGACAGCATCCAGGAGCGCACCCAGGGCCGGGTGAACCCGGACGCCTTCACCCATGGCACGTCGGCACAGCGTGTCAGGTGGTTCACCACCGGCTACGAGAGCGGGGATCCCAACCGGTGTGACACGTTCTCAGGGAGCCTCTGAGGCCGTCGCCGACCTGGGCAAGCAGGCAAAGAATCCGAATCTCTCATAAACTACGTACTGTGATCTTCAAGCTGGTCGGTGATGGACGGCCCTACCCCGAGCACGGTCTCTCGCATCGCGAGTGGGCGCAGATACCGCCGCGGCAGGTCCGCCTCGACACGTTGATCACCACGAAGACGGTGCTCGACCTGCACTCGCTGCTCGCCAAGGACTCCACCTTCTACGGCGACCTGTTCCCGCACGTGGTCCAGTGGCGCGGCGACCTCTATCTGGAGGACGGCCTGCACCGTGCCCTGCGCTCGGCGCTGCACCAGCGCTCGATTCTGCACGCCCGCGTCCTCGAACTCCCCGAGGACTGAGGAACCCCTGGCACGACGAAGGGCCCCCGGCGAACCGGGGGCCCTTTCGTTGCTGTGGCGGTGGAGGTGGGATTTGAACCCACGGATAGGTTGCCCCATCACACGCTTTCGAGGCGTGCGCCCTCGGCCACTAGGCGACTCCACCGCCGAGCAGCTTACCGGATATCCGCTATTGCTCGCGCATCCGGCGAGAGGTGAAGAAGTCGGTGAGGACCGTGGCGCACTCGTCGGCCAGCACCCCCATGACGACCTCGGGCCTGTGGTTGAGGCGGCGGTCCCTCAGCACGTCCCACAGCGAGCCCGCGGCGCCCCCCTTGGGATCGACGGCGCCGTAGACGACCCGGTCGACCCGGGCCAGCACGGCGGCTCCGGCGCACATCGTGCACGGTTCAAGGGTCACGACCAGCGTGCAGCCGGTCAGCCGCCACTCACCACGCGAGAGAGCGGCCCGCCGCAGGGCCAGGACCTCGGCGTGCGCGGTCGGGTCCGCCAGCGACTCACGGTCGTTGCCCGCCCCGGCCAGCACGGCCCCCTCGGGGTCGAGGACGACCGCGCCGATCGGCACCTCCCCCCTGGCGCCCGCCTCGGCGGCCTGCTCAAGGGCCAGCCGCATCCCGGCGGCGTACGCCTCGGGGTTCACCGGAGCCGGTCGAGCTCGTCCGCGAAGGCCAGCCGCTCGGCGATCACCGAGAGCGTGTCCGCGGGGAGCGCGCCCTCCTCCATGCTCAGCTCGACGAGCTCCTCCGGGCTCATGCCCAGGTCGCTCAGCAGCTCGAAGTCGCCCGCGGGCCGTACGCCGAGGTCGGGGGTCTCCTTGTCCGGGGCGACGCCGGCCAACTCGGTGAAGAGCTCGCCGAGCCCGTCGGTCAGCCCCGCCTGGGCGTCGGACAGGAAGGTGCGCGGTTCCCGGTCTCCCTCGTAGCGGACGATGGCGAACCACTCGTCCTCGACCTCGACGCACAGCAGGGCCAGCTCGTCACCGTTGAGCCCCAGATGCTCCTGTACGGCGTCGCCCAGGTCGTCGGCTATCTCCGCGGCGCCGAGGTCGATCTCGGCGCCGTTCCATCCGTCCTCGGTGCGGACGAACGCCGCGGAGAACACACTGCCAGTGGATTGCCTGGAGGACATGGCCGGTCTCCCGGGGTCAGCCGAACACAGAGTCGATCGCGCGTTCGAAGGGCTCGGAGAATCCCAGACGGGCGGCGATGCTGGACAGCACGTCCTCGGGAAGGAGGTCGATGTCCCCGGAGAGGATGCCGAGCTCCATCTCGTCGAGCCCCAGGTCGGCGAAGATCGACAGATCTCCGGCGGGCAGGGCCGTCTCCTCGTCCTGGAGGATCGCGTCCAGTTCGTCCTCGTCGGGCACCGGCACGTCGAGGTATTCCAGCGCCTGCCGCGCCAGGGGGAAGTCCCAGGACGCGGCGATGTCGGAGAGGAAGACCTCCACATGCTCACCGAACACTCGTAACGCCACGAAGAACTCATCCCCAACGGCGACCAGGCCAATCGTCCCGTTGATGCTCGGCTGCTGGCGTAGGGCGTGGACGAGACCCTGGAGGTCGGAGGTGAGCGCCACGGGAAGCAGCTCCGCCTCCCAGCCGTCGTCCTCGCGATAGACGACGATGGCAAAGTCCAGAGGGTCTTCGTCTGACATGCTCATCCCCACCGGTGCGCTCGCTACGGACGTCAATGCTTTCAGAAGCACCGCGTCGCCGTACGCCTCCGGGGCCAAATTGTGATCCAAATCCGGGTGAGCGGGCGATGTCGTCCAGGCGAGCGCCCGTCGTCCGGGACGTGGGTCCCGCCGCTGTCCCCCGCACGGCCGTCCGGATAGCGTTGACGTCCATGGAGACCCTCGTCGTCGAGCACCCGCTGGTCGCGCACAAGCTGACCGCTCTCAGGGACGCGCGTACGGACTCGCCCACCTTCCGGCGCCTGGCCGACGAGCTGGTGACGCTGCTGGCCTACGAGGCGACCCGGCACGTCCGCGTCACCGGTGTCACCGTCGAGACCCCGGTCGCCAAGGCCAAGGGCGTACGGCTGGCGCAGCCGTACCCGCTGGTGGTGCCGATCCTGCGTGCGGGCCTGGGCATGCTGGACGGTATGACCCGGCTGCTGCCGACGGCCGAGGTCGGCTTCCTGGGGATGATCCGCAACGAGGAGACGCTCAAGGCCGAGACCTACGCGACGCGGCTGCCCGACGACCTGTCCGGGCGTCAGGTGTACGTGGTCGACCCGATGCTGGCCACGGGTGGCACCCTGGCCGCGGCGATCCGGTTCCTGTTCGACCGCGGCGCCGACGACGTGACCGCGCTGTGCCTGCTGGCCGCCCCCGAGGGCATCGCCCACATGGACGAGGCGTTCGCCGGCAGCGACAGGCCGATCCGCCTGGTGACCGCCGCGCTCGACGAACGGCTGAACGAGCACGGCTACATCGTCCCCGGCCTCGGGGACGCGGGGGACCGCCTCTACGGCGTGGTCTGAGGATCTCCCCGGTGTGGGGGGAGGCGTTAACCCTCCCCTTCGTTACCCAATGTGCTTGAATGGGTACGAGCAGTAGCGAGGATGCCTCTTCCGTGTCCCCGGCCAGGGGAGGCCGCGGGCACACATCAGGGAGAAACATGAGCGAGCGGACCATCCAGGATCAGGAGCCGGACCCCTACGAGCACGTCAGTGCCGCGTTGCGGAGCGAGTTCTCCGAGGTCCATCCGGCGGCCACGGTGACCCGCTGCATCCAGGCCGCGCACTACGGCGCGCTGGAGGTGACCGGCCAGGCCCACCCGGTGCTGGTCGAGCGGATCGCCCGCAAGCACCTGGAGGTCCTCGCACTGGCCGCGAGCGAGGGTGGGTGACGAATATCACACCGCCCTGATCGGGTCCCGTCGCTGAGATCGTGACCCTGTCAGGGAAGACGCTTTACCTCGCGAATGGCATGGGTAATGTATACGGCGGGTGCAGTGGGTGAGTGGTCGTAGGAGGCCGCAGTGCAGGTCAAGAAGGTTCTGACATACAGCGCCATTGCTTTTGTGGCGTTCTACCTCTTCACAAGACCGGGTGACGCAGCGAACACAGTTAGGGGCGCCATGGACACCATGTTCAACGCGGCCAATTCTCTGGCCCAATTCGTATCCCATCTGTCATGAGGCTGGTGACCCACGGGGACTCGGCTCCCGCGTCGGTCAACCGCTACCTACTCCCCCACGAGCAACAAGTAATCATGGTGCGGCTTCACCCGGCCGTACTGCTGCGCCCCATCGCCGAGGTCTTCGGTGGCCTGATCCTGGCCGGCCTGCTCAGCAGGTGGTTCGGGGGACAGAGCTCCGGAGGCACCGCCCTGGTGATCGTCTGGTGGGCTTGGCTCCTCCTTTTGATCCGTTTTGTGTGGAAAGTGGCGGAATGGTCGGTTGAGCATTTCATCGTCACCTCCAAGCGTGTGCTGCTCACCACGGGCCTGATCACACGCAAGGTCGACATGATGCCCCTCGGCAAGGTGACCGACATGAGTTTCCAGCGCTCACTGCTCGGTCGCATGCTGGGATACGGCGAGTTCGTCCTGGAGTCGGCGGGTCAGGACCAGGCCCTCTCAAGGATCAACTTCATCCCCTATCCGGAGACCATCTACCTAGAGGTGTGTCAGATGCTCTTCCCCGGCGGCAACGATTCGGATGATTAGTGCCCCTATGTCCCGTATGACATAGGGGCCCGAAGAGTCCGCAGGTGGATTCTCTTCACGTGGGGTTACCGATTCGACTGCTTCGTGCAATCATGGCGGGAACATTGACCATCCCCCGCCCTGAGAGATCAGATGCCGAGTCAGGGAACCATCGGTGACCGCGTCCGCGGACTGCGGCTGAGTAGGCGCATGTCTCAGGCCCAGCTGGCAGGGCCTGACCTCTCCGACAGTTATGTCTCCCTCATCGAGTCCGGCAAGCGCACGCCGACCCCCGTGGTCGCGCGGCTTCTCGCCGAACGGCTGGGGTGCACTACCGAGTTCTTGCTGCACGGGATCGAGCCGCGCCAACGGATCGACACCGAGCTTGGCCTGCGTCACGCGGAGCTTGAGCTGCAGCACGGCGACCCCGGGGTCGCCGCGGAACGGTTCGGCGAGATCGTCAAGGTCGCCGGCGAGGAGAACGCCATGTTGGCCGCGCACGCGCGGCTGGGGCGGGCTCGCTCGCTGGAGGCCCAGGACCGAGTCGGACCAGCGGTAGAGGCGTTCGAGCGGCTCCGCCGCGAGGCCGCCGCGCACCCCGAACGGCTGGCAGACCTTCCTCTGACGGTCGCGCTGAGCCGCTGCTACCAGCGCGCGGGCGACACGCTTCGCGCGCATGATCTGGCCATCTACGCCCTCAGCCAGGTCAACCACCTGGCGTTGACGCAGGGCGAGATCGCGATCGAACTGGCCGCCGCGCTGGTGGAGACCGAGGCTGCCAGGCCCCAGTCTCCGGGCCTGTCGTATGTCAGGCACATCCTGGCGGTCAACGGCGTTCCCTCGGTGGTCAACCGCACCGCCGAGATCCACTCCCTCTGGCAGGCGAGCGTCGCCGCGGCGGAGGGTGAGGACTCGGCACTGGCGGTACGCCTGGCCGACGACGCCATCGCGACCGGCCGACCCGCCCGGATGGCCTTCAGGCTGGCCGGGATCGCACTGGAATGGGCGAGACTCACGGTCTCTCTCGGAAGCGCCTCCCTCTCCGAGGAAGTCTACGAGTTGGCCACCGCTGCCAGCGGGGTCTTCGCCACGTTCGACGAGAAGGTCAACGAGTACGCGGGAAGCCTCGTGGTCCTGGCCCGCCTCCAGCTCGGGAGCGGTAACCCGGACGGCGCGGTCAACCTGGCCTCCTCCGCCCTCGACACGCTGTCCGGCCAGGCCAGCCCCACCGCCGCCGCCGCGCACCTGGTCCTTGCCCAGGCCGCGCTCTCGCGGGGGGAGGGTGAGGTTCTGTCACGGCTGAACGCCGCGGGGGAGCTTCTTCACGCCCTGCGTTCGGAGCGGTCCAATCCCGACCGTGAGGTCGCGCGTGCCTGGCGTGAGCTGGGTGACCTCTACGGCAGGGTCGGCGCGGGAGAAGAGCAGACCAGCGCGTATCGTAAGGCTCTTGAGGCAGCGGGAGTCCGCGACGCGATGGTGGGAATGACGGTCGATTCGACACTGGTTCGATAAAGCAATCCGCCTCCTCCGGCGTTCCGGATTTGTTTTTCTGCCTCCGGAATAACTAGGGTCTACCAGTCATTGAATCATAGGATGATTGGCTTCTCCGGAGGAGGCGGACTGTGAGTCTGCGTACGGCGCAGCGGGCGTCTCTCGTTGACCAGGTGATCGACCAGCTCAAAGAGCAGATCACGTCGAACTCCTGGAAGATGCACACGAAGATTCCCACCGAGACCGTGCTCGCGGAGCAGCTCGGGGTCGGACGCAACACCGTGCGTGAGGCGGTAAGGGCACTCACCCACGCAGGCCTGCTCGAATGCCGCCAGGGCGACGGAACCTACGTCCGCGCCACGAGCGAACTCTCCGGCGCCATGCTGCGACGGCTACGCGCCGCCGAACAGCTGGAGATCCTGGAGGTACGGCGCGCGCTTGAGGTCGAGGCCGCCAAGCTGGCCGCGACGCGGCGGACCGAGGCCGACATCGCCCACATCGAGGCCGCGCTCGCCGAGCGGGAGCAGGCTTGGGAGTCGGGCGAGCCGACCGCCTTCGTCGAGGCCGACCTCGCCTTCCACGTCGCCGTCGTCCAGGCGACCCACAACCGGGTCATGATCGACCTCTACCAGGACTTCTCCGCCGCGCTGCGGGCCAGCATCACCGCCGCGGGCACCTCGCTCAACAGCACCTACATCCCGCACGACGCCATCGCCCGCGCCATCATGGCGGGCGACGCCGCCGCCGCCGAGCGCGCCGGTCACGCGTGCATGGAACACATCCTGATCGCTCTGACCGAGGCCCAGGAACTCACCAGCTGACCCTCACCCGGCGCGGCGGACGCCGCCGCGCCGGGTGCTTCCTGTTCGGGTCGGGGCCTCAGGCGGCCAGGCGCAGGGACATCACGAGATAGCGGAAGGCCGGCTCGGCGTCTCCGGGCACCTCGGTGATGAGGGCGGGCCGGCTGGGCGTCTGCATGTTGAGCCGTACGAACTCGGTCTCGACGCCGCTCAGGCCGTCCAGCAGGAAGTGCGACTGGAAGGCGATCTGGATCTCCTCGCCGAACAGCTCGGCCTCCAGCACCTCGGTGCCCCGGCCGATGTCGCCGCCGCCCGCCTGGATGAGCACCTGTCCCTGGCCGAAGGTGAGCCTGATCGCGGTGTTGCGCTCGGCGACCAGCGCGACCCGCTTGATCGCCTCGACGAACGGGGCGGCCCGCACGTCCGCCCTGATCGGCCACTCGTCGGTCAGCCGTGCCCGGTAGTCGATGAACTGCTCGTCGAGCAGGCGGACCGTGGTGCTCCTGCCGACGCTCTCGAACCCGGCGACTCCCTCGCCCAGGCCGATCGAGACCTCTCCGCCGCGCAACGACCTGGCCACCTCGACGAGCACCCGGGCTGGGACCATGGCCGCGGCCGTGGCGCCCGGCTGCTCGGGGCGCCAGTCGAACTCCCTGGCGGCGATGCGGTAGCGGTCGGTGGCGGCCATGGTCACGCGTTCGCCCGCGATGTCGAAGCGGACGCCGGTCAGCATGGGGAGGGTCTCGTCACGGCTGGCGGCGGGCGCCACCTGGCCGACCGCGCTCGCGAAGACCCCGCCGCCGACCGCCCCGATCTTCGGCGGGGCCTCGGGCAGCGACGGGAAGTCCTCAACGGGCATGGTGAGCAGGCCGAACTCGGCGCTTCCGCAGGTCAGCACCGCTTCGGACCCGTCGGTGACGATCTCGACCGGCTGGGCGGGCAGGCTCCGGGTGATCTCGGCGAGGATGCGGCCCGGGATGAGCACCCTGCCGGGCTCGGCGACCTCGGCCTCGATCGTGGCGCGGGCGGAGACGTCGTAGTCGAAGGCCGACAACACCAGGTCCTCGGCGTCGGCCTCAAGCAGCAGACCGGAGAGCACGGGAACGGCCGGGCGGGTCGGCAGGGCACGAGCGGCCCAGACCACGGCGTCGGCCAGGACATCACGGTTGACCCGGAACTTCACCTGAGCATCCCTTCGTCCCGAACGGCACCACCACATGCGGTGGCCGTACTCCGGAGAACGGTAGCCGGTCCTACCGACAAAGCACTGATACTGACATATCACTCAGTCGGCCGGTGGTCACGCTGCGTTCCCGCGCGGCGGAACGTCCCAGGCTCCCGGTCTCACGCCGAGGGGGTCCAGCCGGGGGTGCGTCCGAGTACGGCGAGGACACGGTCGAAGCCCGGCGTTTCGTCGTCGACGGGCAGGCCCGGCTGGAAGGCGGCTCCCGGCCTGGTGCGCCGTTCGTCGTCGGGGACGGCCAGGGCGATCGGCCAGGCGGCCTCGACAAGCTCCGGGTCGGGCCGATAGTCGGCGCCGATCGAGCGGGCCACGTCCCAGGCGTGCACCAGGTAGTCGATGAAGTGGAAGCCGATGGCCTGCCGGGCAGGAAATACCGGTCCCCGGGGGGCGAACTCGGGCAGCGTGAACCCCCGTTCGAGCACGCCGTCCTCGGCGAACGCCGCCAGCACGTCCTCCGCCGCCTTGGTGTAGAGCTGGACGGCGTCGTCACCGAGCGGCCTGACCTTCCAGACCTCCAGGTCGGCTCCGGTGCCCCTGGCCGCGGCGGCGAACCCGTGGTGCTGGACGGTCATGTGGGCGAGCAGGTCGGCCACCGTCCATCCCGCGCACGGTGTCGGCCTGTCGAGATCGTCGATCGTCACCGCGGCGACCACGTCCACGCTGTCCCGCACCGCTCGCCGGTCGAACTCCTGAATGCTCACGAAGCCCCCTCAGATGTGTTGATCACAGCATCCATCATCACGGCCGTCCCACCCATGGTGGATCGGCGGTACCCACCGAGGGGGCTCGGTGGGTACCGCCGGAACCGGATCGTCAGTCGACGATCGTCACCGTGGCGTACTGGTATCTCGTGGTGCCGTTCTCGTCACCCCAGTGGTACCGGCCGGTCATGACCTGGCCCGCGTTCGCCCGCCACGAGTGCCTGCTCTCCTTGAGGTCGCCGCTCCACGCGGGGGAGGAGAAGCGCACCTGCCTGCCCTGCCAGAAGAACATGGCCGCGAGGTACTTCGTGGAACCGTTCTCGTCGCCCGAGTGCCACCTGCCGATGACGGCCTGGTCGTTCGGCGCGGTGTAGGACGACCGGCTCTCCTTCAGGCTCGCGCTCCACAGTCCCTTCACCACGTTCTGGACCGGCTGGTCGTTGATGGTGATCGTGCTGCAGTAGTAGGTGGTGGAGCCGTTCTCGTCCCCGGAGTGGGAACGGCCGGTCATCACCTCGTTGCCGGGACAGGTGAACCACACCCCGGCCGACTCCTTCACGGTCGAGGTGTGGCTGAGCTGGACCTTGACCGTCACGTCCAGGGTGGTCGGCGCCGCGGACGCGGGAGCCGCGGTCAGGGTGGCCAGCGCGGCCGCCGCGAGCGCGGCGGGCAAAGCCTTCTTGTACACGTTCATGTTCTCCGGCTTTCGTTCCGACAGGGTTCGGTGCTGTGCCAAGAGCGCGTGTGTTGACGGCTCGCGCCATCCCCGGATGTCGTCCGTGGACGCCGGGTGGGAGGCGTCGCCGGGATGGCGATCTCATGGTGGCCGTCGCCGTACCGACGGATCGTCCCTCTGCCGGACGAGCGGCGATCCGTCCCGGGGGTTATCCCGGGACCCCTCCGTGGGTGATCACAGCGGCGGGAGAACACGGTGTTCCTGATCAGGCTGTAGGCGCGGGCCGAGCAGGGGAACGCCGAACGCGGACCCGGGGTCCGTGCGCGCTCAGATTCACCCCTCGCGTAAGGCTGAGCACGCACGGTCCCGGGTGGACGTCTGTGGCTCCGGACCGGCTACGCGCCGAGGCGTTCGACGGTGAAGGACGCCAGGAAGCCCAGGGTGGCGATGAGGCCGGTGAAGAGATGAGCGCGTTCGAAGGCCTCGGGGATCATCGTGTCGGCGACCATGGTGAGGATCGCCCCTGCGGCCACGGCGGTGATCACCGAGACGGTCGCGGGTGAGGCGTCCTGGAGGGTGAGGTGGCCGACGAGGGCCGCCAGCCCGCTCACCAGGGCGATGCCGCCCCAGACCCCGAAGACGTACGGCGCGCCGCGCCCGGCCTGCTTCATGCCCGCCGCGCTGGAGAGCCCCTCGGGAACGTTGGAGATGAAGACGGCCCCCAGGACCGCGATCCCGACGCCCCGGCCGTCGAGCAGTGACAGGCCGAGCACGACCGACTCGGGGACTCCGTCGAGCAGGGCGCCGACGGCGATGGCCGTACCGCTGCCCTGGATGTCGCCCTCGGACGGCTGCCTGTCGCCGGAGCGTTTGCGGTGGCGGGCGCCGTACCGGGCGAGGAGGGTGTTGGCCGCGACGTAGGCGCAGGCGCCGACGAGGAAGCCGGCCGCCGTGGGGAGGAGCCCTCCTGAGCGTTCGGCCTCGTCGACGAGTTCGAAGGACAGCGCCGAGATCAGCACGCCCGCGCCGAAGGCCATGATCCCGGCGATGATCACGGCCGGGACCCGTACCAGCCAGGCGACCGCCGCCCCCACGACGAGGGCTCCCCCGGCGGCGGTTCCCCACAGACCTGCCTGAAGCCACTGCGGCACGGCCGTCTCCCCCATCCCGTGTCGGGCGACATTTCCCAGGAACGGGTAATGAATGTCCCATATTCTCGCGAGGTGGGGGAGCGTGGTCAGATGCCCCGTACCGAGGCGATGGTGAAGGGGGTCCGCGGGGTTCCCGAGCCGAGTGGGCCGCCCTTGTCGAACTGGGAGCGGACCACGTAGAGCGTGCCGTTCCCGAACGCCAACGTCGTCGGGAGTTGGAGGGCCTCGTCGGTCAGCCGCCGCTCGACCCTGGCCGCGGCGCCGTCCCGTGTCACCTTCCAGCGACTGATGGCGTTCTCGGTGTTGTGGACCACCCAGAGCCTGCCGCCCCGCAGTTCGAGCCCGTCGGCGTGCAGCGTGTCGCCTCCGGTCAGTGTCACCCTGCGGATCGCTCCTGAGGCGATGTCGAGGCGGTACAGGTCGCCACCGGTCATGTCGGCGGTCAGCAGGTAGCGCCCCGAGGGGTCGGCGACGATCCCGTTGAGGGTGAACGCGTCGGGCCCGTGGGGGTCGAGGGCCTCGCCCAGGTCGAAGCGGACGGTGAGCGTCGTCCTGCCTCCGGCCGCCACCTGACGCGGCGTGACGCGGTAGACCACGGAGCGGACGCTGTCGGTGAGGTAGGCGCTGCCGTCCGGGGCGATGGCGAGGTCGTTGACGAAGGCCGGGTTATCTGGGGCCTGCCCGGGGACGTCGAAGCTCGCCAGCAGGCGTCGGGTGCGCGTGTCGTAGACCGAGACCCCGGTCGTCGAGTCGGTGACCCACAGCCGTCCCGCCCGGTCGACCTTGAGTCCGTTGGCGGTGTCACGCCCGTCGGCGCCCGCGGGCAGGAAGACCTGGGCCACCCGGTGACCCGGTGTCATCTTGAAGACCGTGCCGTCGGTGTAGGAGCCGGCGTAGAGGTCGCCGGTGCGCGGATCCACGGCGACGCCCTCGGGGTAGACCCGGTCGCCGGGAAGTTCGTACGCGGTGGAGATCCGTGCCCGCGTGATCTGGTTTGTCGTGGTCGGCGCACCGGAGGCGGGCAGCGCGGGGGTGAGGGAGAGCAGCGCGGTGAGGGTCGTGGCCGCGGCGGCCACGACCAGACGAGGCGAAGACATGGCGCCCTTCTGTTCGGCTTCACATGCTTGACAGAGTCGTATTTCTTATTCGGACACGAACTCTAGTTAGAGCTCTAATGGTCGTCAACGCTTTAATTCACGGGTTGTTACCATGCGGAGATGACCGAGTTGCCGCTCTCCGAGCGCCTGGGCTCCCACCTCAAGCGCGCTGAGCAGGCGCTCAACGCGGCCAAGAACGCCGCACTGAAGCAGGCCGGGCTGACCGTGTCGCAGTACGCGGCGCTGCTGCACCTTTCCGCCAACCCCGGCATCTCGGCCGCCGCGCTGGCCAGGGCGTGCGCGGTCACCCCGCCGACGATGAACACCGTGCTCAAGAACCTCCAGGAGCACGGCCTGATCGAGCGCACCCCGCACGAGTGGCACAGGAACGTCCTGGAGACCCGCCTCACCGAGAAGGGCGAACAGGTGCTGGCCGCGGCCGACCCCCGCGCGGTGCGTGTCGAACGGGGGCTCGCCGCGAAGTTCACCCCCGAGGAGCGCGAGACGCTGATCACCCTGCTGGGTCGCTGCGTCGAGTTCCTGGAGGCCGCCCGAACGGCTCCCGAGCCCGAGTCGTAGCGAAACTCCCTCCGGACGGAAAAAGGGCGAACCATTTTCTTTCCAGTGACCACCCTTTTCTGGTTCAGGCTTTTTCCGTGGTACGGGATTTCCTCCTGTGTTCGCCGTCAACGGCTTCCACCTGCCGACCACCCGACCGTACGGCCTGCCTGACCTGCCTTATCGCGCGCCGAGCCGGCGATTCTCCATGCCGTTGGGGTGGCCTCCCGACGACGAGGAATCGTTGACTTGTGACGTTGTCGTATTTAGTGTTTGGGTATTCTCCGGCGAATGTTCGACAACGGGGAGCCGTGGTTCTTACGGCCCCTGATCATCGGTGGCAGGGGCGACCCCCATGGCGGTGGAGCCGCCGGTTCGGCCTCCGGAACGCGACGACCCCGTCCGCCGCCGTGTGCTCGTCCCGGCCCGCGTCAATCCGCTCGACCTCCAGGGAGCGTCCGCATGGCCATTTCCTCTTCACCCATCGTCCTGGACCCCTACGGAAGCGACGTTCCCGGTGAGGTGTCCCGGCTGCGTGCCCTGGGCACCGTGGTCAAGGTCGAACTTCCCGGTGGCGTGCCCGTCTGGGCCATCACCCGCCACGACCTGCTCAAACAGGTCATTCTCGACCCCCGGGTCAGCAAGGACCCGCAGCGGTACTGGAGCCTGTGGCCGCAGGTCGACGAACGGCCCGAGTGGGGCTGGCTCAACCTGTGGATCGGCATGCGGAACCTGGTCAACGCCTCCGGCATGGAGCACCGGCGACTGCGCAACCTCGTCGCCCCCAGCTTCACCGGCCGCCGGACCCTCGCCATGCGGCCGATCATCGAGCGGATCACCGCCGAGCTGATCGACGACCTCACCAGACTGCCCGCCGACCAGGTCGTCGACCTGCGCGTCGCCTACGCCCACCCGATGCCGCTGCGGGTGATCTGCGAGTTGTTCGGCGTCCCCGACGACATGCGTCCCGAGGTCGCCTGGATCTCCACGGCCTTCATCGACAGTGCCGCGACCGCTGAGGAGGCGGCCGAGACCTCGGCCAGGATCAGGACGTTCTTCCCCGCCCTGATCGCCCACAAGCGCGAGCACCCCGGGGACGACCTGACCACGGAGCTGATCAACGCCCGTTACGAGGACGACCGGCTGAGCGACGACGAGCTGCGCGACACCCTGCTGGCCCTCCTCGGTGCCGGGCACGAGACCACCGTCGACCTGATCGACAGCACGGTCCACGCCCTGCTCACCCACCCCGAGCAGCTACGCCGGATCCGGGAGGGGGAGGTCACCTGGGAGGCGGTGATCGAGGAGGCCCTGCGCTGGGCGCCGCCGGTCGCCAACTTCCCGTTGCGGTACGCCACGGAGCCCATCGACGTGGACGGGGTGCGCATTCCCGCGGGTGACGCCATCCTCGCGACCTACTTCGCCGCGGGCCACGACCCGCACCAGCACGGCGAGGACGCCGACCGCTTCGACGTGGCCAGACCCCCGGCCGAACACCTGGCCTTCGGCGTCGGCGTACACCACTGCATCGGCGCCCCCCTGGCCCGCCTTGAGGCCGTCATCGCCCTGCCCGCCCTGTTCGACCGCTTCCCCGACCTCACCCTGGCCCAGGAAACCCCCACCCCGAACCGCCTCCCCTCCCTGGTCATCAACGGCCTGAGCGAACTCCCCCTCCGCCTGGGCCGCCCAAGAAGGTGAAGAGTGCCGGTTCAAAGCACCCGAACCCGCGCGGCGCAAAGAGGTGGAACGTGGGCTTTACCGGTGCCGTGCGTGAGGAGTGTCCGGCTTGGGCGCGTCGGTGCTTGGACTGAGGAGAGAGGGAGCGCAGCGGACGAACGACGAGGGAAAGCACCGGCCTGAAGCGCCCAAGCCCCGCGACGCCGAAGGCGGCGCAAAGAGGCAAAGCGTGGGCTTTACCGGTGCCGTGCGTGAGGAGTGTCGGTTCGGGCGCGCCGACGCTTGGACTGAGGAGCGAAGGAGCGCAGCGGATGAGCGACGAGGGAAAGCGTTGGCTCGAAGCGCCCGGACCCGCGACGCCGAAGGCGGCGCCATGTCACCTAGCGGCGTTGAGATAAGCCAGCACCGCCAGTACCCGCCGGTTGTCGTCGTCCGACGGGGACAGGCCGAGTTTGGTGAAGATGCCCGCGGTGTGTTTGCCGACCGCGCTCTCGCTGAGGTAGAGCCGTTGGGCGATGGCCGCGTTCGAGCGGCCTTCGGCCATCAGTTCGAGCACCTCCCGTTCGCGGGGGGTCAGTTCGCCGAGCGGTTCGTGCCTGGCCGTACTGGCCAGGAGTTTCGCGATCACCTCGGGGTCCATGGCGGTGCCGCCCGCGGCGACCCGCCGTACGGCGTCGATGAACTGTTCGGCGTTGAACACCCGGTCCTTCAGGAGGTAGCCGACGGCGCCGGAGCCGTCGGCCAGGAGTTCGCGGGCGTAGAGCTGTTCGACGTGCTGGGACAGGACGAGCACCGGCAGGCCGGGTACGGCCCTGCGGGCGGTCAGCGCCGCCTGCAGGCCTTCGTCGGTGAACGTGGGCGGGAGCCGTACGTCGACCACGGCGACGTCGGGGCGCAGGGTGGTCAGGGCGGTGAGCAGTTCGGGACCCGACTCGACGGCCGCGACGACCTCGAAGTCGTGGGCCTGGAGCAGGTGGACCAGTCCGTCTCTCAGCAGGTAGAGGTCTTCGGCGATGACGACTCTGGGATGCACCGGTCCCACTTTAGATGCATCCGTTCCTGAGTTCGTTCTTGTGGGCGTGAGCGGTGGGGATGCCGATCGCCATGCCGTACAGGGCCATTCCGAGGAGGATGTTGAAGACGATCATCGGCCACTGCAGCGGCTCGGGCAGGTAGAGCGCGAGGAACCAGCTTCGTTCCTCAACACCGGTGATCTTGAGGATCGCGGGGACCAGGCCCTGGGGGAACGTGGGGAGCCAGCCGACGCACCAGCCGATCGCGACGGCCGCGTACTTCCACCGGGGCATGGAGGGGGTGTCCCCCTGCGGTGTGACCAGCGCGTAGGGCACGTCGATCGTGGCGGTGGTGGGGCCGCCGGGCGGGCTGCTGAGGGCGAGTATCCCGTCGAAGGCCGCCAGGCGTCGTTCGATGCCGTCCAGACCGCTGCCGCGTGCGGGGTCGGCGCCGCCGGAGCCGTCGTCGGTGACGGTGACGCGCAGTGTCCTGCCCTGGCCGCTGATGTCGATCCAGACGCGTTCCGCACCGCCGTGCCTGGCGGCGTTGGTGAGCAGTTCGCTGACCGAGAAGTAGACCGCGGACTCGACGGGTGCCTCGGGACGTGACTTGAGGTCGACGGTGACCTTGATCTTCAGCGGGCTGTCCAGTGCCAGCGCCCTGATGGCGTCGCCGAGTCCCCGTTCGGCCAGGACCGGCGGGTGGATGCCCCTGACCAGGTCACGCAGTTCGGTGAGGGCGGTCGATGAGGCCTCGCGCGACTTGGCCAGCAGCGCCTTGGCAGCCTGGGGGTCCTTGTCGACCAGTTCCTCGGCCGCGCCGAGGGTCATGCCGATGGCGACGAGCCTGGCCTGGGCGCCGTCGTGCAGGTCGCGTTCGATCCGCCGTAGCTCGGCGGCCTGGGAGTCGACCGTGTCCAGCCTGACCTGGTTGAGCCGCCTGATCTTGCCGGCCAGCACGGATCTGGCGGTGGGCGCGAGCAGCAGCCTGTTCCACCAGCCGTAGAAGCGCAGCAGCCACGGGGTCGCCGCGACGCCGAGGGCCGCGATGACAAGCCCGAGGGGGGCGGCCTGCGGCGCCCAGCGCCAGGGCAGGGTCAGGCCGTAACCGGCCATGAACAGGGGGACCACCGCCAGGCTGCCGCCGACGATCGGGTTGAGCAGCACCCAGGCCGTGTCACGCCAGGTCGCGGGGTCGGTGAATATCCACTTTGTCCTGTTGTTCCAGTTGGGCCACCACGGCGTCTTGTAGAGCTGGCGCTGGTAGCGGTACCAGCCGTCGGGCTGGGGCCTGACCGGCGGAGGGGGCGGCAGGTACGACGGGAGCACCTCGGTGCCGAGCCACCTGCCCGTCAGTCTTCTGGCCATGGCCGTACGCCATCGGATCATCCTGATCACGGGCGGGAAGAAGAAGATCATTCCGACGATGGTGAGCAGCCCGGCGAACATGCTCATCACGAGCAGTACAAGGTCCGCCAGGGCCATCGTCCCCATCGCCAGGGCTCTGCCGACCGCCACCGTGTGTCGCCTCATGGATATGAGTGTCGGCGATCCGAACCGGACATCCAATGACAACAACTCCCCTTCGGGGTGTAGGAAACCCCACCTTCGCCGTGTATCCAAACGGCTTCTGCGTTCCGGGCCAGGTTTCCTAGCGTCGTCGGCATGAAGGTTATCGAGGTCAACGGCCTCAGAAAGAAGTACCGCGACCGGTTCGTGGTCGACGGCGTGTCCTTCTCCGTCGAGGAGGGGGAGATCTTCGGCGTCCTCGGACCGAACGGCGCCGGCAAGTCGACCACCGTCGAGTGCGTCGCGGGGCTGCGCGTCCCGGACGCCGGAACCGTGAAGGTGCTGGGTGGCCTTCATCGTGCCGAGATCAAGGAGCGGCTCGGCGTCCAGCTGCAGAGCTCCGCCATGCCCGCGAAGATCAAGGTGTGGGAGGCGATGGAGCTGTACGCCTCCTTCTACCGGGAGCCCGCCGACTGGCGCGCGCTGATCGAGCGGGTCGGGCTCGCCGAGAAGCGGAACGCGCGGTACGCCACGCTCTCCGGCGGTCAGAAGCAGCGGCTCTCCATCGCGCTGGCGCTGGTCGGCAACCCCAGGGTGGCGATCCTCGACGAGCTGACCACCGGCCTCGACCCGCAGGCCCGCCGGGACACCTGGGAGCTCATCGAGCAGATCAGGGCGGACGGGGTGACGATCCTGCTGGTCACCCACTTCATGGAGGAGGCGGAACGGCTCTGTGACCGGCTCGCGCTGATCGACGCGGGCAGGCTGGTCGCCGTGGACAGCCCCGACGGGCTGATCGCACGGGTCAGGGACTCCCAACGGGTCACCTTCCGCGCCCCCGCCCTCTTCGACACGGCGCCGCTCACCGACCTGCCCCAGGTCAGCGGAGTACGGCGGGACGGCGCCAGGGTCGAGGTCACGGGAAGCGGTGAGCTGCTGCTGGCGGTCACGACCGCCCTGGCCATGGCCGGGGTCGTCCCCAAGGACCTGCGGGCCGAGCAGGCCACTCTCGACGACGCGTTCCTCGCCCTCACCGGAAAGAAGATCTCCACGTGAACAAGATGATCATTATGGAGGCGAAGCTCTTCCTCCGTGACCCGGCGGGGCCGATCTTCGCGATCCTGCTGCCGCTTGGACTGCTGCTGGGGCTGGGCAGCATTCCCTCCTTCCAGGAGGCGAGTGCCGAGATGGGCGGGCAGCGGGTGATCGACACCCAGTTGCCGGGCATGATGGTGATCCTGTCCGTGGTGACGATGGCGTTGTCCGCACTGCCCGCCGTACTGGTGGCCTATCGGGAGAGCGGCATTCTGCGCCGGTTGTCCACCACGCCGGTGCCACCGGTTCGGCTGCTGATCGCCCAGGTGGTCAACAACATCGGTGTCGCGGTGCTGTCGACCGTGTTGCTGATCGTGCTGGGCCACGTGACCATCGGAGTTCCCCTGCCGGGGAGCCCGCTGGCCTTCGTCGGGGTGTTCCTGCTGGGCACCGCCTCACTGCTCGGTCTCGGCCTGCTGATCGCGGCGGTCGCGCCGAGCGTGAAGTCGGCGTCGGGGATCGGCTCGCTGCTGATGTTCCCGCTGTTGTTCGTCGGGGGCATGTGGATTCCCCGCGAGATGCTGCCCGACCTGGTGCGCCGGATCGGTGACTTCCTGCCGCTGGCGCCGTTCGCCCAGGCACTGCGTGACACGTGGGCGGGGCACGCGCCGCAGCCGCTGCACCTGGTGGTGATGGCGGGGACCGTACTGGTCACGGTGGTGCTGGCGATCCGACTGTTCCGCTGGGAGTAGGGACGGGTACGGCCCGCGCGCGGGGGCGTGGGCCGTACTTTTATTTGACCGTTCGTTCCAGATAGGCGTAGCCTTCTCCCCATGGCGAGGACGAAGGAGTTCGACCCGGAGGTAGCCCTTGAGGCGGCTCTCCAGCTGTTCTGGGAGCGTGGCTACGAGGCGACCTCCATGAGTGACCTGGTCGACCGGCTGGGCATCGGCAGGGCCAGCCTGTACGCCACCTTCGGCGGCAAGCACGACCTCTACCTGAAGGCGCTGCGGCGCTACGCGAACTCCAGGAACCCCTCGCCGGTCGAGCTGCTGTCCCAGCCCGGGGCCGCGCTGCCCGCCGTACGGGGGCTGGTCGAGCTCTACACCGAGGACTCGATCGGCGACCGGCGCGGCTGCATGATCGTGAACGCGGCGGGCGAGCTCCTTCCCGGCGACGAGCGGGTCGCCGGGATCGTCGACGCCAACTGGACCTGCCTGGAGACGGCGCTGACCTCGGCGCTCATCAGGGCGCGGGCGCAGGGGGAACTGCCCGCCGACCGCGATCCCGTGGCGCTCGCCCGGTTCCTGCTGGTCTTCCTTCAGGGGCTGCGGTTGACGGCCAAGGGCCGGTCCGCTCCGGAACGGCTGCGCGACGCGGCCGCTCAGGCACTCAAAATTCTTGACTGATAGTTCCAATATGGAGGGGACATGAGGTTCCACGACAAGGTCGTCCTGGTCACCGGGGGCGGGTCGGGCATCGGCAGGGCCGTCGCCCTCGGCTTCGCCAGGGAGGGCGCCCAGGTGGTGGTCTCCGGCCGTGGACGCGAGGCCCTTGAGCAGACCGTGAAGCTGGCCGACGCCGACACCGACGGCGGCCGGATCGCCGCGCTGACCGCGGACGTCACCGACTCGGCCTCCGTCGCCGCGCTGGTCGGCGAGATCGTCGGCCGGTACGGCAGGCTGGACGTCGCGGTCAACAACGCCGGGGTGCTGGCCACGGGCAAGGTCGCCGACCAGCCGGAGGAGGACTTCGCCCGGGTGCTCGACGTCAATCTGACCGGCGTCTTCCTGTCGATGAAGCACGAGATCCCGGCCATGGTCGCCGGGGGCGGCGGAGTGATCGTCAACTTCAGCTCGCAGATCGGCGCGCACAAGCGCCTGCCCGGGTTCGGCGCCTACGCCGCCTCCAAGGCCGCGGTGACCGCGCTGACCCGCACCGCCGCGCTGGAGTACATCGGCCAGGGCGTGCGGATCAACGCCTTCAGCCCCGGCAGTCACGACACGTCGATGTCCATGCGGCCCGGCGAGACCGAGGCCGACCGGGCCGAGCGTGTGAAGGGCCAGGTTCCCGCGGGTCGCGTCGGCTCCCTCGACGAGGCGACCGGCACGGTCCTGTGGCTGGCCTCGGCCGACGCGGGGTACGTGGTCGGAGCCGACATCGTCGCCGACGGCGGTTCAACCGCCTGATCGCGCATCGTAGGCCTCCCTGGCGTCGCGGACCTGCTCGATGTTGCCCTCCGCCCACGACTTGATGGCCAGCATGAGGACCTGGAGGTCACGGCCGAGATCGGTGAGGGCGTAGTCGACCCGCACCGGGACCGAGGGGGTGACCGTCCTTTCGACCAGGCCGTCGCGCTCCAGGCTCCGAAGGGTCTGGGTGAGCATCTTCTGGCTGACGCCGGCGATGATCCTGTCCAGGTCGCTGTAGCGCCTCGGTCCGCCGGACAGCGCGTTCAGGACCAGGCTGACCCACTTGTCGCTGATCGCGTCGAGCAGTTGCCTGGCCGGGCAGGTGGCCAGGAAGGCGTCGTAGGCCACCTTCGCCTCCTGCCGCCGCTGCGCCGCCGTACGGGTGGTCATGGCGCCCCTTCCGGTGCGGTACGCACTTCCGGGTACGTACTTCCTTATGGAGAGTAACACTCCATAGGTTCGCCTCATCGAAACCCTGAGGAGGCGATGATGCGCGCTGTGGTCGTTCGTTCGTTCGGCGGACCGGAAGTGCTTGAGATCGAGGAGGTTCCCGTCCCCGAGACGGGCGTGGGACAGGTCCGGGTCCGGGTCGAGGCGGCGGGCGTCAACCCCGTCGACGTGGCGACCAGGGCGGGAGTCCTCGTCGAAATCGGGCTCGCCGACCGGCGCGACGTGCACGGGATCGGCTGGGACCTGGCCGGGGTGGTCGAGGAGGTCGGCGCGGGCGTCACCGGGTTCGCCCCCGGCGACCGGGTCGTGGGTCTGGTCGACCGGCTCGACCTTCCCCTGGGCGCCTACGCGGAACAGGTCGTGCTGGACGCCGACGCCCTGGCCCTCATCCCCGACGGCGTCACGGCCGTACAGGCGGCCACGCTCCCGCTCAACTCCCTCACCGCCGACCAGGCCCTCGACCTGCTGGAACTGTCCGAAGGCCAGAGTGTTCTGGTCACCGGCGCCGCGGGGGCGGTCGGTGGCCACGCCGTGGAGCTGGCCGTACTGCGCGGGCTGCGGGTCGTCGCCGTGGCGGGCCAGGAGGACGAGGACCTCGTCCGCCGTCTCGGCGCCGAGTTCTTCGTGCCGCGCGGTGCCGAACTCGGCGCGGCCGTGAGGAAACTCGTGCCCGGAGGGGTCGACGGCGCCGTCGACGCCGCCGTGGTCGGTACGGCTGCGCTCACCGCCGTGCGCGGCGGCGGCTCCTTCGTGGCCGTCCTCGACGGCGCGGTCCCCCGCCCGCTGCGCGGCACCAGGGTGTCCAACGTCTGGGTCCGCGCCGACGGCGCACGGCTCGCCGAGCTCGCCGGACTGGCGGGTGAGGGACGGCTGAGCCTCAGGGTCGCCGACACCCTCCCCCTCGACGACGCCGCGAAGGCCCACGAACGGCTCAGCCGGGGCGGCCTCAGGGGGCGTCTCGTCCTGCTCCCCTGACGCATGTCAATCTTGGACGATGCTGACACTGGCCCACGTGAGCGACATCCACATCGATGACTCCCCCCGCAGCGTCGAACGGACCCGAGCCGTCATGCGTCACCTGGACGGTCTGCCCGGTCCGCTCGACGCCGTCATCGTGACCGGGGACATCGCCGACCACGGCACGGTGGAGGAGTACGAGATCGCCAGGCGGGCGCTCACCTCACGCCACCCGACCGTGATCTGCCCCGGCAACCACGACTCCCGGGCCGCCTTCCGCAAGGTCCTCCTCGACCAGGACGGCGACGACCCCGTCAACCAGGTCCTGCGGCTCGACGGCCTCGTCGTCGCCCTGTGCGACTCCAGCGTTCCCGGACGGCACGACGGCCTGCTGACGGAGGAGACCCTCGCCTGGCTCGACGGGGTGCTCGCCGAGTCGCCCGACGTCCCGGCCCTCGTGGGCATGCACCACCCGGCCGTCCCGCTGGGCATCCCGTACGTGGACGACATCCGGCTGCGCGAACCCGAGCGGCTCGAAGCCGTCCTGAGCCGTCACCCCCAGGTGGTCGCCGTCCTGGCCGGGCACGCCCACACCCCCGCGAGCACCTGGTTCGCCGGTCGTCCCCTGCTGGTCGCCCCCGGTGTGATCAACACCCTGCTCCTGCCCACGGAGACCGCGGAACGCCGCTCGTTCGACCTCTCCCTGCCTCCGCAGATCGCCCTGCACGTCCTGGACGGCGACCGCCTCACCACCCACGTCCGGCCGATCCTGTAGGGCTCAGGGGTAGATCTTCTTGTGCTCGGCGAGCATCGTGACGTACCGCTCGATGCGGCGTGCCCTGGTCTCCGGCTTCTTGGCCTCCTGGACACGGTAAAGGACCGCGTAGCGGTTACGGCTGTCCAGCGTCGCGAAGAACTCCCGCGCGGCGGGGTTGCCGGCCAGGGCGAGCTCCAGGTCCTCGGGGACGGTCGCGGTCCGCGACCCTTCGTAGGCCGCCTCCCAGCGGCCGTCCTCCTTCGCGCGCTCGACCTCCAGCAGGCCCGCGGGCTGCATCCTGCCCTGTTCGAGCAGTGCGGCGACCTTGTCGCGGTTGACCTTCGACCACCTGCTCCGCGGCCTGCGCGGGGTGAACCGCTGCAACCAGTACGTGGTGTCGAAGCCCTTCTTCTGCCCGTCGATCCAGCCGTAGCACAGCGCCACGTCGAGTGCCTGGGGGTAGTCCAGCGACTCGACCCCCGGCACCTTCCTGGCGACCCTGAGCCAGAGCCCTGACGAGGAGGCGTGGTTGGCGGCCAGCCATTCCTCGAACGCCTCAGCGGAAGGGAAGAAGAGACTCTCCGGATCATCACTCATCGCGCCAGTCAACCACGCGGGAGCCGCCTCCGAAACCACCGCAAACCGGGTACGGCAGGGCCGTGGGACGGCCCCCGGCGAGGGGCACGTACCGGCCCGGGAACGGCCCTGCCCCTCCAGTCCGCGACGGACGCCTGGCCCCGCGAAACCACCGTCGGCCACAACGGACCGGGCGTCTCAGTGCGCCATGTCGACGAAACGGCTGTAATGCCCCTGGAAGGCCACGGTGACCGTGGCGGTCGGACCGTTACGGTGCTTGGCCACGATCAGGTCGGCCTCACCCGCCCGGGGAGACTCCCGCTCGTAGGCGTCCTCCCGGTGCAGAAGGATGACCATGTCCGCATCTTGCTCGATAGATCCGGATTCGCGAAGGTCGCTGACCATGGGGCGTTTGTCGGTTCTCTGTTCCGGACCACGGTTCAGCTGGGAGATCGCGATGACCGGGACCTCAAGCTCCTTGGCGAGGAGCTTGATCGATCGGGAGATCTCCGAGACCTCGTTCTGACGGCTCTCCGTCTTCTTCGGCGAGGACATCAGCTGCAGGTAGTCGATGATGACGAAGCGCAGGTCGTTGCGCTGTTTGAGGCGGCGGCACTTGGCCCGGATCTCCATCATCGACATGTTGGGCGAGTCGTCGATGAACAGCGGCGCCTCGGCCACCTCGCCCATCCGCCTGGCCAGTTTGGCCCAGTCGTCGTCGGTCATCGTGCCCGAGCGCATCGACTGCAGCGACACCTTGGCCTCTGCGGACAGCAGACGCATCGTGATCTCGTTGCGCGACATCTCCAGCGAGAACACGACGGTGGTCATGCCGTGCCTGATCGCGGCGGACCTGGCGAAGTCCAGCCCGAGCGTGCTGTTGTGGGTGGGCACGCAGGCCCTTCCCGCGAGGTAGGTGTGGTCGGCGTTGTCCACCTCGACGCACCTGACCGGCACCGAGGGCACCGCCCTGACGTCCACGACGTGCCGCACCGGCTCGGTGGCGAGGTCGATCACATGGTCGATCACGGACCCGCTCATGGTCGCCCGGTGGCCGAGGCTCAGGGCCAGTTCGAGGACGTCCTCGGCGAGCGGTCCCTCCGTCGCGGGGATCCGGACCCGCTCATCGCCGCCCGTCAGGACCTTGAGCAGCTCGCGGCGCTGTTCCAGGGACGCCCGCAGGTAGGCAGGGGGGATACGCCCGCCCCCGAGTTCGTACGGCGGCACCGGCAGGTCGCGCTCGGGAAGGTCGAACGGCGCCGCGACCGCGACCGCGTGGGCGGGCCCGCCGTCCTCGGCGCGGAGCGTGCGGGCGATCTCCTCGGTCGTCACCACGGCGTGGACCGTCCGCCACTGGTGCAGGGCGTCGGCGACGATCACCGTGCCGTCGTCGAACTCGACCTCGTAGCAGGGTCGTCCGTGCAGCACGTCGGTCACGGCGACGACCCGGGTCGGCCTGCCGTCCGCGCCGATGAGGTGGTCGCCCCGACCGACCTCGCCCATGGTGGTCCAGCCGTCCGGCGTCGGCAGGGGGGTGTCGAGGGCGAGCGCCTTGCCGATGGCGGGCCGGGCGGCCACGACGATCATCTGGCCGGGGTGGAGGCCGTTGGTGAGGCCGTCGAGGTCCTGGAAGCCGGTGGGGACGCCGACCATCTGGCCGCTTCTGCCGCCGATGGCCTCAAGCTCGTCGAGGGCACCCGGCATGATCTCGGCGAGGGGGACGTAGTCCTCGGAGGTGCGGCGTTCGGTGACCTTGTAGATCTCGGCCTGGGCGCGGTCGACGAGGTCGTCGACCTCCTCGTCCTGCCCGCCGTACCCGAAGGAGACGATGCGGGTGCCCGCCTCGATGAGGCGTCTGAGGATGGCCTGTTCGCGGACGATGCGCGCGTAGTAGCCCGCGTTGGCGGCGGTCGGCACGACGGAGGTCAGCGTGTGGAGGTAGGCGGCGCCGCCGACGCGGGCGACCTCGCCGCGTTTCTGCAGCTCACCGAAGATGGTGACGGCGTCGGCCGGGTCGCCCCTGCCGTACAGGTCGGTGATGATGTCGTAGATGAGCTGGTGGGCGGGGCGGTAGAAGTCGTCGGACTTGAGGATCTCGACGACGTCGGCGATGGCGTCCTTGGACAGGAGCATGCCGCCGAGGACGGACTGTTCGGCCTCGATGTTGTTCGGCGGGGTGCGCTCGAATCCAGGCTCGAAGACAGGTGGCTCCGCGATGCTCACCTCGCACCCCCTCATTCGAACATGGTTTCGCCATCTTAAGGTTTAGCCGACCGGTCTGACAGTCTCGCGTCCCCCGGACGACGTGGCAACGCGGCCTGTCGACAGGGGTGTGGATAAGGTGTGCAGTTCTCGGCCAGACATGTGGGCAGCCTGGGGAAAGTCCTGTGGATAACCAGTGGGGTTTGTCCACAAAGCCTTGCTGAGCTGGGAAAACTTAATCCACTGCCTGTGGAGAAAAGAAAGTTGCGGCGACACGCCGTGAGCCTCCCCGGCTGTCCCGTTGGTCCCGCCGACGGCCTCCTCGGCGGTAAGAGACACAATGCAGCTATGCCGCTTACCTCCCGGACGGGCCGCGACCATGACAGGCAGATCCTGCGTCTGGCGGTCCCCGCCTTCGGAGCGTTGGTGGCCGAACCCCTGTTCCTGCTGACCGACACCGTCATCGTCGGCCACCTGCCCGCGCCCGCGCTCGGCGCCGTCGGCGTGGCGAGCACGGTGCTCGGCGCGCTGGTCTCCTTGTGCGTCTTCCTCGCCTACGGCACGACGGCCGCGGTGGCCCGTCAGGTCGGCGCGGGCAACACCGCGCGGGCCGTACGGCACGGCGGCGACGGCCTCTGGCTGGCCGCGGCCGCCGGGCTGGCGATCATCGCCGTTGTCTGGCCGCTCGCGCCCTCACTGGTCTCCCTGGTCGGCGCGGAGGGGGAGATGGCCCTGCAGGCGGTGACCTACCTGCGGATCAGCCTGCTCGGCGTGCCCGCCATGCTGCTGGTGCTGGCCGGGACCGGCGTACTGCGGGGCATGCAGGACACCACGACCCCGTTACTGGTCTCGGTCGGCTCCTTCGCGCTGAACGCGCTGCTCAACGTCCTGTTCGTCCTCGGTCTCGGCTGGGGTGTGGCGGGCTCCGCCTGGGGCACGGTGCTGGCCCAGTCGCTGGGCGCCGTCGTCTACCTGGCCCTCGTCTTCGGTCGGTACGGCGCTCCGATCCGCCCCGACCTGGCGGGCATCAGGTCGGCGGGAACGGCCGGGGTCGCCCTGATCATCCGTACGGCGTGCCTGCAGGTGGTGCTGGCCGTGGCGGCCACGCTGGCCACCCGCATGGGAGAGGGACAGATCGAGGCCCACACGATCGCCCTCAGGATCTGGACGCTGCTCGCCTTCGCCCTGGACGCCATCGCCATCGCCGGGCAGGCCATCACGGGCCACGCCCTGGGCGCCGGGGACGCCGAGGCGACACGGCAGGCGACCCGCAGGATGGTCGGGTGGGGGTTCGGCTCCGGCGTGGTGCTCGGGCTCCTGGTCCTCGCTGCCAGGCCGTTCGTGCCGGGTGTCTTCGACGCCGACCCCCAGGTCACGGAGCACCTGCTCGGCCCGCTGCTGGTCGTGGCGCTCCTGCAGCCGGTCGCCGGAGTGGTCTTCGTCCTGGACGGGGTGCTCATCGGCGCCGGTGACCAGCGCTACCTCGCCTGGGCGGGCCTGTGGACGACGCTGGCCTACCTGCCGGTCGCGCTGGCGGTCGTGCTGTCGGGAGGCGGTCTGGTCATGCTGTGGCTGGCGCTGGGAGTGTGGATGGGCGCCCGGTTCCTCGCCCTGGGGCTGCGGGCCAGAGGCGGGGCGTGGCTGGTGATCGGTGCGTGATCGGGAGGTGTCCGCCACGTAACCAGCAGACTCTTGTCCCACGGCGCCCCCTGCGGCACTGTGAGCAGTCCGGCAATACGGTTGTCCACCCTCCATGATTGGGACACGTCGTGCCCGAAGGTCACTCCTCGTCGATCGTCCGCCGCCTACCCCCCAGTGAAGCGACAAACCGATGGACCGGCGGCGCGCGCCATGGCCTGCCCAGGGCGTACGGCCCCATGGACCTCGTGGTCATGGGCGTCGGCGTCATGATCGGTGCGGGCATCTTCAGCCTCGCCGGACGCCAGGCGGCCACCATGGCGGGCCCCGGCGTCGTCCTCTCGTTCATGATCGCCGGTATCACCAGCCTGCTCGTCGCCTTCTGCTTCGCCGAGTTATCCTCGGCGCTGCCCACCTCGGGCAGCGCCTACACCTTCACCTACGTCATCTTCGGCGAGGTCTGGGCCTGGGCGGTCGGCTGGGCCCTGGTGCTCGAACTGCTGCTGGCCGGCGCGGGCGTCTCCCGCGTCTGGTCGCTGTACGCCGCCCAGCTGCTCACCGACCTCGGAGTGCGTTTCCCCGAACCCCTGGCCTCGTTCGTCGGCCGCTCCGAGGGGTTCGACCTGTTCACACTGTTCATCCTGGTGCTGATGACGGTCGTGATCACACTGGGCACCAGGATCGGCCTGCGGGCCCTGCGCGTCATCGTCGCCGCCAAGCTGCTGGCCATCGGCGCCGTCATCGTGGTCGGCGTCACCCACTTCGACCAGCGCAACCTGTCGGCCATCCCGGTTCCCCCGGCCCCCGCCGGGCCGTCCGTCGACGCCCTGCACTCACCGCTGCTCGGCCTGCTGTTCGGCCAGCCGGGCGCGTTCGGCTGGTTCGGCATCTTCGCCGCCTCGGCGGTCATCACCTTCGCCTACATCGGCTTCGACGTCGTGGCCACCGCCGCCGAGGAGGCCGAGGACGCCCCCCTGTCGGTGCCCAAGGGCATCATCCGCAGCCTGATCGTCACCACGGTCGTCTACATCGCGGTCGCGCTGGTGATGGTCGGCATGATCTCCTACGACAGGATCGACACCGAGGCGCCGCTCGCCAACGCCTTCCGCGCGGCGGGTGAGGGCTTCATGGTGCACGTCATCAACCTCGGCGCGGTCCTGGGCCTCACCACGGTCGTCCTGGTGCTGCTCGTCGGCCTGACCCGCGTCATGTTCTCCATGGCCAGGGACGGCCTTTTCCCCCGCTCACTGGCCAGGGTCGACCGGCGTTACCGCAGCCCGACCCGGGTGACGCTGCTCATCGGCGTCGTGGCGATCCTCATGGCCGAGTTCGTGCCGGTGCTCACGCTCGAACCGCTGGTCGTGATCGGCACCCTGTTCGTCTTCGTGGCCGTGGCCGCGGGAGTCCTCAGGATGCGGCGGACCATGCCCGACCTGCCCAGGGGCTTCCGCGTGCCGTTCTCCCCCTTCGTGCCGGTCGCCTCGATCGCCGCCTGCCTGTGGCTGCTGGTCAACCTCCAGATCGTCACCTGGCTGTACTTCGCCGCCTGGATGGCCGTCGGCCTGCTCGTCTACCTCCTGTACGGCAGGCACAACAGCGTGCTCGCCGGGAACGGGAGCGGCCCCGCCGGCTCCGGCCTGCGGGGACGGCACAGACGCTGAGGCTCAGATGCGACGGGCGTCGAGCACACTGCGCAGGAACTGCCTGGTCCTCGGCTCCTTGGGGTCGGTGAAGAACTCCTCGGGAGGCGCCTTCTCCAGCAGCACACCGCCGTCGAGGAAGCAGACGGTGTCGGCGATCTCCCGGCAGAAACCCATCTCGTGGGTCGTCAGGATCATGGTCATCCCGCTCGCCTTGAGCTCCCTGACGACCTCAAGGACCTCCGCGACCAGCGCGGGATCGAGCGCGGAGGTCACCTCGTCGAGCAGCATCAGCAGCGGCTTGACGGCCAGCGCCCTGACGATGGCCACCCGCTGCTGCTGACCCCCGGAGAGCCTGTCGGGGTAGGCCCCCGCCTTGTCCGCCAGGCCGAACCTCTCCAGCAGCTCACGGGCCTGCTCCTCGGCCTGCCGTCTGCCGACGCCGTGCACCTTGCGGGGGGCGAGCGTGATGTTGTCGAGCACGGTCATGTGCGGGAAGAGGTTGAAGGCCTGGAAGACCACGCCCATGCGCTTGCGCACCGCGTCCGGGTCGGCGCGGACGTCGGTGATGTCCCTGCCGTCGAGGTGGATGGCGCCGTCGTCCACGGTGTCCAGCAGGCTCACGCAGCGCAGCAGCGTGGACTTGCCCGACCCCGAGGCGCCGACCAGGCAGACCACCTCGTGAGGCCGTACCTCAAGGTCGATGCCCCGCAGTACGGCGTGGCCGTGGTAGCTCTTCCACAGGCCCTCGACGGTCAGCAGATTCGTGTCCTTCACTGGCCCCTCCGCCGCTGGGACCTGGCCGCCAGATAGTCGGTGAGACGGGCGAGCGGAATGGTCAGCAGGATGAACAGCAACGCCCCGACCAGGTAGGGGGTGTAGTTGAACGTGCTCGCGGCGTGGATCTGGGCCTGGCGCAGCGCTTCGAGCGGACCGATCGTGGCGACGAGCGCGGTGTCCTTCTGCAGCGAGACGAAGTCGTTGAGCAGCGGCGGCACCACCCGCCGTACGGCCTGCGGCAGCACGACGTGCCGCATGGTGCCGCCGTGTCCCAGCCCGAGCGACCTGGCCGCGGCGATCTGACTGGGGTGGACGGAGTCGATGCCCGCCCTGAAGACCTCCGCGACGTAGGCGCCGTAGGACAGCGTGAGCGCGATGACGCCCAGCGTCGCCAGGTCCGTCGGCATGCCCTGCAGACCGAGGGCGGGCAGGCCGAAGCCGACGAGGTAGATGACCAGGATGGTCGGCACACCGCGGAAGACGTCGGTGTAGGCGACCGCGAGAGCGCGCAACGGGAAGAACACCGGCGACCTGAGGCCGCGGACCAGCGCGACCGCCAGACCGACGAGCAGCACCAGCGGCTCGGCGATCAGGAAGATCTTGACGTTGAGCAGGAAGCCGCTCAGCACGTCGGGGAAGGCCCTGACGAACTGCTCGGGGTCGAAGAACGTCTCCCTGACCCGCACCCAGCCGGGCGAGGCGGTGACGCCCCAGACCAGCAGGACGACCACCAGGAGCGTCGAGACAGTCGCGATCGACCCCGAGCGGATCGAACGCCGCCTGAGCAGGCGTTCGCGCTCCACCTGCCGGGCGCTCTTCACCCAGCCCGAGGCGTCCGGCGAGGGTCGGACGGTCACTACTTCAGCTCCGGAGCGCCCGCCGCCGAGCCGAGCCACTCCTGCTCGATCTTGGCCAGTTCACCGGAGCCGGACAGCTTGCCGATCGCCTCGTTGACGCAGCGCACCAGCGGGCTGCCCTTCTCGAAGACCGCGCCGAAGACCTCGGGCGTGCCGGAGGCGGCGCCGAACTGGCCGACCAGCTTGGAGTTCTCGACCTGGGCCGCGGTCACGTAGAAGGCGGTCGGCAGGTCCACGACCACGGCGTCGACCTGCTTGTTCTTCAGCGCGTTCACCACGTCGATCTGCTCGTTGTAGACGTTCGGCTCGGCGGAGGGCTGGATGACGTCCTTGACCGCCTGCAGCGAGGTCGTCCCGACCTGCACACCGATCTTGGCGGTCTTCAGGGCCGCCAGGTCCGTGGCGGCGGCCGTCTTCGAACCGGCCAGCGCGACGACGGCCTGCTTGACCGTGTAGTAGCCGTCGCTGAAGTCGACGACCTTGGCCCGGTCGGGGGTGACGGAGACCTGGTTGAGGTCGAAGTCGAACTGCTTGGCGCCGGGGGCGAAGGCCGAGTCGAACTTCACCGTCGACCAGGCGACCTCACCGCTCTGGAAGCCGAGCTCCTTGGCGATCGCGTAGACGACGGCGCTCTCGAAGCCCTTGCCGTTGGACGGGTCGTCGTCCTTGAACCACGGCTCGTAGGCCGGCTTGTCGGTGCCGACGGTCAGCTTGCCCGGCGTCTTCAGGGCGAGCTGGTCCTTGGCGCAGGAGGTGGCGGGTGCGGACGCGTCGGCCTTGCCGACGTCGGCGCCCGTGCCGGTCGTCGAATCCGACGCGGGCGCACAGGCGACCGCGGTGGCGGCGAGGGCGCCGAGTGCGAGCAGCATCGAGGGGCGAAGCATGGAGGACCTCCAGGGGAAACGACAACTCCCGAATTGTACGTATTGTCGGTAACGGTAAGTTAACCAGCCCCATCGGTCGGGAATAGCGCCTCCCAAACGGACGAGGGCCCCCTTCCAGCGGGAAGGGAGCCCTGTCACCGACGATCTCGTACGGTGTCGGCGTGGCCTCAGGCCGCGACGACCTCGACGTCGAGAGCTGCGGAGACCTCCGGGTGCAGCTTGACGCTGACCCGGTGGGAGCCGAGGCTCTTGATCGCGGAGGCGATCTCGATGCGACGGCGGTCGAGCACCGGGCCGCCGGCGGCCTTGACGGCCTCGGCGACGTCACTCGTGGTGATCGAACCGAAGAGACGGCCGGACTCGCCCGCCTTCGTCTTCAGCACCACCTTGAGGGACTTGAGCTGACCGGCGACCTCCTGGGCGGTGCCCAGGTCGCGGATCTCGCGGGCGTCGCGCGCCTTCTTGATCGAGGCGATCTGCTTCTCGCCACCGCGGGTCCACAGGATCGCGAAGCCACGGGGGAGCAGGTAGTTACGGCCGTAGCCGTTCTTGACCTCGACGATGTCGCCGGGGGCGCCGAGGCCGGTGACCTCACTGGTGAGAATGAGCTTCATCTGTCCGGACCTCCTTAGCGCGCGGTGCTCATGTACGGCAGGAGCGCCATCTCACGAGCGTTCTTGATAGCGGTCGCCACGTCACGCTGGTGCTGGGTGCAGTTGCCCGTCACCCGGCGGGCACGGATCTTGCCGCGGTCGGAGATGAACTTCCGAAGCAGCGCCGTGTCCTTGTAGTCGACGTAGGAGATCTTGTCGTGGCAGAACAGGCAAACCTTCTTCTTAGGCTTGCGCAGTGCCGGCTTGGCCATCGTGGTGCTCCTTTCAGAGCCCCGCCGTGCGGCGGGAATGGTCGCTGCGGATATGGACTGGTTTTCTCAGTGCGGCCCCGGCCGCCCCGGAGGACGGCCGTGGATGGACCTAGAAGGGCGGTTCGTCGCTGAAGTCGCCGCCACCGAAGTTGTTGCCGCCGCCGTAGTTGCCGCCCGACGGCTGACCGCCGCCGAAGCCGCCACCCGACTGCTGGCCGCCGTAGTTGCCGCCGCCGCCGTAGTTGCCGCCCCCCTGGGGAGCGGGCGCGGCCGAGGCCCACGGGTCGTTGGCGGGACCGCCGCCGAAGCCACCGCCACCGCCCTGACGGGCGGTCTTGTTGACCTTGGCGGTCGCGTTCCTCAAGGACGGGCCGACCTCGTCGACCTCGACCTCGTAGACCGTGCGCTTCTCGCCTTCCTTGGTCTCATAGGACCGCTGGCGCAGCCGTCCCTGAACGATGACCCGCATGCCGCGCTGCAGGCTCTCGGCGACGTTCTCCGCCGCCTGCCGCCACACGTTGCAGGTCAGGAACAGGCCTTCGCCGTCCTTCCACTCGTTGGTCTGCTTGTCCAGGAACCTCGGAGTGGACGCGATGCGGAACCGGGCCACGGCTTGCCCCGTAGGGGTGAAACGCAGCTCGGGGTCGTCGACGAGGTTGCCGACGATGGTGATCGTGGTGTCGCCTGCTGCCATGGCTAGCGTTGCCCTTCCTGCGGCCTTTCGCGGTCTATCGGCTCAGAGTACGGCTGCCTCCCGACAAAAGTCGGGGTTAGTGCACGTCCGGACGCAGGACCTTGGTGCGGAGGATGCCCTCGTTGAGGTTCATCTGCCGGTCGAGCTCCTTGACCGTCGCGGGCTCGGCGGTCAGGTCGATGACGGCGTAGATGCCCTCGGGCTTCTTGGCGATGTCGTAGGAGAGCCTGCGACGACCCCACACGTCGACCTTCTCCACGGTGCCGCCGTCGTTGCGGACGACACTGAGGAACTGGTCGAGGGAAGGGGCCACGGTGCGCTCATCGAGCGAAGGGTCGAGGATGACCATCACTTCGTAACGACGCATGCTGGCTTCCAACCTCCTCTGGACTTTTGCGGTCACGACACCGTGTCGTGACAGGAGGACGCTGACGTCTTCACCGCGGACGCCCATTTCGGCGCCCATGGCGGAGGGTGGCGATGACACACCCATGCGACGTAGCCGTGCCAGCCTACCAGGCTGTCAATGGTTGGGCCGTCAGGACGCGGGCACTCCTCTAGCAGAGGAAAGGGGAGGTGGAACCATGCCCGACGCGCCTCGTCTATCTGGAAACCCGATCTCCCGAATACTGGACAACGACGGTCAGCGGCATCCCGTGCAGAACGTCCTGAGCGTCGTCACCATCGCCTGCGGTCTGATCGCCTTCGTCGCCGGGTTCTTCCCCACCGCGCACGCGGTCGCCTGCTGGCTTGGCGTGGTGGGGTTCGTCGGCGGCCTCTACTCCCAGTACGTCTCGGCGACGACCCCGGAACGCGCCCTCAACATCGTGGGCATCGTGGCCTCCTTCGTAGGCGTCGCCTTCGGCATCTACCACGGCGGCTTCTACCCCTGAGCCAGCTCTTTTCTCAGCAGGGCGATGTCCTCCGCCTGGCCGTCGCCGGGGGTTTCGACCACGATGGGGGCGTTGGCCTTCCGGCAGGCGGCGAGGATGAGGTCGGTGTCGATCTGGCCCGCGCCGAGGTTGGCGTGCCGGTCCGCGCCCGAACCCGCGGCGTCGCGGGAGTCGTTGCAGTGGATCAGGTCGATCCGGCCGGTGATGGCCATGATCTGCTCGACCGCCTGCTCCAGGTCGATGCCTCCGGCCCAGGCGTGGCAGGTGTCCAGGCAGAATCCGACGTCGAAGCCGTCGAGGGCCTCCCACAGCCGGGCGATGCTCTCCAGTTTCCGCGCCATGGCGTTGCCGCCGCCCGCGGTGTTCTCGATGAGCACCGGGACCTCGTGCTCCTCAAGGCGTTCGAACACCTTGCGCCAGTTGTCGAAGCCCTTCTGGGGGTCGTCGCCCGCGTTGACGTGGCCGCCGTGCACGATGAGGCCCCTGGCGCCGACCTCGGCCGCCGCCGCCAGATGGGAGCTGAGCAGCTTCCTGCTGGGGATGCGGATCCGGTTGTTCGAGGTGGCCACGTTGATGACGTAGGGGGCGTGGACGTAGGCGGCGACGTCGGAGTCCTTGATGTCCCGTGTCTTGTCCCCGATGACGGGGGCCTTCCAGCCCTGCGGGTCTCCGAGGAAGAACTGCGCCACCTCCGCGCCGCGCGCCCTGGCGTGGGTCAGGGGATCGTCCTGGTCGACATGAGCTCCGATTAGCGGCATGTGTTCGAGCGTAGCCGTTTCGGCAAGCCGTACGGGGGCTCCGTCCACGACAAGGGATGGTAATCCCCAGCCTGTGGATAACTTTTCTGGATTACTTTTCGCCGGAAGTGGGTAGGGATGATCACCCCGCCCTGACACTCTCCAGATAGGTCAGCGCGTTGAGCAGCATCAGGGGGGTCGTCAGCAGCGCGTAGACGACGAGCACCCACCAGCGTCCCCGGGCGCCGGCCCTGGCCACGAGCACGAAGACGGGCCACCACAGCAGTACGGCGCGCGGAATCGCCAGGTAGGAGGCCGAACCGATCAGGACTCCCGCCTGGAGCCCCACGTAGACGAGTTCGCTCCAGCGCCGCAGGAACAGCAACAGCAGCACCAGCCCGACCGCGAAGACCGCCCCGGCGAGTTCCATCTGGAACAGCAACGCGGAGCGTTCCTCGGCGAGGGCGGAGCGCCAGATCGAGGCCAGCGACTCCCAGGGCCACACGAACCACCGGCCCCAGCCCGCCTCCTGCGCCTGCCCCCAGGTCAGCCAGTCTCCGCCGTTGAGCCGCTGCCAGCCGGAGCGCAGCAGCAACGGCGCGAACGGCAGCGCCAGCCATCCCGCCCGCCGTACCGGGGTGCCGGAGCCGAAGAACTCGACGATCAGGGCGAGGGCGAGGAACAGCCCGGTGATCCGTACGCATGACGCGCCCGCGGCCAGGGCGGCGGCCAGTGGCCAGCGGCCCCGGCGCGCGGCCAGCCAGGCGGGGATCGCCAGGGCCAGGAACAACGACTCGTCGTAGCCCGCCACCAGGAACACCGACGTCGGCCAGAGCAGCAGCGCCACGGCCGCCCGCCGGCCACCGGGGCGCCGCCCCTCAGGCTCGGCCGTCTCGGTGTCTGCCAGCTTGGCCAGCGCCACCACGGCCACCGCGCAGGCCGCCACCGAGACGAGCGCCCCCGTCAGCGACCAGTCGGTCGTGAACAGGGGCGCGGCGAACAGGGTCAACGGTTGTGTCTCAGGAGAGGGCGAGCCTGAACTTGTCGGGGGCTCCGTCGAAGACCCCGCCCGACCGGTCGTCGATCCCGTCCTGCCTGAGCACGTCCTTGTCCGGCCTGAGGATGTCGCGCACCACGAAGCCCATCATGATCAGGATGGTGATCACCCGGCCCCACACGGCGGTGAAGTAGGTGTCGTCGGTGATGCCGAGGGCCGCGCTCTCCGGCCTCTGGGTCAGGAGGTAGAGCCAGATCGCGAAGAAGTACCAGCACTCGGCGATCTGCCACAGGGCGATCGGCTTCCAGTTCGGCCTGGCCAGGACGGCGAAGGGGATCAGCCACAGGACGTACTGCGGCGACCACACCTTGTTGGTGATCATGAAGGCGGCCAGGGTGAGGAAGCACAGCTGCATCAGCCGGGGCCGCGTCTTGGCCGTCACCGCGAGCACGGCGATCGCCAGGCAGCAGGCGCCGAGCGAGACGATGCCCAGCATGTCGAGCCGTGCCGGATCGCCCAGGAACGGCCACTGCTTGTTGCCGAAGAAGTACCAGATGGATCCCCAGTCGGCGCGCCGCTCCTGGCTGAAGACGTAGAACTTTCTCCAGCCGGGGAAGGCGGCGAGCATGACCGGGACGTTGACCACGAGCCAGGAGGCCGCGACGCCGCCGACGGTCTGCAGGAACGGCTTCCACTTCCCGGTGCGCGCCGTCAGCAGGAACAGCGGGCCGAGGAACATCACCGGGTAGAACTTCGTGGCGATGGCCAGCCCGAGCATGACGCCCGCGAGCCACTGCCGCTGCTTCGACCAGGCGAGCATCGCGGCCAGGGCGAGGGCGCCGGCCGCCAGGTCCCAGTTGATGTAGGCGGTGAGGATCAGCGAGGGGGCCAGGGCGTACCAGAGCGCGTCCCAGCGCCGGGTGGGACCGGCGAGCGCGGCCATGAGCACCACGCCGACGATCAGGCACAGGGCCATGAGGATCACGGTCAGGTCGTAGAAGGCGACCGCGGGATCAGCCATGGAGGAGGCGATCCTACGGAAGATCTCCATGATCCCGCCGATGCCGACGGGGTACTCGACCGGGTAGTCGAAGTAGGGGATCTTGCCCTCGCTGAGCTTCTCGTTCCACCACAGCGGATAGATGTCGGTGTAACAGAAGTTCGTGAACTGCAGGGTTCCGTCGTTCCAGGCCCCGCCGAACCGGCAGGGCCACTTCCACAGGAAGGAGAGCACCGCCCCCAGGGCCCCGAAGAGGGCCAGGGGGATGTAGGGGGTGACTCGCGCGCCTAAGGAGGGCAGCGCGACAGGCATTGTCTGGGCGCTCTTCATCAATGGTGTTGTCCTGTCGGTTTTGGATCAGGTACGGCCGCACCCGGCGCGGCTCCCGAGTCGAGCCCGATGCCGTCGCCGGTTCCGTCTCCCGTGCCGTCGCCTATCCCGTTGCCGGTACCGTCACCGGTTCCGTCGCCGGTGCCGTCAGGGTCTTCGCGCTGACCGGTCCCGGTGCCGTTGTCGTCCAGCGACGAGTCGCAGGAGATGTCCCCGGGCTGACACTGGTCACCGCCCTGGTCGCCGTTCCCGTCACCGTCGTAGTCGCCGTAACCACCGTCGCCGTCGTCGGGGTTCTCGGTCGCGGTCGGCGTCGGCGAGGGTTCGGGCTTGGGCGCGAGGTTCTTGTCCGTACCGACGTTGGCGGGCGGCGGGAACTGCATGACCTCCTTGCCGCGCATGGCCTCCTGCATGAAGGCGTGCCACACGCGGGTGGGGTAGGTCGCGCCCTGGATGTCGCCCAGCGAGATCTCGGCGTTGGTCTTCTTCTGCTGGCGGTACATGCCGACCGCGGTGGACAGCTGCGGGGTGAACCCGACGAACCAGGCTTCCTTGTTCTCGTCGTTGGTTCCGGTCTTGCCCGCGACCGGCCGGTCGGACAGGGCGGCGGCGCGGCCGGTACCCCTGGGATCCTTAATCACCTGCTGGAGCGCGGCGACGGCGTCGGCGGCGCTGTCGGGGCTGATGACCTGGGTCGGCTGGTCGTTCTCCTTGAGCACCGTCACCTTGTCACGGTCGAGAACCTTGATCACGACGTGGTTGTCGTAGTGCTTGCCGGCGTTGGCGAAGATCGAGTAGCCACCGGCCTGCTCGACCGGGGTGACCTGGCCCGAACCGATCGTGATGGCGAAGGCGTGACGCTGTTCCGCCTCCTTGAGCCGCTCCTCGTTGATGCCCGCGCCGGAGGCGATGGCGATGACCTTGTCGAGGCCGACCTCCTCGCCCATCTGCACGAAGGCGGTGTTGACGGACTCGGCGGTGGCCCTGGTGACGTTCACCGAGCCGCCGGGGATGTCGTGGGAGTTCTTGATCGGGTTGGTGCCCGGCGCCTTGATCGGACTCTTGCCCGACAGGTAGCTGTTGAGGCTGTTGCCCGCCTCAAGCCAGGCGGCCAGCACGTAGGGCTTGAACGCCGAGGCCGCCTGCTTCTGCGACATGAACGCGTCGTTCCACTCGGTCTTGGTGAAGCTGGGTCCGCCGTAGAAGGCGAGCACCCGCCCGTTGCGGGGATCGACGGCCGCCAGACCGGTGTGGATCTCGGGGGACAGGCCCGAGGTGTTCTCCTGGACGGCCTTCTTCGCCGCGAGCATCAGCTTCTTGTCGAACGTCGAGTAGATCTTGTAGCCCTCCCGCTTGACGTCCTCCTCGCTGATCCCCCGGCGGTTGAGCTCCTTGAGCACCTCGGTGATCATGTAACCGTTGATGCCCTTGTAGTAGTCCTTGTTCGCGTAGGTGACCCGCTTGGGAGCCGTGGGAGTCTTGGTGGGCAGCGAGCCGTACTTGTCGGGGAACATCTCGGCCATGCCCTTGATCACGTAGGTGTAGCGCTCCTGGGTCGGTGCCAGGTTCTTGGCTATCTCCGCGCGGTCGAAGGCGTCGGGGTTCTGGATGCGGCCCGCCAGGTAGGCGCCCATCTCCGGGGTCAGCTCGTCGACGTTCTTGTTGAAGAACGCCTTGGCCGCGGCCTGGATGCCCTTGGCTCCGCGGCCGAAGTAGATGGTGTTGAGGTACTGCTCAAGGATCTTGTCCTTTGGCAGCTCTTTGTTGATCTTGATCGCGACGAAGATCTCCTTGATCTTCCGCTGGATCGAGACCTCCTGGCTGAGCCCGTCGTAGTAGTTACGGGCCATCTGCTGGGTGATCGTCGAGGCGCCCTGGACCTGGGTGCCGCTGAGCGTGCTCCACACCGACCGGGCCATGCCCCTGAGGTCGATGCCGCTGTCCTCGCGGAAGCTGCGGTTCTCCGCGGCGATCACCGCGTCCTTGACGTGCTCGGGCACCTTGTCGATCGAGACGATCGTCCGCTTGACGCCGAGACGGGCGAGCACGGTCTTGTCGCTGTAGTAGATGACGCTGCCCTCGTCGTCCGCCTCCGCCTGTGTGGTCTTGGGCACCGGCGTGTTGGCGTAGGCGACGGCGATCATGCCGAAGATGCCCGCGGCGAAGATGGTGAAGCCCGCGACCACGATCTTCCAGCTCGGCACGAAGCGCTTCCAGCCCGTGCGTCGCGGCTTGCGACCGTCCTCGTCGTCAGGGCCACCGGGACCGCCGCCTCCGCCGGGACCCATGGGGCCACCGCCGCCAGGACCGTCGAGCTGCTCGGCGCGGCCCTGTCCCTGGAAGTCGGCCCGCGCCGCGGAGCCGCGGCGCGCGCGCCTGCGTCCGCCGGGGGCCGCCGGGACTCCTGAGGCGCCCGTGCTCATCTGCGTGGCCGGTCCCGCCGCCTGCATGGGCGAGCCGATCTGGGTGGCCTGGTCGTCCATGGCCGCCCGCGCGCCGGGTCCCGCCTGCGGGGCGGCCTGCGGCATGGGGGACTGGTGCACGGCCGTGTGGGCCGTGGGCGACGAGCCTCCGGCCTGGGCGGCCAGCATGGCCTGGGTGTCCTCGAAGGCGGCCTCCGCCCTGCGCCCACCGAGCGGGGGCGCTTCCTGCCCGCCCTGCCCAGGACCAGGGGCACCGTAAGGCGGCCGTCCCTGGAAGTTCGGCTGGGGGTAAACCTGGGTCGCCTGACCGGCGTCTCCGGTTTGGGGAAGCGGTGGCGGGGGAACCGCGGAGGAAGCGGCTCCCGTGCCTGAGCGACGGCGCCGTCCCTGGCGAGACGCGTCAGGGGCTTGAGAGCGCCCGTACGGCTCCGGGTCATGGCTGTTGCTGTAACTCACGCGTCCTCGTTCGGTCATCGGGGTCTACGACGGCGTGCAGGCGGGTGAGATTACCGCTTGAACGCGATCTTTCTCAGCGCCTTGGCTCACTGGTAGCCGCCCCTTTGGGGCGGATCTCCGTTCCCGAGGACGGGTGAGGCCGTCAGCTGGTTCCACGGACCACGATGGCAGACCACCCCCATCCGAGCGTGGAATTTCCCACATTGGGAAGTGGTCTTGGCCATGCCGGGGGGCAAGCCCGCTGCCGCTCGCTGTGACCACATAAGCGCCAGACTACGGCTTTTTACTGTTTGCGCCCAACCTCTTGGGAAAGTCGTTAATTGCAGAGATATGTTGGCCCGACGTATCCTCAGGATGTATCGGCTCGATACATCGACGCGAGAGGTGGTGGTTTCCCGTGGCCGGCGGACGTGGCGGCGTGCTAGAGCTCGCCGTGCTCGGGTCGCTGCACGAGACCCCGCTCCACGGTTATGAGCTGCGCAAACGGCTCAACTCTCTCCTCGGGATGTTTCGCGCGTTCTCCTACGGCTCGCTCTATCCCTGCCTTCGTCAGCTCCTGACCGACGGGCTCATCGTCGAGGACGACGACTCGGACGTGCCCACCGCCGAGAGCCCCATCACGCTCACCGGCAGACGCTCCAAGATCGTCTACAAGCTGACGACGGAGGGGAAGGAGCGCCTCCAGGAGCTGCTCACCCAGGCCGGTCCCTCCGCCTGGGAGGACGAGAGCTTCGGCGTCCACTTCGCCTTCTTCAGGCACACCGAGACAGAGGTGCGGCTGCGGATTCTCGAAGGCCGCCGCAGCAGGCTCGAAGAGCGGCTCGACGGTGTCCGTACGGCTCTGGCCAGGACCCGGGAGCGGCTGGACAGCTACACGCTAGAGCTCCAGCGTCACGGTCTGGAGTCGGTCGAACGCGAAGTGCGCTGGTTGAATGAGCTGATCGCCACGGAGCGACGGAGTTCCGCGTCCGAACAGGAGCGACGCTCCACACAGGAAGGGACCTCCCGGGCGCCCGCGCCCGGCACGGATAACAGGGGGCGGCACCCCGCCTCGGAAGACAATTGACCATTAAGAACAAGGGGAGCGAGTGCCATGGGTTCGGTGCGCGTAGCCATTGTCGGTGTAGGCAACTGCGCCTCGTCGCTCGTGCAGGGCGTGCATTACTACAGGGACGCCGACCCGGGTAGCCGGGTGCCGGGCCTGATGCACGTCAAGTTCGGTGACTACCACGTCGGCGACGTCGAGTTCGTCGCCGCCTTCGACGTGGACGCGAAGAAGGTCGGGCGCGACCTCTCCGAGGCGATCGTCGCCTCGGAGAACAACACCATCAAGATCTGCGACGTGCCGCCGCTCGGCGTCACCGTGCTGCGCGGTCACACCTTCGACGGTCTCGGCGAGTTCTACCGCGACATGATCGAGGAGTCCGACGAGGCCCCGGTGGACGTCGTGCAGGTCCTGAAGGACAACAAGGTCGACGTCCTCGTCTCCTACCTGCCGGTCGGTTCCGAGGAGGCCGACCGTTTCTACGCCCAGTGCGCCATCGACGCCAAGGTCGCCTTCGTCAACGCGCTCCCCGTCTTCATCGCCTCCGACCCCGTGTGGGCGGAGAAGTTCACCGAGGCCGGTGTGCCGATCGTCGGCGACGACATCAAGTCGCAGGTCGGCGCCACCATCACGCACCGGGTGATGGCCAAGCTGTTCGAGGACCGCGGCGTCGAGCTGCTGCGCACCTACCAGCTGAACTTCGGCGGGAACATGGACTTCATGAACATGCTGGAGCGCAAGCGCCTGCAGTCCAAGAAGATCTCCAAGACCCAGTCGGTCACCTCGCAGATCCCGCACGAGATGGGCAAGGCCGACGTGCACATCGGCCCGTCCGACCACGTGCCGTGGCTCGACGACCGCAAGTGGGCCTACGTCCGCCTTGAGGGCAGGTCCTTCGGCGACACCCCGCTGAACCTGGAGTACAAGCTGGAGGTCTGGGACTCCCCCAACTCCGCCGGCATCATCATCGACGCGGTCCGCGCGGCCAAGATCGCTCTTGACCGGGGCATCGCCGGGCCCATCCTGTCGGCCTCCTCCTACTTCATGAAGTCCCCGCCGGAGCAGTACTCCGACGACGAGGCCAGGGAGTACGTGGAGAAGTTCATCCGTGGCGAGGTCGAGCGCTGAAGCCCATCCCGCCGATGACAAGGCCCTCCACCCGGTCCGGGCGGAGGGCCTCGCCGTACGGCCGGGCGGCCGGGTCGAGCCGTCAGGCGGGACGGGCGGCGGGCGGCAGCTCCGCCGGGTCGGCGACCGGCCAGCCGAGCGGGTCGTCGCCGAGCTTCACCAGGTGGGGCACCTGCTCGCGGCACCAGGGGGAGACCACGAGGTCACCGTTGAGCACCCCGGCTGCGAACTCCCGCCACGGCATCCAGCGCGTCTCCCCGACCTCCTCGGGGTTGGGGACGGCCTCGGCGTCGACCACGGCCCGGTAGACCGGGCACAGCTCCCGCTCGACGATCCCGCTGTCCATGACCGCGCGGTAGGAGAAGTCCGGCACCACCAGGTCGACACCGGTGACGGACAGACCGAGCTCGTGGGAGAGCCTGCGCAGCACCGCGCCGGGCAGCGGTTCGCCGGGCAGCGGGTGCCCACAGCAGCTGTTCGTCCACACCCCCGGCCAGGTGATCTTGTGCGACGCCCTGCGGGTGAGCAGCACCCGTCTCAGGCCGTCGAACACGTAGCTGGAGAAGGCGAGGTGCAGAGGCGTGTCGGAACCGTGCACCGTCGCCTTGGGCGCCGTGCCGATCGCGTTTCCCTCAGGGTCGACGAGCACGACGTGTTCATCAGCTGTCACCCGACCGAGGGTACGTGACCATGTCAGCTCGTTCTTCCTGATCAGCGTTACGTCATGAAAGGTGATGAAGTGTCCGGCAAGGCGGGTTCCTCCTGACGTCGTGGCCGATTCGCCACGCGTAGGCTGAGCCCGTGTCATTCGCATCCGACCTACGCGTACTGCTGAGGGGCCAGGACTTCAGGCGGCTGTTCGGTACCCGTCTCGCCTCCCAGTTCTCCGACGGTGTCTTCCAGTTCGCGGTGACCGGATTCGCCTTCTTCAGCCCGGAGAAGAACACCAGCGCGGCGGAGGTCGCCGTCGGGCTGGCCGTGCTGTTCCTGCCGTACTCGATCCTCGGTCCCTTCGTCGGCGTGTTCATCGACCGGTGGTCCCGGCGCCAGATCCTGGTGATCGCGCCGATGGTGCGCGCGACACTGCTGTTCCTGGCCGCCGCGCTGCTGCTCGTCGGCGTCCCCGACGGGGTCTTCTACGCCGCAGCGCTCGCCGTGCTCGGCGTCAACCGTTTCTTCCTGGCCGCCCTCGGCGCCTCGCTGCCGCACGTCGTCCCCGGCGACCGGCTGCTGGCGGCCAACGCGGTCACCCCCACCTCGGGCACCGTCGTGACCTTCGTCGGCGCGGGGCTCGGCTACCTGCTGAACCGGCTCCTCGGCGGCGACCACCGCAGCACGGCGGCACTGCTGATCATCTCCGGCGTCACCTTCGGTTCGAGCGCGCTGATCGCCAGGACCATGGACAGGCGGCTCCTCGGCCCGGTCCACGACGCGGACAGGCCGCAGGCCGGCCAGGCGCTGCGCAACGTGGTCGGCGGCCTGGTCGACGGCGCGCGTCACATCGCGGGTCACCGGGCCGCCGCGGCCGCGCTCGGCGCGATGGCCACCCATCGCTTCGTGTACGGCATGTGCACGGCGATGATCGTGATGCTCTCGCGCAACCACTTCGCCCACAGCGCGGAGAACGCGCTGGACGTGGCCTCCCTGGTGCTGGCCACCTCGGGGGTCGGCTACGCCCTGGCCGTGGTGCTGACGCCGTGGGCGACCGAGCGCTTCGAGATCGACACCTGGATCCCGACCATGCTGGCCGGCGCGGGGGTGCTGTCGTTCGCGCTGTGCGCGCCGTTCCAGCAGTGGGGCTTCGCGGTCGGCGGTTTCGTGCTCGGCCTGGCGGGACAGAGCATCAAGATCTGCACCGACACCCGGGTGCAGAGCGACATCGAGGACGTCTACCTCGGCCGGGCCTTCTCCCTCTACGACATGCTCTTCAACGGCACCTACGTGATCGCCGCCGCGATCGCCGCCGCGCTGCTGCCCGCCGACGGCAGGTCCATGCTGGTGCTCGGGCTCATCACCGCCGGATACCTCGGCGGCGCCGTGGTCTACCGGGCGGTCACCTCGGCGGATCGATCGAGAACGCCGCTGCCGTCATCGCGGTCGTGACCAGGCCGAGGTCGTCGCCGATCGAGTAGGGCGGCATCGTGTAGAGCAACCGCCCGAACGGCCGCAGCCAGACCCCGTGATCCATCACCACGTCCTGGACGCGCCGGACGTCGATCGGCTCGTGGGTCTCGATGACGCCGATCGCGCCGAGCACCCGCACCTGCCTGACGCCGGGTGCCCCGGCGGCCTCGGCCAGCCCCCGGGTCAGGCCCTCCTCGATCAGGGCGACCTCCCGCCGCCAGGGGCGTTCGGCCAGCAGGCCGAGACTGGCGCCCGCGACGGCGCAGGCCAGCGGGTTGCCCATGAAGGTCGGGCCGTGCATGAGCGTCCCGATGCCCTCGGCGACCCGCTCCGTGCACAGCGTCGCGGCCAGGGACATGTAGCCGCCCGTCAGCGCCTTGCCCAGGCACATGATGTCGGGGCGGATCCCGGCGTGGTCGCAGCCGAACAGCTCTCCCGTCCTGCCGAAGCCGGTGGCGATCTCGTCGGCGATCAGCAGCAGGCCGTACTCGTCGGCCAGCTCGCGAAGCCTGCGCAGGTAGGCGGGGTGGTAGAAGTGCATGCCGCCCGCGCCCTGCACGACCGGCTCCACGATGATCGCCGCCAGCTCGTCCGCGTGCGCGGCGACCGTCTTCTCCAGGTGGGCCAGGTAGTCCTCGTCGAGCGCGGCGGGCGGCCGGTCGGCGAACACGTGCTCGGGCAGGGCGCCGGAGAACAGGTGGTGCATGCCGTTGACCGGGTCGCAGACGGCCATCGCGCCGAAGGTGTCGCCGTGGTAGCCGCCCCTGACCGTGAGCAGGCGGCTCCTCCCGGTGAACTGGAAGGCCATCTTGATCGCGACCTCGACCGCGACCGAGCCCGAGTCGGCCAGGAAGACCCGGGGCAGCCCGGTCATGTCCGCCAGGGTGCTCGCCAGCCGTACGGCGGGCTCGTGCGTGAGGCCGCCGAACATGACGTGCGCCATGTCCCCGAGCTGGTCGGTCAGCGCCTGGTTGAGCCTGGGGTGGTTGTAGCCGTGGACGGCCGCCCACCAGGACGACATGCCGTCGACCAGGCGCCTGCCGTCGGCGAGCGTCAGCCGTACCCCGTCGGCCCTGGAGACCGTGTGCACGGGCACGACCGGAGGCACCGAGGCGTAGGGGTGCCACACGTGCTCACGGTCGAGGGCCTCCCAGGAGAGGTTCAGGACGAGATCCCGTTCTCCTCGGCCCACTCGCGCAGGGCGAGCGCGGCGGTCTCCTTGCCGACGACCCCCCTGTCCAGGCGCATCTCCAGCAGGAACTTGTAGGCGCGTCCCACGACGGGCCCCGGGGGCACGCCCAGGATCTCCTGGATCTCGTTGCCGTCGAGCTCGGGACGGATCTTGCCGAGCTCCTCCTCCTCGGCCAGCCTGGCGATGCGCTCCTCAAGCTGGTCGTAGGTCTGCGACAGCGTCTGGGCCTTGCGCCTGTTGCGGGTCGTGCAGTCGGCGCGGGTCAGCTTGTGCAGGCGGTCGAGCAGGTGCCCGGCGTCGCGGACGTAGCGGCGCACGGCCGAGTCGGTCCACTCGCCGGTGCCGTACCCGTGGAAGCGCAGGTGCAGCTCGACCAGCTTGGAGACGTCGGAGACCACGTCCTTGGGGAACTTCAGCTCCGTCAGGCGCTTCTTGGCGAGCTGGGCGCCGACCACCTCGTGGTGGTGGAAGGAGACCCGGCCCCCGGCCTCGTGGCGGCGGGTCTTCGGCTTGCCGACGTCGTGCAGCAGCGCGGCCCAGCGCAGGATGCCGTCCGCGCCGTTCTCCTCAAGGCCGATCGCCTGCTCAAGCACGATCAGCGTGTGCTCGTAGACGTCCTTGTGCCGGTGGTGCTCGTCGATCTCCAGGCGGAGCTTGGGCAGCTCGGGCAGGACGTGGGCGGCCAGGCCCGTCTCGACCAGGATCGTCAGCCCCTCGCGGGGGTGGGCGCCGCGGATGAGCTTGTCCAGCTCGTCGCGGATGCGCTCGGCCGAGACGATCTCGATGCGCTCGGCCATCGCGGTCATCGCGGCCAGCGCCGCCGGATCGACCGTGAAGCCGAGCTGGGCGGCGAACCTCGCGGCCCTGAGCATCCGCAGCGGGTCGTCGTCGAAGGAGCGCTCCGGGGGGCCGGGCGTGCGCAGCACCTTGGCGTGCAGGTCGTCCAGACCACCGTGGGGGTCGACGAACTCGCGTGAGGGCAGGCGCAGCGCCATCGCGTTGACCGCGAAGTCACGCCTGGCCAGGTCGCCTTCGAGCGTGTCACCGTAGGCCACCTCCGGCTTGCGCGAGGCGGGGTCGTAGGACTCGCTGCGGTAGGTGGTGATCTCCAGCTGCCAGCCGTCCTTGCGGGCGCCGACCGTGCCGTAGTCGATGCCGACCGTCCAGACCGAGTCGGCCCAGCCGCGCACGAGGTCGAGGACGGCCTCGGGGCGCGCGTCGGTGGTCAGGTCGAGATCGTTGCCTATCCTCCTGAGGAAGACGTCACGAACCGATCCGCCGACGAGGGCGATCTGGTACCCCTTCGCGGCGAACAGCTCGCCGAGTTCGTCGGCTACGGGGGCGATCTTTCTAAACAGTTCGCTCATACCGTGCCGCTGCTTCTCAGTCAGGTTTGAAAGGGACAAGCCGGGTAGGTCCTTCGGTTACGGAACATGTTCCCCACTGGGGATACACCTCAAGCGATCACCAGGTTACGGTCGGTCAAGAGACCGTCGGGGGCGTGCGTCGAGGCTAGTCGAGGCAAGGAGCACACACATGAAGGACGCCCTCGCGATCCACCGCTGGCTCCTCGCACACCAGGTTCATCATGAGATCGTACGCCTTCCCCGTGTGATGACGTGCGCCGAGGAACTGCCGGAACTGCTGGCCGTGAGCCCGGCGACCTGCGTCGTGGTGACCGTCTTCGAGGCCACGACCTCCGTGGGGCGAGAACCCGTCGCCGTCGTCGCCTCCGCCGCCTCCCCGCCCAAACTCGGCGCCGTCGGCGGCGCGCTCGGCGCCCGCAGGGTCAGGCCCGCCTCCGCCTTCACGGTGAACTCCGCGACCGACTACGCGGCCGGGCTGGTCTGCCCGCTGTTGCTGCCCGACGGACTGACCACGCTGGTCGACGAACGACTCGCCCGCGCCGGCGACCTCGTCCACACCCCCACGGGTGAACGCCGTACGGCGCTGCTCATCAGAACGGAACACCTTCTGTCGCTTGTTTCAGGGAAGACCATCGACCTGGCCCAATCCCGGTCACGGAGGGAGCAGGTGACCTTCCCGCTCGCCGGATAGGCCATAGCATTACGGGCGTGCGCCGTACTCGACCCCGGGCCAGCGCGTGATCCGCAAGGCCACGCTGCTCGCCGTACTGACCGCCACGCTGCTCTCCCCCGCGGCCGTGGCCGTTCCTGGTACGGCGAGTGCCCAGACGACTGAGACCGCCGCCGGGCGGCAGGCGCCCCAGCTGGTGATCGGCGCGCTGACGCCGGACGTGACCCGTGAGCCGACCACCGAGATCAAGTTCTCCGGCACCTTCGTCAACACCGGGACCCAGACGGTCACCGGCATGCGGCGCAGGATGTACTACTCCTCCCAGCCGTTCCTGCGGCGTTCCGACATGGAGGCCTACGTCGGCGGAGTGGGCGCCCAGCCGACCTCCTGGCGCGACGAACTCGTCCTGCAGCCGGAGAGCCTCGCGCCGGGGGCCAAGGCCTCCTGGGACTTCACCTTCACCCCGCAGCAACTGAGCCTGACCCGTTTCGGGGTCTATCCGCTCATGGTCGAGGTCCGCGACGTCTACGGGCAGCCGATCGCCGTCCAGCGCACCTTCCTGGTCCACATGCCCGTCGGCACCCAGGTGGCCCGCACCCGGCTGGCCATGGTGCTGCCGATCGTCGACCAGCCCCGCAGGGCCGTCGACGGCGTCTTCCTCGACGACACCCTGTCGGCCTCCATGGCTCCGGGCAAGCGTCTGGGCAACCTGCTCAAGCTCGCCCAGAGCACCGCCTCGGCCAAGAACCTCACCTGGGTCCTTGACCCCTCCCTCATCGACGACGCCCAGACCCTGGGCGAGCCGTACTCGGTGAAGGTCAAGGACAAGGTGGAGAGCCGTTCCGGCGACACCGCGGCGGCGGCCTGGCTCGGCGACCTGCGCACCGCCCTGGTCAACGAGCCGGTCGTGGCGACGCCGTACGCCGACCCCGACGTGGCGGCGCTGGCCCACGGCGGCGTCGACGACTCGGCGAAGACCGCGGTAGAGGCGGCCAGGCTGGTCGGCAGCAGGGCCTTCGGCCGTGACCTCATCACCACCCTGAACTGGCCGGCCAACGGGAAGATCGACTACGACGGCCTCGACCTGCTCGCCGCCCAGGGCGTCAAGACCGTGCTGCTCGACGAGGCCGCCCTGCCGCCGACGACGCCTCCGGCGACCACGCCGGACGCCTCGGCGACCCTGAACACCGTCAACGGCCCGGTCACCGCCCTGCTCACCGACAGGACGCTGAGCGAGGCCCTCGGCGCGGACGTCACGGTGCCCGGCGCCGCCGTGCTGAGCCGCAGGCGCTTCATCGCCGAGACCGCGATGCTCGCCGCCGAGCCGGTGACCACCCGGCGGACCGTGATCGCCGCCCCCCAGCGGCGCTGGTCCCCCGACCCCGCCTATGTGACGGACCTGGTCAAGACGGCCGCCTCGCTGCCGTGGCTGGCTCCGGCCAGGCTCGACTCGATCAGGCCGGGCAAGGGCCTCGCGCCGCAGCGGGCCGACCTCACCTACACCGAGCAGGACCGGCGCGCCGAGCTGGCCAAGCCGTACATGAAGAGCGTCAGGCGGGTCGGCCGCCGCGCCGACCTGACCTCGGCGATCACCAAGGCGCAGGACTTCGACGTGTTCGACCTGGCGCTGCTGCGGCTCTCCTCCTCCGCCTGGCGGGAGCGGGGGGACGCCGCGACGCCGTACGTCGAGCAGGTGGACACGGCGGTCGACGACCGCATCAAGCAGGTCTCCATCACCGGCAACGAGCAGTCCCCGTTACGCACGCTCGCGGGCACCAACGGCGAGGTGCCGATCAGCGTCCGCAACGGCCTGACCGGGGCGGGCAGCGAGGTCTCGGTCCGCCTCAGGGTGACCTCGGAGCAGCCCAAACTGCTGAAGATCGAGACCTACGAGGACCACCGGACCATCCTGGGCGGTCAGAGCGACACCGTCAGGGTCCCCATGACGGTGCTGGCCAGTGGCCAGACGACGGTCAAGGTCCAGCTGATGACGGACGACGGACGCAGGTACGGCGCGCCCGTCGAGATCACGGTCCGCACGACCGGCTACACCGGGATCGCCCTGGTGATCGTCGGGGCGGCCCTCATGGTCCTGCTGGCCGCGGTCGTCCTGCGCGTCCTGCGGCGCAGGGGAGGCCGCCGGGCGGCGGCGGCCGTACCACCGAGGCGCGCGAGCGCTCCGGCGGGCACCGAGTCGTGACGGCCCGGCGGCCCGGCGATCTGGCGAGCGATTCGAGCGATCTGGCGGAGGAAGAACGATGAGCAGGGTGCTGCGCGCGAGCGCGGTCATGGCGGCGGGCACGATGGTCTCCCGCGTCACGGGATTCGTCCGTACGGCGGTGCTCGCCGCGGCCATCGGCACCCTCGCCCTCGGCGACGCCTACAACGTCGCCTACACGATCCCGCTCATCCTGTTCGACTTCCTCATCGGCGGCGTCCTGAGCAGCGTCGTGGTGCCGATGATCGTCAAGCGGCAGCGCAACGACCCCGACGGGGGCCGGGCCTACGAGCAGCGGCTGATGACGCTCGGGATCATCGTGCTGACGCTGGTCGCCGTGGCGGGCGTGCTGCTGGCCGGGCCGCTGATCAGCCTCTACAGTGCCGACTGGAACCCCAGGAAGACCGAGGTCGCGGTCAGGCTCGCGCAGTTCATCCTTCCGCAGATCGCCTTCTTCGGCGTCGGCGCGATCGCGGGCGCGATCCTCAACACCCGCGACAGGTTCGGCGCCCCGATGTGGGCGCCGGTGCTGAACAACATCGTGATGATCGGCGTCGCCCTGACCTACTACCTCACGCTGGGTACGGCGGGCACGAACATCGGGACCGTCAGCGACGCCAACCTGGCCCTGCTCGGTCTCGGCACGACCGCGGGCATCGTGGCCCAGTGCGCGGTGCTGGTCGTCTCGCTGCACCGGGCGGGCTTCCGGTTCGTGCCCAGGCTCGACCTGCGTGAGGCGGGCCTCGGCGAGATGGGCCGCACCGCGGTGTGGACGTTCGCCTACGTCGGGATCAGCCAGCTCGGCTTCCTGATCACCACCAAGCTCGCCTCCGGTGCCGGTGAGCGGGCTCCCGGCGCGGGCAACTCCGCCTACGCCTACGCCTACCAGTTCTTCCAGCTCCCCTACGGGATCATCGCGGTCTCGGTGATCACGGCGATGCTGCCGAGGATGAGCAGGGCGGTCGCCGACGAGCAGTACGGCGCGGTCACGCAGGAGTTCTCCTCCGGTGTGCGCCTGATCTCGGCGCTGCTGGTGCCCGCCGGGCTGCTGCTGATGGTGCTGGGCCCCGCGGTGACCGTGCTGATCTTCTCCTGGGGCAACATGACCGTCGACTCGGCGGTCTACATCGGCAACGTGCTCCAGGTCTTCGGGCTGGCGCTGGTGCCGTTCTCGCTCTTCCAGCTCCTGCTGCGCGTCTTCTACTCCTTCGGCGACACCAGGACGCCGGTCTTCGTCGCCGTCGGCAACGTGGCGGTGAACGGCCTGCTGAGTCTGCTGGCCTACCTGACCCTGCCCGCGCAGTACATCGTGATGGGGCTCGGCTTCTCCTTCACCGTCACCTACGTGCTGGGCACCGCGGTCGCCTGGACCCTGGCCAGCCGCCGGGTCGGCGGTCTCGGGGGACGCGCGGTCGCCGCGGGCCTGTCACGGATGTACGTCGCGGCCCTGCCCGCGGCGCTGCTGGCGCTCGGTGTGCTGTGGGTCTCCCAGGAGCTGACCGGCCTGAACGCGCTCAGCGCGGCCGTGATGCTGTCCGCCGGTGGCGGCCTCGGTATGGTTCTCTACTTGGCCATCGCGCACCGGATGCGCATCCCCGAGGTCAGTTCGGTCGTTGAAATGGTCGCGAGCCGGGTACGCCGGTAATCCGAGAACCTGGTCCCGGCGTCTGACAAGGAGAACACGGGCGGAACCTGCGCGCGACTAACATGGTGCAACGCGTGTGACGACATGCGGCTAATGGAAGCAGGAGGGCGTGGGCGTATCCACCCGGCATCGCGTGATGTGTCCTGATGTGTCAATCTGGTGGGGCGCTGTCGTGTTCTCACTTGTGGAGAGCCCATGAGTTCCTCCGTCGTCGAACCCGGCACCAAGCTGGCTGAGCGTTTCCGGCTTGAGGACCGTGTCCACGAGTCGGACGGCGCGACACTCTGGAAGGCCATCGACGAGGTGCTCGCCAGGCCCGTCGCGGTGTACACCTTCGATCCTGGCTTCCCCCGGCTGGAGCAGGTCATCTCCGCCGCCCGGGTCGCCAGCAGACTGACCGACCCCCGGCTGACCCAGGTCTTCGACGCGACCACCGAGGACGACGGCCGCTCCTACGTCGTCAGCGAGTGGGTCAGCGGCGAGACCCTCACCGACATGGTCGCCGCGGGCCCGCTGGAGCCCGAGCGGGCCGCCGCGCTGGTCGCCGAGGCGGCGGAGGCGCTGGCGCACGCCCACGAGGCCGGTCTGGCCCATCTGTGCCTCACCCCCGAGCACCTGGTGTGGACGGCCGCGGGCAGCACGGTCAAGGTGCTCGGCCTCGGCACCGACGCCGCGCTGATGGACGTCACGAGCGAGGACGCGGCCCGTGCCGACACCGAGGGGCTCGGCCGCCTGCTGTACGCCGGACTGACCGGGCACTGGGCGGGCGAGGAGGACTTCGGGCTGCCGCCCGCGCCGCTGAACGACGGGCAGCTCTGCACGCCCCGGCAGGTCACGGCGGGGGTTCCCGGCTATCTCGACGCCATCGCCTGCCGGGCGTTACTGTCCGAGGTCAAGCGGGGGATGCCCCCCTTCGCCACGCCCGCCGAGCTGGCCGAGGCCCTCAGCGCCGTTCCCCGGCCCGTCCCGGTGCCCACGCCGATGCCGGTGGCGCCGCCGCCGGTCACGGCCTCGCGCTCCGACGGTGTGGACACCGCCTCGCCCCAGCGCCCCGCCCCGCAGATCCAGCACGTCCAGCACCGCCCGCCGCCCGCCCAGGGCGGCGGGATGCTCGGCAAGGTGGCCATGACCGCGATCGTGCTGCTGGTGATGGCGGCCGTCGGGGTCGGCGCCTGGACGATCGGCCGCAGCATCGGCAACGCGGGCACCCCGACGGCGGGGGTGACCGTCACCCCGACGCAGCCGGTTCCCGTCGAGACCCGTGAGGTCAAGCCGAAGTCGGTCACCGGTTTCGACCCGTTCGGCGCGGACGGCGAGGAGCGGCCCGAGCTCGCGCTCAACGCGGTGGACAGCAAGTCCTCGACCGACTGGCACTCGGAGTCCTACACCTCGGCCGACTTCGGCAACCTGAAGAAGGGGGTCGGCCTCCTGCTCGACCTGGGGCAGAGCGTGCCGGTCAAGCAGGTGACGGTCGACTTCGGCAACCTGAGCCCGAGCGGCACCGTCGAGCTGCGGATCGGTGACTCGGCCGACCTGGGCGGCCTGAAGACGGTCCACAAGTTCTCCGGACTGACCGGCAAGAAGACCTACAGCGCCGACTCCACGGAGAAGGGACGCTACGTCCTGATCTGGTTCACCAAGCTGCCCCCCTACCAGGGCATGTTCCGCGGAAGCGTCTTCGACGTGAAGGTGACCGCCGTCAAGTAGCGCCAGAGTGATTTGATCGCTTTTAGTCGAGTTCTTGCCGATCATGTGAGATTTCGTGGCACCATCTATCACGTAATGGTGTTATCCCCGGATCGGCAAGCAGGACTCTTCCCGTGAATTCCCCACCAGAGCCCCCGCCAGCGGCGGGACAGCAGATGGCGCGACCGGCCGTGTCCGACGCCGACCTGCTGACCCGTCACATCGCCGGGGATCCACACGCCTTCAGTGAACTCGTCAAGCGACACCGGGACCGCATGTGGGCGGTCGCCCTGCGCACGCTGGGTGACCCCGACGAGGCGGCCGACGCCGTACAGGACGCCTTCGTCTCGGCCTACCGGAAGGCCGAGAGCTTCCGTGGCGAGGCGGCCGTCACCACGTGGCTGCACCGCATCGTGGTCAACGCCTGCCTCGACCGGATGCGCAGGAAGTCCGTACGGCCCGTCGCGGACGACGAACTCGTCGAGGCCGCCGAGCGGGACACGCCGGTGCTCGACCAGACGGCCGAGCGTGAGGTCTCCATGGAGGTCTCCGCCGCGCTCAAGCTGCTGCCGTCCGACCAGCGGGCGGCGCTCGTACTCGTGGACATGATGGGGTACTCCGTGGAGGACGCGGCCCAGGTCCTTGAGGTGCCGAGCGGCACCGTGAAGAGCAGGTGCGCGCGAGGACGCGCGAAACTTGCCCCGATTCTTTCCCACCTGCGGAACCGATCCGACCTGACTCGCGTCTCATCCGCGAAGGGAGCAGAACTTCGTGACGGGTGATACGCACTACGACCTGGAGACTCTCGCCGAGTTGGCAGAGGGTCTCCTCGACGCCGCCACGGCCCTGCAGGTACGCGAACATCTCGCGATCTGCGACCCCTGTGGCGAAAGCCTCGCTGACCTCGCAGCGGTCCGTGAGGTGCTCGCGGCGACGCCCACTCCGGCGATGCCGATGGGAGTCGCGCTCCGGATCGACCGCGCGCTGGCCGCAGAGGCCCAGAGCTTCCGTGGAGGTGGAATAGGCCTGGTGGAGGCACCGGCCTGGGACGACATCATGCGCGACGCGCCGTGGGAGACGGCGGCGTCCCTGCCCGAGCCCGAGCCGGTCCTGCCGGAACCGGAGCCCGAGCCCGTGCCCGAGTTGGTGCCACGGCTGGGGGTCGTCGGCGACGACGGCACCGTCAGGCCCGTACGGCGGCGCGGGAACCCGCGGCGCCGGTGGGCGCTGTCGGCCGCGGCGGCGGGTGTGGCGGCGGCGATCGCGGGCACGGCCGTGATGACGAGTGGCGCGCTCACCGCGAGCCCCTCTCCGAGCAGCCAGCCTGTGCCTTCCGTAATGGCCAAGAGCGACGGGTACCAGCTGACCGACAGCAACTGGAACTACACCGAGGAGCAGCTGCGCGGGCCGCTGCTCGACTACATCGGCCCGGCGCAGATCGTGCTGGCCCAGGAGCAGTCGGAGGGCATCAAGCTCGACGAGTGTGTCAAGCAGGTCTCCGCGAAGGTCGGCAGGGCACCGTTCGCCGTCGACCAGGGCTTCTACAACGGCCAGGAGGCCAACGTCATGCTCTTCTGGAGCAACAAGGCCAGGAACACGGTGCGTGTCTACGTCACGGGCCCGCAGTGTGACAACGTGCGCAAGCCCGCCCTGGCACGCTGGAAGTAGGGCCTCGACCTCTCGAAGTCCTCTCGAACGATCATGGAGCCCGGTATGGATTCGTCCATGCCGGGCTCCGTCGTGACATACGGGAATCACCGGCGCCTAGGATCTGTTGACGCCACTGGCAACGACGGAGGAGAGGCGCAGCAGTGAGTGAAGTCCGGAATGTGATCATCATTGGGTCGGGTCCCGCCGGTTACACCGCGGCTGTTTACTCCGCCCGGGCCGATCTCAAGCCGTTGGTCTTCGAAGGTTCGGTCACCGCGGGCGGCGCGTTGATGAACACGACCGAGGTGGAGAACTTCCCGGGCTTCCCCGACGGCATCATGGGTCCCGACCTCATGGACAACCTGCGCAAGCAGGCCGAGCGGTTCGGTGCCGAGCTGGTCGCCGACGACGTGGTCGAGGTCGACCTGACCGTCACCCCGAAGGTCGTCAAGACCGCCACCGAGACCCACCTCGCCAAGGCCGTGATCCTGGCCACCGGCTCCGGCTACCGTGAGCTCGGCGTGCCCAACGAGAAGCGCCTCTCCGGACGCGGCGTCTCCTGGTGTGCCACCTGTGACGGCTTCTTCTTCCGCGGCCAGGACATCGTGGTCGTCGGCGGCGGCGACACCGCCATGGAGGAGGCCACCTTCCTCACCCGGTTCGCCAACTCGGTGACCATCGTGCACCGCCGTGACGAGCTGCGCGCCAGCAAGATCATGCAGGACCGGGCCTTCTCCAACGAGAAGATCCGCTTCGTCTGGGACAGCGAGGTCGTCGAGGTCCTCGGCGAGAACAAGGTCTCCGCCGTGCGCCTGCGCAACCTCAAGACCGGCGAGGAGAGCGAGCTGGCGGCCACCGGCCTGTTCATCGCCATCGGTCACGACCCGCGCACCGAGCTGGTCAAGGGCCAGGTCGAGCTGGACGACGAGGGCTACATCAAGGTTGACTCCCCCTACACCCGCACCAACCTGGACGGCGTCTTCGCAGCCGGCGACGTCGTCGACCACATCTACCGCCAGGCGATCACCGCCGCCGGCACGGGCACCTCCGCCGCGCTCGACGCCGAGCGGTGGCTCGCCGAGCACGAGAGCTGATCCAGATCACCACCACGAAGAGGGAGTACCGGAACCTTGGGCGCCATCAAGAACGTGACCGAAGCCAGCTTCGACGCTGAGGTCCTCAAGAGCGACAAGCCCGTCATCGTCGACTTCTGGGCGGAGTGGTGCGCCCCGTGCCGCCAGGTCGCCCCGATTCTGGAGGAGATCGCCAACGAGCACGCGGACAAGCTGACCATCGTCAAGATCGATGTGGACGCGAACCCGACGATCGCCGGACAGTACGGTGTACTCCAGATTCCGACCCTGAACGTCTACAAGGGTGGAGAGGTCGTGAAGCAGATCATCGGCGCGAAGCCCAAGTCGATGCTGCTTCGCGAGCTTGAGGGCATCATCTAGACCCTGTCGAAAGGGTCTGTGACGCCCCCTGCGGCTGCGCTCCCCACAGCGGAGCCGTACCACCGCTTCCGAGCGGCACACCCACCCGGCGAAAGCCCCCCGCGACGCGACGCGGGGGGCTTTCGTGACTCTTGAGGTCGGTGAGGTTCTCCAGGAGGGCCCTGGAAGGGGCCCAAACCATCTCAGACGGGCCTGAGCGCCCTTTCCGGGGACATGGAGCCGAGCAGCCTCTCCAGGGCGACCTCGACGTCCTCACGCCACGAGACGGCGGACTTGAGTTCGAGGCGCAGCCGGGGGAAACGCAGGTGCGGCCTGACCGTCTTGAAGCCGACCGAGAGCAGATAGTCCGCGGGCATCACGCACGCGCCGGGTTGCTCCCACTTCAGGTCGCCGAACGCCTCGATCGCCCGCACCCCGCGCCGGGTGAGGTCCTTGGCCACCCCCTGCACCAGCATCCGGCCCAGGCCACCTCCGGAGAACTCCGGGATGATGTGGGCCGTCATCAGCAGCACGGCGTCGGCGCTGACCGGTGAGGTGGGGAAGGCGATGGAGCGGGGCACGTGGTGCGGAGGCGCGTAGAGCACGAAGCCGGCCGCGACGCCGTCCACGTAGACGATCTTCCCGCAGCTTCCCCACTCCAGCAGGGTCGAGGAGATCCAGGCCTCCTTCTCCAGCCCCGGGTCACCCGCCTCGATCGCACGGTTGCCGTTCACCGGGTCAAGCTCCCAGAACACGCACCGGCGGCACCGGTACGGCAGGTCGTCAAGATTGTCGAGAGTGACGTTTGCCAGCCGACGCGACACCTGTTGGCCCCAATCCTGGCGAGACGAGCGCAAGCCGTGGCGGAAAACGCGCGAAAACGGCGTCTCCAGCTGGCATCGTAGCTCAGTGAGGCCCTTCGTTTCAGGGTCTCCCGTCCCCACACGCAGACGACAACCATCACTGTCGTACGCTGGTTTCTCTAACTTGAGCACTCGTTGCTCCCCGTAACCAAGGAGGTGGACCGTGCCCCAAGAGTCAGATCACGGTCAGACCATCGCGCCCCAGGGGTCGCGGATCGACGCCTACGTCGACCGGTACGCCGCACGAGCCACCGGGATGGTCGCCTCCGAGGTTCGAGCTCTTTTCGCCGTCGCGTCGAGGCCCGAGGTGGTCTCGCTCGCGGGGGGCATGCCGTACGTCACCGCTCTTCCGCTGGACGTCGTGGGCGAGCTCGTCGCCGACCTGGTGGCCCGCAGGGGCCCGGTCGCGCTCCAGTACGGCTCAGGCCAGGGAGACCCGCACCTGCGCGAGCAGATCTGCGAGGTCATGCGCCTTGAGGGGATCGAGGGCAACGCCAACGACGTCGTGGTGACCGTCGGCTCGCAGCAGGCCCTCGACCTGATCACCCGCGTCTTCATCGACCCGGGCGACGTCATCCTGGCCGAGGGGCCCTCCTACGTGGGCGCGCTGGGCACCTTCTCCGCCTACCAGGCCAAGGTCATCCACATCGCCATGGACGACGAGGGGATCATCCCCGAGTCGCTGGCCCAGACGATCTACGCGCTGAAGACCGCGGGCACCAGGATCAAGTTCCTGTACACCATCCCCAACTTCCACAACCCCGCCGGGGTCACGCTCAGCACCGCGCGCAGGCAGCAGATCCTGGACATCTGCCAGCGGGCCGACGTGCTGATCGTGGAGGACAACCCGTACGGCCTGCTCGGCTTCGAGGGCACGACCATGCGGGCGCTGCGGGCCGACTGCCCCGACGGGGTGGTCTACCTCGGTTCCTTCTCCAAGACCCTGGCACCCGGTTTCCGTGTCGGCTGGGCCCTGGCGCCGCACGCCATCCGCGACAAGCTGGTGCTGGCGATGGAGTCGGCCGTCCTGTCGCACTCGACCTTCACCCAGCTCGCCGTCGGGCAGTACCTCGCGACCCAGCCGTGGCGCCAGCAGATCAAGACCTTCAGGGAGCTGTACTGCGAGCGCCGTGACGCCATGCTCGGCGCCCTGGAGGCGATGATGCCCGCGGGCTGCTCCTGGACGCGCCCGGCGGGCGGCTTCTTCGTCTGGGCCACGCTTCCCGAGGGGCTGGACTCCAAGGTGCTGCTGCCCCGCGCGGTGGCGGAGCGGGTGGCGTTCGTCCCCGGCGCCGGCTTCTACGCCGACGGCGGCGGCACGCGCCACATGCGCCTGTCCTACTGCTATCCCGAGCCGGAGCGCATCCGTGAGGGCGTGCGCCGCCTGGCCGGGGTGATCGAGCAGGAGATGCAGACGCGCGAGACGTTCGGGCCGGACGCGCCCATCGAACGCGGCGGGGTGGACACCCCGGGGCCTGACCTGGCCTGAGGTCCGAGCGGGCTTCCCTGGGCGGTGTGACGGGCGCTTCCGCTCGCCACACCGCCTTCTGCCGTGTGAAGCCTGTGGAGGCTCTCGGCGCGGTGCTCCGTGAAGGGGCTGGTTCGACGGCCGCTTCCGGACGCCCGCCACGCGCCATCCGAGAACCGGTGGGTGACGTCACTTCGGGTGCCGTGCCGTACGGTGACTTCCGGCGCCGTTGTGGCGATCGTCCCCGGCGTGATGAGAGCGACCCCAAAGGCTCGGCGTGGGCCGTGAAGAGAGGTTTTTTCGGATGAGTGATCTGGGCCACGTGCTCGTTCTCGCGGGTGGTCTGTCCTACGAGCGGGAGGTGTCCCTCCGGTCGGGCCGCCGGGTGAGTGAGGCGCTGCGCGCGGTGGGGATCCCGGTGGAGACACGTGACACCGACGCCTCCCTCGTGCCCGCCGTACTCGCCGATCCGCCGGACGCGGTCTTCGTCACCCTGCACGGTGGGGCGGGTGAGGACGGCGCGATCCGCTCGGTGCTCGAACTGCTCTCGGTGCCCTATGTGGGCGCCGATCCCGACGCGTGCCGGGTGGCCTTCGACAAGCCGACCGCCAAGGCCGTCGTCCGTTCCTTCGGCCTGCGCACCCCCGAGTCGGTGACGTTGCCCAAGGAGACCTTCCACGACCTGGGTGCCTCGGCGGTGCTCGACCGGATCGTCGAACGGCTCGGCCTGCCGTTGTTCGTCAAGCCGTCCCGGGGTGGTTCGGCGCTCGGCGCGTCGATGGTCCGCACCGCGCAGGAGCTTCCCTCGGCGATGGTCGGCTGCTTCGCCTACGGCGACACGGCGCTGATCGAGCGCTACATCGAAGGGGTCGAGGTCTCCGTCTCCGTGGTCGACCTCGGCGAGGGCCCGGTCGCCCTGCCTCCGGTGGAGATCGTGCCCGACGCGGGCCTGTACGACTACGCCTCCCGCTACACCGCCGGGCACACCGAGTTCTTCGCCCCGGCCCGGCTGTCCCCCGAGGTCTCGCAGGCCTGCGCCGAGATGGCCGTCACGGCCCACACCGCGCTGGGCCTGCGTGACGTCTCCCGCACCGACCTCATCGTCGACGAGGCGGGCCTGCCGTACTTCCTTGAGGTCAACGTCGCCCCTGGCATGACCGAGACCTCGCTGCTGCCCATGGCGATCGAGGCGGCGGGCGACGATCTCGGCACCCTCTGCCAGGCCCTGCTGGAACAGGCTGCCGCTCGGCACTCTGCTTGAACTGATTTGTCCGGCGCCGGGGGACCGGCGCCGGATTGTTCCACTTATGGTGGACGCCGTGCGTCTTCCCAAGAGTTTCGCCAGTGACAACCACGCCGGAGTGCACCCGGACGTGATCGCCGCCATCGTTGAGGCCAACGTCTCGGACACTCCCGCCTACGGCGGCGATCCCTGGACTCGGGCGATGGAGGAGGCCTTCCGCGCCGAGTTCGGTCCCCAGGTGAGCGCCTACGCCATGTTCAACGGCACCGGCGCCAACGTCGTGGGGCTGGGGCTCGTCCTGCGCTCCTACGACGCCGTCCTGTGCCCGAGCAGCGCCCACATCAACACCAACGAGTGCGGCGCCGCGGAGCGGGTACTCGGCGCCAAGCTCGTTCCGATCCCGACGGACGACGGCAAACTCACCGTCGAGGCCGTCCGCGACCAGCTCTCCATCCTGGGGAACGAGCACCACTCCCAGCCGAGGGTCATCTCCATCTCCCAGGTGACCGAGTGCGGCACCTGCTACACCCCCGACGAAATCGCCGAACTGGCCGACTTCGCCCACGCCCACGGACTCTTCCTCCACATGGACGGTGCCCGCCTGTCCAACGCCGCCGCGGAGCTCGGCTGCTCCCTGCGTGCGCTCACCGGTGACGTCGGAGTGGACCTGCTCAGCTTCGGCGGCACAAAGAACGGCGCCATGGGGGCGGAGGCGCTCGTCATCCTCAGGCCCGAGCTGGATGCTCCCGCGCTGTTCCTCCGCAAGCAGGGCATGCAGCTCGCCTCGAAGATGCGCTTCGTGTCGGCCCAGCTGACCGCACTCCTCACCGACGACCTCTGGCGCAGGAACGCCTCCCACGCCAACGCCATGGCCCATCGGCTGGCGGACGGCGTCGCCGGCCTTCCCGGTGTCGCGCTCCGCTATCCGGTCCAGTCGAACGCGGTCTTCCCCTCCCTGCCGGAGAAGGTGATCACCGAACTCCAGCAGCGCCATCTCTTCCACGTGTGGGAGGAGGCGGCCCACGTGGTGCGCTGGGTGACGGCCTTCGACACCTCGACCGAGGACGTGGACACCTTCGTGGCCGATGTACGGCAGACCGTACTGGAGGGCTGAGGGTTTCACGTGAAACACCCGGGCGCCTGTTTCACGTGAAACAGGCGCCCGGGTGTTTCAGTCTTCGGTCTGCTGCATGGTTCCCGGAGCCATCGTGGCGATGATGCGCTCAAGGTCGTCGATGGTCGCGAACTCCACGACGATGCGCCCCTTGCGACGGCCGAAGTCCACCTTCACCCGGGTCTCGAAGCGGTCGGAGAGCCGGTCGGCCAGATGGCGGAGCGTCGGCTCCTCCGACTGACGTGCCCTCGGCACCTTCCGGGTGGTGGGGGCGGGCGCCGCCTTGGCGTCGCCGACCGCCACGATCTCCTCGACCTCGCGCACCGACAGCAGCTCCGCCACGATCCGGTCGGCGAGCCGTTCCTGTGCCACGGGGTCGTTCAGGGAGAGCAGCGCGCGGGCGTGCCCGGCGCTGACCGTCCCGGCGGAGACCCGGAGCTGGACCTTGGCGGGCAGGTTGAGCAGCCGCAGGGTGTTCGACACGTGGGAGCGGGATCGCCCGACACGGGTGGCCAGCTGCTCGTGGGTGGCGCCGAAGTCGTCGAGCAGCTGCCGGTAGGCCGCCGCCTCCTCAAGGGGGTTGAGCTGCTCGCGCTGGAGGTTCTCGATGAGAGCGTCCAGCAGGAGCTTGTCCTCCTCGGTGCTCCGTACGATCGCGGGGATCTTGGAGAGTTCGGCGATCTTCGAGGCACGCCAGCGGCGCTCCCCCATGATCAGTTCGTAGCGTCCCTCACCGGCCGGGCGAACCACGACGGGCTGGAGCAGCCCCACCTCCCGGATGGAGATGGCCAGCTCGTCCAGCGCCTGGTCGTCAAAGATGTCCCGGGGCTGACGCGGGTTGGGCGTGATGTCCTCGACGGGGATCTCAAGGAAGTAGGCGCCCGCGACCGGCTTCGGCTGCTGGACCGTGGGCTCGTCCACGACCAGGGTCGAGGTGACGGCCGGTGGCGTCGTCTCCAGCACGGTGGGGCCCGTCGGGATGAGCGCGCCCAGCCCCTTGCCCAGTCCCCTGGGCGTCTTAGCTACCACGGTCCCTCCCCTGCTGTTTCTGCGGATCTCGGCGCGTTCACACGGCGGCGCCACGGTAGGCGATCTCACGGGCGGCGTCCATGTAGGCCATCGCGCCGCTGGAGCCCGGGTCGTAGGTCATGACCGACTGGCCGTAGCTCGGTGCCTCGGAGACACGGACACTCCTCGGGATCACGTTCTTCAGCACCGTGTCCCCGAAGTGGGAGCGGACCTCGTCGGCGACCTGGGAGGCGAGCCTGGTCCTGCCGTCGTACATCGTCAGCAGGATGGTGGAAAGGTCGAGCGTGGGATTCAGGTGGGCGCGGACCAGGTCAACGTTCCGCAGCAGCTGGCCGAGCCCCTCAAGCGCGTAGTACTCGCACTGGATGGGGATCAGCAGCTCGTTGGCGGCCATCAACGCGTTGACGGTCAGCAGGCCGAGCGAGGGAGGACAGTCGATGAGGATGTAGTCGAACTCGACCTGGGTGTAGGCCGCGAGCGCGCGCTGCAGCCGGGCCTCACGGGCGACCATGGAGACCAGCTCGATCTCGGCCCCCGCCAGGTCGATCGTGGCGGGGGCGCAGTAGAGACCCGGCATCTCCGGGACCTCCTTCACGACCTCCGCCAGCGGCACGTCCTCGACCAGGACCTTGTACATGTCGGGGACGTCGCCACGGTGCTCGATGGACAGGGCGGTCGAGGCGTTGCCCTGCGGGTCGAGGTCGACGACGAGCACTCGCAGGCCGTGGATGGACAGCGCCGCCGCCAGGTTCACCGATGTCGTGGTCTTGCCGACGCCGCCCTTCTGGTTGGCGACGGTGAAGATGCGGGTCTTGGGCGGCCGGGGCCAGTCACCGTCCCGGGCGCCGATGGTGTCTCCGGGGGCGGCCGTAGATGTTTCACGTGAAACCACTGAGCTGAGTGCCTCTCGTACCAACGGCGATTCGCCGGGATTAAGGGGGGACTGGGTCACGGTCGTCGTCCTTTCAACCGGCCTGACTGCAGCGGTGGAACCCGATGCGGGCCAACCAAGACCGGAAAGGCGTTCACGAGGCGGGACGACAGGACCCGTGGGCCAGCCGAGACCACCTTCCGCGCTCACAATCGCACTTCCATGGTCATTCACTGGCCTCGCACTCGCTTCGCTCGGTCTGTTCTACTGGCCTCGCGCCCGCTTGGCCCGCGAGACACGCTCCTTACGGCGAGCGCCCTGCCGTACTCCTTCGGGGGCCCGACCGGCGACCACCCGGATGAGAGTTGCGGGCGGCTCGACCTTACCGTGCCCGACCGAAACAAGCTCGGCGGTTCGCACCCCGCTGGTCCTCAATTGTTCCTCGGCGTCCGTCAGCTCCTCCGCTGCCCGTTCGCCCTTGAGGGCGAGCAGCTCCCCGCCCTCGCGCAGCAGGGGGAGCGACCACTTCAGCAGCCGGTCGAGCGGCGCCACCGCCCGGGCGGAGGCCACGTCGAACACGCGCTTGCCGACGAACTCCTCGGCCCGGCCACGCAGCACCTCGACGTTGCCGAGTTTCAGCGTGTCCACGCACTCCTGGAGGAAGACCGTCCGGCGCAGGAGAGGCTCAAGGAGGGTGACATGGATGTCGGGACGCACGATCGCCAGCACCAGGCCGGGCAGCCCGGCACCGGAGCCGATGTCCACCAGGCGCACGTCCGCGGGCACCGCCTCGGCGACCACGGCGCAGTTGAGCAGGTGCCGGTCCCAGATGCGGGGCACCTCGCGAGGACCGAGCAGTCCGCGCACCACCCCGGGGCCGGCCAGCAGACCGGCGAACGTCTCCGCCATGGACCAGGCATCGCCGGTGAACACCTCGCGCGCGACCTCGGGCGGCTCGGGGATCTGGTCACTCACTCGGGGCTCACTCTTCCTCGGGACGGGCTTTCTGCAGGGTGTTCTAAGGCTAACGGCCCGCTTCGCGGAGCCGTACAAGGACGGGCCGGGAACGGATCACAAGAAAGGGCCGCCGCCCCTGGTGACCGGGGACGGCGGCCCTTTTCTCCGTCGTGTCGTTACGCGGGCAGGACCACCACGAAGCGCCGGGGCTCCTCGCCCTCGGACTCGCTGCGCAGGCCCGCCGCCGCCACCGCGTCGTGCACGATCTTGCGCTCGAACGGGGTCATCGGCTGCAGGGGCTTGGGCTCGCCGTTGCGCTTGACGTCCGCGGCGATCTTGGTGCCCAGCTCGGTCAGCTCGGTACGGCGGCGCTCACGGTAGCCGGCGATGTCCAGCATGAGCCGAGAGCGCTCGCCCGTCTGACGGTGGACCGCGAGACGGGTCAGCTCCTGGATCGCCTCAAGCACCTCGCCGTGCGGGCCGACGAGATCGCCACCCTTGACATCCACGACAGACACCACGGCACGATCACCCTCGACGTCCATGTCGATGTCACCGTCGATGTCGGCGATGTCGAGCAGACCCTCGACGTAGTCCGCCGCGATCTCGCCCTCCTGCTCCAGCGCAGCGAGATCCGGAGCCGCTTTCACGGTCTCCTTCTCGGCTTCGGCCTCGGTCACGTCCGGCCACTCCTTTGTGCTGTCGGGATGATCGTCAGGACTTCTTGCTGCCCGTCCGCTTGCTGCGGGGCTGGCGGGTGGGCTGTTGGCGGACCATCTTGGGTGCGGGCGCGGGCGGCGCCTCGGGCTCGGGGGCCTTCTTGGCCTTACCCAGCAGGCCCGGCTTGGGCTCGGGCGTCACCATGTTGCCCTTGGCGTCGGCCACCGGAGCGGGGTTGCGGCTGTAGAACCAGTGCTGCTGGCCCAGGGTCCACAGGTTGGTGGTGACCCAGTAGAGGATCAGACCGAGGGGGAAGTTCAGTGAGAAGATGGCGAACAGCGGCGAGATGTACATCAGGATCTTCTGCTGCTGCGCCATCGGGTTGTCCGGCATCTGGGCCATCGAGCGGGTCACGCTCTGCCGGACGGTCAGGAAGGTGGTCAGCGAGCTGACCGCCACGAAGATCGCGAGGACGATCTTCGTCTGGATCGGGTTGGCGCCGAACGCCTGAAGCTGGGCGTCGCTGCTCCAGAAGGTCGCCGGCAGCGGCGCGCCGAAGATGTGCGCGGCCCTGGCGCTGTCGACCAGCTGCTGGGTCATGCCGAACTTCAGCTCGCCGTGAGCCATCGCGTTCAGCACGGTGAACATCGAGATGAAGATGGGGAACTGGGCCACGACCGGCAGACAGCCGCCGAGCGGGTTGGCCCCCTGCCCCTGGTACAGCGCCATGACCTCCTGGTTCATGCGCTGCTTGTCGTTCTTGTAGCGCTTACGGATCTCCTGAACCTTGGGCGCGAGTTCCTGCATCTTCTTCGAGGAGCGCATCTGCTTCAGGAAGAGAGGGAAGATCAGCAGCCTCATCAGCACCGTCAGGGTGATGATGGTCAGCGCCCAGGTCAGCCCGCTGTTCGGGTCGAGGAAGCTGCTATACGCCTGGTGTATCCAGGTGATTACTTGGGCGACGGCCGTGTACAGCCAGTTCAGCCAGGACAGCTCCACCGAGCTAGCTCCCTTGCGTTTCGTCGGACTGGCCCCGGCGTGGGGGCACCGGGTCAAAGCCTCCGGGATGGAATGGGTGGCAACGCCCGATTCTCCGGATCGTCAACCATGTGCCGCGCAGGGCCCCGTGGACGGCAACCGCCTCAAGCCCGTAGGCACTGCACGAGGGGTGGAATCGGCAGCGTGGACCCAGCAGAGGGCTCACATAGCTCCGGTAGAACCGGATGGGAGCCATCAGGGTCCTGGCGGCCGGGGAAACCCCGGCGGTGTGCTGCGCCGTCATCATCGCCCATCCCTGTGAGCCGCGGAGGGCTCACGCCGCCTGAGTAAACGATCCAGCGCGACGTCGAGTTCGGCGGCTAGGCGCTCGCTTCGCGCGGACGCGGCCGGTGGATTGGCGCGTACAACCAGCAGGCTACCTCGCGGAAGACGGTCGAGACGGTCTCGCATGAGGTGTCTCAGCTGACGTTTGACCCGATTCCTCGTGACCGCCCCACCAACCGCACGGCTCACGACGAATCCCACCAAGGGGGGTTCGTCCGTTTCTGCGCGCATGCCGAAATGCGCGACCAGTGTGGGGCGGCCTGCACGGCTTCCCTTCCTGACCGCGCCGGCGAACTCCTCGCCCCGGCGCATGCGGGACACGGACGGCAACACGAGAGGACCTTGGTTTGACCCTGGGCAGGTACGGCTATCGCCCGCCGGCGTCACGGCCGACGGGCGACGGTTCGCTTACTGCCCCGGCCCGGCGAACCGGGCACGGCGGACGCGTCAGGCGGAGAGCGCTGCGCGGCCCTTGCGACGACGGGCGGCCAGGATGGCGCGACCGGCGCGGGTGCGCATGCGCAGCCGGAAACCGTGGGTCTTCGCGCGACGGCGGTTGTTCGGCTGGAAAGTACGCTTGCTCACGAGTGGGCTCCAGGCTCAGGACGCGCCCCCAGCACATGGGGACGCTCGACAGTGGCTGGCCTGCCGGAAGCGGGGCATGCGAAAGCCTCCGCGTGACAAGCCGACCGTCGTACGTTACGGGTAAGGCGAGGCCCAGGTCAAACCGGCGAACACCTGACGATAGGTTATCCACGAATCCACAGCCCCGTTTTCCACCGACGCCTCGCCGTCCACAGGATGTGCACTCAGCCTCCCCCACAGTGCCACTAGGCTGTGGACAACGTCTTGAACACAGGCTGTGGACAGGGCTACTGTCAGCCCCTCCAACCCCTTGTCACCATTGCCCGGGCGTGTCTGGCGGCGGCCGTGGGGCTGTGCACAGCATGTGGATGCGGTGTGGATTCGATGTGGATTCCGAGCGGCGACCCCGGACGGGCAGCAGGGGCTCCGACATGTGGAAAACAGGGGAATCCGATGTGCCCGGCGGCCATCGGTGTGGATAACAGATCGCGGTGAGCAGGTGCGGTGACCGCGTCGACAGGAGGATGGCCGGGCATGGACAACTTGGACCTCAGCGAGGTGTGGGAACGGGCGTTGGAGAACTCCCTCAACGCGAGCGTCCCCTCCCAGCAACGGGTCTGGCTCGGCATGACCCGCCCGTTCGGCCTCATGAACGACACCGTGGTCCTCGCCGCCCCGACGGACTTCGCCAGGGACGTCCTGGAGAACAAGCTCCGCCCCCTGATCAGCCACGCGCTCTCCCAGGAGTTCGGCCGCCCCATGCGGGTCGCGGTCATGGTCGACCCCAGCGCGGCCGGTTCCGACCCCGGGGTCTCCAGGGGAGACGGTTATCCCCAGCCGCCCGCGCACGGTTATCCCCAGCCTGGGGGTCCCCAGCAGGGTTATGCACAGCCCGTGACACCCCAGCTCCACAACGCTTCCGGCCTGCAGAACCCCTTCCAGGGGCAGGGACCTGCGCCGATGCCGTCCACCGAATATCCACAGCACGGCCCACAGGGTCACTACGGTTATCAACAGGGTGAGGACGGAGCGCAGCAGCCGTTCCTCCCGGGGGAGCCCTCGGCGCCGGCCCCGCAGGAACAGGGGGGCGGGTACGGCCGCGGCGGCTACACCCCGCAGCCCGCGCCCCCGCACCAGGAGTCCGACGGGTTCGAACGGCACGGGCAGAACAACTTCGACCGCCCCTCGCCCCCGCAGGCCGCGGGCCCCGTGCAGAACAGATGGGACGGCCGGGGAGGCCGTACCCAGCAGCAGGGGGAACCCGCCAGGCTCAACCCGAAGTACACCTTCGAGACCTTCGTCATCGGATCGAGCAACCGCTTCGCCCACGCCGCGGCGGTCGCCGTCGCCGAGGCCCCGGCCAAGGCCTACAACCCGCTGTTCATCTACGGCGACTCAGGACTGGGCAAGACGCACCTGCTGCACGCGATCGGCCACTACGCGCAGAGCCTCTACGACGGCGCCCGGGTGAGATACGTCAGCTCGGAGGAGTTCACCAACGACTTCATCAACTCCATCCGCGACCACAAGGCCGACAACTTCCGCGGACGCTACCGGGCTGTGGACATCCTGCTGGTGGACGACATCCAGTTCCTCGAGGGCAAGGAACAGACGCAGGAGGAGTTCTTCCACACCTTCAACACCCTGCACAACGCCAACAAGCAGATCGTCATCTCCAGCGACCGCGCCCCCAAGCAGCTGGTCACCCTGGAGGACCGGCTGCGCAACCGGTTCGAGTGGGGACTGATCACCGACGTGCAACCGCCCGAGCTTGAGACCCGCATCGCGATCCTGCGCAAGAAGGCCATCCAGGAGGGCCTGGCCGCGCCGCCCGAGGTCCTGGAGTACATCGCGAGCCGGATCTCCACCAACATCCGCGAGTTGGAGGGCGCGCTGATCAGGGTCACCGCGTTCGCCAGCCTCAACCGGCAGTCGGTCGACCTGCAGCTCACCGAGGTCGTGCTCAAGGACCTGATCACCGAGGACGCGGGCTCCGAGATAACGATCGCCACGATCATGGCCTCGACCGCGGCCTACTTCGGCCTGTCGATCGACGACCTGTGCGGCGGGTCGCGCTCGCGGGTCCTGGTCACCGCCCGGCAGATCGCCATGTATCTGTGCAGGGAGCTGACCGACATGTCGCTGCCCAAGATCGGCCAGCAGTTCGGTGGGCGCGACCACACCACGGTCATGCACGCCGACCGGAAGATCCGTTCCCTCATGGCCGAGCGCCGCTCGATCTACAACCAGGTCAACGAACTGACCACCAGGATCAAGCAGCAGTCGCGCAATGGATGAGTTTTCCCCGGACGCGATACACAGGCTGTGGAAAACCTTGTGGATCAAATGTACGACTCCGCCTCAACCAATGGAGGAGGAGTTTCCACCGTGAACATGCCGGTTTCGATGGTTTCAACACGTTTGAGCAAGCTGGGGACAACTCTGGGGAGAACCTGGGGACAACTTGGGGAGAACTCGTGGACAACCTGGGGACGCCCTGTGAAGAGCGTTTTCCACAAGGACAAAACGACCTCTTACCCAGTGGATAACCTGGGGAAACCTCGTGGATAACCGGTGGATGAAGACCCCTCGATCTGGGGACGGCCTGTGGGTACAGCGAGGTTCTCCCCAGGCCGCCGAGTTCTCCACACCCTCCACCCACACCCCCGGTGGATGAAAAAACCTAGTCTGATCTGCGGAAACACAGGATTTCCACAGTATCCACCGCCCCTAATGCGATGACCCCTTGTATCTCTAACTAGAGAACTCAAGACCCACAGAAGGGTTCCGGGGGAGCGCAGGTGCGGGACAGTGAACACTTGAACCCAAGGCACCGAGCGGACAGCGCTCACACACAGGAGGCAGATCCCCGTGATGTTCCGTATCGAGCGAGACGTGCTCGCCGAGGCCGTCGCCTGGACGGCACGCAGCCTGCCGGCGCGTCCTTCCGTGCCGGTGCTCGCCGGCATGCGCCTGGAGGTGACGGACGGCGGGCAGCTGAAGCTCTCCGGCTTCGACTACGAGGTGTCCGCCGAGGTGACCCTCGAACCCCAGACCGGTGAGGCCGGCGTCGTGCTGGTCTCCGGCAAGCTGCTCGCCGAGATCACCAGGGCGCTGCCCGCACAGCCTGTGGACTTCGTCGTCGAGGGCGCCAAGGCGGTCGTCACCTGTGGCAGTGCCCGGTTCACCCTGCTGACCATGCCTGTGGAGGACTACCCCTCCCTGCCGACCATGCCGCCGGCTGCGGGCCGGGTCGGCAGCGACGTGTTCGCCTCCGCCGTCGGCCAGGTCGCCGTCGCCGCGGGCAAGGACGACACGCTGCCGATGCTGACCGGCGTGCGCATGGAGATCGAGGGCGACACCGTCACCCTCGCCGCGACCGACCGCTACCGCCTGGCCGTGCGTGAGCTGAAGTGGCAGCCGGGCCAGCCCGACTTCTCCGCCGTCGCCATGATCCCCGGCAAGACCCTCGCCGACGCGGCCAAGGCCCTGGGCAGCACCGGCGCCGAGGTCGAGATCGCGATGAGCTCCGTCGGCGGGACCGGCGAGGGCATGATCGGCTTCTCCAGCGCGGGCCGCCGTACGACCACCCGCCTGCTCGACCCCGAGTTCCCCAAGTACCGCTCGCTGCTGCCGACCGAGTTCTCCGCGAGGGCCGACCTGGCGACCGGCGCCTTCGTCGAGGCCGTCAAGCGCGTGGCCCTGGTCGCCGAGCGCAACACGCCGGTGCGCCTGGCCTTCCGCGACGGCGAGGTCGTCCTTGAGGCGGGCAGCGGCGACGAGGCCCAGGCGGTCGAGGTGCTGCCGGTCGACTTCGAGGGCGACGACATCAACATCGCCTTCAACCACCAGTTCCTGCTTGAGGGGCTGGGCGCGATCGACTCCGACGTGGCCAGGCTGCAGATGACCACCTCGACCAAGCCCGCCATCCTCACCGGCGGCAAGCCTGTGGACGACGGGGGCGTGCCCGACTACCGCTACCTGATCATGCCCATCCGCCTGTCGAGCTGATCCACAGCCTGTGAGCCGGATCACGCTGAAGGCGTGTCTCAACGGCGGTAGACGGCCCGACGAGCACCCCGCGGTCCCTGTGACCCCTCTGGAGCTCGCTGAGGCGGCCCGTGAGGCGCGTGGGGCGGGTGCGACGGCTGTGCACATGCACCCGCGCGACGAGGCGGGCAGGGAGTCTCTCAGCGCCGTCCACATCGGCGCGGCCGTGCGGGCCGTACGGCTGGCCTGCCCCGGGCTGCCCGTCGGGGTGAGCACGGGCCTGTGGATGACCGGGGGCGACGAGGGCGCCAGGCGCGAGGCCGTACGGGGGTGGGCGGCGCTCTCTCCACAGGACCGGCCAGACTTCGCCTCGGTGAACCTCTCGGAACCCGGCTTCCCCGGCCTGTGGCATGATCTTCGGCGGCTCGGCGTGGACGTCGAGGCCGGGGTCTGGTCCGTCGACGACGCCGAGGCGCTCGCCGCGACCGGTCTCGGGTGCGCACGGGTGCTCGTCGAGATCATCGGCGGCGCCGAGGAGACCGCGGTCTCCCGGGCGCGGGCCGTGCTCGGGCGTCTCGACGAGCTGGCCGTACCCGGCCCCAGGCTGCTCCACGGCGAGGAGGGACCGGCGTGGATACTCGTGGACGAAGCGGGGCAGCTGGGTCTGGCCACGCGTATCGGCCTTGAGGACGTCCTCCACAGCCCCGACGGCGGCCCTGTGGAAGGAAACGCCCACCTGGTGCGGCTCGCGCTGGCGCGACTCGGCGACAGGTGGATGATGGAACCCTGAAGGGGGTGCTCGTATGCAGATCGGCATGGTCGGGCTGGGCAAGATGGGCGGCAACATGGCCGAGCGGCTGCGCCGCGGGGGTCACGACGTCGTCGGTTACGACCGTGACCCGGCGGTCAGTGACGTCTCCAGCCTGAAGGAGCTGGTCGAACGGCTCCAGGCGCCGCGCGCGGTGTGGGTCATGGTGCCCGCGGGCGCGCCGACCCAGGCCACCGTCGAGGAGCTTGGCGGTCTGCTGTCCGACGGCGACATCGTGATCGACGGCGGGAACTCGCACTACCTCGACGACCAGAAGCACGCCGCACAGCTCGGCGAGCGGGGCGTCGGCTTCGTCGACTGCGGGGTGAGCGGCGGCGTCTGGGGCCTGCAGAACGGCTACGCCCTCATGGTCGGCGGCGCCGACAACGACGTTCAGCGCCTGATGCCGGTCTTCGAGACCCTCAAGCCGGAGGACGGCGGCTTCGTGCACGCGGGAGCCGTCGGCGCCGGGCACTTCGCGAAGATGGTCCACAACGGCATCGAGTACGGCATGATGCAGGCCTTCGCCGAGGGCTGGGAGCTGCTTGAGGCCTCCGACGTCGTGACCGACGTGGCCGGGGCCTTCTCCAGTTGGCGGCACGGCACCGTCATCCGCTCCTGGCTGCTCGACCTGCTGGTGCGCGCGCTCGACGACGACCCCGAGCTGGCCGACCTGAGGGGCTACGCCGAGGACTCGGGCGAGGGCCGGTGGACGGTCCAGGCGGCCGTCGACCACGCCGTCCCGCTGCCGGTCATCACCGCCGCGCTGTACGCCAGGTTCGCCTCCCGCCAGGACGACTCCCCGGCCATGAAGGTCGTCGCGGCGCTGCGCAACCAGTTCGGCGGGCACGCGGTCACCTCGAAGGAGGGCCAGACCGGCAAGGGCGCCGACGCCCCCGGCGCCGACGTCGTCCCCCCTGCCGAGACGGACCGTTGACCGGCGAGGCGCCGGTGAAGGACGGGGGCGGCTAGTCTTCCTGAGGTGCACGTCGCCCATCTCGCGCTGACCGACTTCCGGTCCTACGACGCCGTCGACCTCGGCCTTGAGCCGGGCGTCACGGCGTTCGTCGGCCCGAACGGCCAGGGCAAGACCAACCTGGTCGAGGCGCTGGGCTACGTGGCGAGCCACTCCAGCCACCGGGTGGCGACCGACGGCCCCCTGGTACGGCAGGGCGCGGCGCGGGCGATCGTGCGCTCGGTCGTCGTGCGTGACGACCGGCGGGCGCTGATCGAGCTGGAGATCAATCCGGGCCGGGCCAACCGGGCCAGGCTGAACCGCTCGCCCGTCTCCCGCCCGCGCGACGTGGTCGGCATGTTGCGCACCGTCCTGTTCGCCCCCGAGGACCTCGCCATGGTCAAGGGCGACCCCGGTGAGCGCCGCCGCTATCTCGACGACCTGCTGGTGGCCAGGGCCCCCCGGTTCGCCGGGGTCAGGGCCGACTACGACCGGGTGCTCAAGCAGCGCGGCGCCCTGCTGCGGGTGGCCGCGCAGTCACGGCGCGGCAGGAGCGGAAGGCGGGCGGAGAGCGACGCCGCCTTCGCCGCGGCCGGGGCGGGAGACCCGCTGAGCACGCTGGAGGTCTGGGACACCCACCTGGCGAAGTTCGGCGCCGAACTGCTCGCCGCCCGCCTCGGGCTGATCGAGGAGCTGCGCCCGCTCGTCGCCTCCGCCTACGCCTCGCTCGCCCCCACCTCGGCCCCGGCCGTCCTCGACTACCGCGGCACCCTGCCCGAGGACGGTCCGGAGGAAACGGCCGGGGAGGACCTTGAGGGGCGCATCCGCGCCGCCCTGCTCGACGTGCGCGCCACCGAGCTCGAACGCGGTGTCACCCTCGTCGGCCCGCACCGCGACGACCTGTTCCTCGGCCTCGGCGAGCTGCCCGCGCGCGGCTACGCCAGCCACGGCGAGTCGTGGTCGTTCGCGCTCGCGCTCAGACTGGCCGCCTACGACCTGCTCAGGAGCGACGGCGGCGACCCGGTGCTGATCCTCGACGACGTCTTCGCCGAGCTGGACAGCCAGCGCCGCCGCCGCCTGGCCGAGATCGTGGCGCCCGCCGAGCAGGTGCTGATCACCGCCGCGGTCGCCGCCGACGTGCCCGCCGAGCTGATCGGCGCCCGCTTCGACGTGACCGAGGGAAGCGTGGCCCGTGTCCGCTGAGGAACCGGCCACAGGACGCGCCCAGGGCCCCGCGGAGGGGTCCGCGGGGGGGTCCACAGCGGGGACCGGGAAGGGACCCGCGCGGCAGGCCGGGCAGGAGGCGGCCAAGGCGACCGCCGCCAAGGGCGCCGCGATGGCCAGGGAGAAGCTCGCCCAGGCCAAGGCCGACGCCGCCAAGCGCGGCCAGCTCCCCCGCCGCGAACCCCGGCGCAAGCCGTACGGCCAGCGCAGGGACGGCGGCGACCCGAGGCTTTTCGGCAGCGCCATCGCCGACCTGCTCGCGGACCGGGGCTGGGAGCGGCCGGTCGCGGTCGGCGGGGTGTTCGGCCGCTGGCACGAGATCGTCGGCGTCGACCTGGCCGCGCACACCAGACCGGAGACCTTCGCCGAGGGAGAGGTCGTGGTGATCGCGGACTCCACGGCCTGGGCGACCCAGGTCAGGCTGCTCGCGGCCACGCTCGTCAGGCGGCTGAACGAGGAGCTCGGCGACGGGACCGTACGGCGCGTGCGGGTGCGCGGGCCGCAGAACGGGCCGCGACCGAGCGGTGGCCTGCGTGTCACGGGGAGCCGTGGCCCAGGCGACACCTATGGGTGATGATCAACAACTCGGAAAACGGATCAGCGGCCTTTCTGGCGCGGCTACACCCCTCCCTGTAGGGGGATGCGTAAGCAGAGGGTCGACGCGCGACAGAGGCCTCCAGAGCCCGTCAATGCCGCACGACACGTCCGGAGACGCTAGAATGAAATCGAATTCCGGACACAGTCCGCTTGCGTGTCACCCCGGCCACCGCGCCGACTTCCCCCGGGTGAGCGCATCGGGGCATTCACGACGGTGACGGGCACGGCGGGGCCGACAGGGCCGTTCGCCGCGTGTCCGCGGCAGGAGGATTTCGCACTTGTCCTACGACGCTAGCTCAATCACCGTCCTCGAAGGACTTGAGGCGGTCCGTAAGCGCCCGGGAATGTACATCGGCTCGACCGGTGAACGTGGTCTCCACCACCTCGTCTACGAGGTCGTGGACAACTCCGTCGACGAGGCCCTGGCCGGGCACGCCGACAGGATCGAGGTGACCCTCCTCGCCGACAACGGCGTCAGGGTCGTCGACAACGGCCGAGGCATTCCCGTCGGCATCGTCGAGGCGGAGGGCCGCCCCGCCGTCGAGGTCGTCCTGACCGTGCTGCACGCGGGAGGCAAGTTCGACAGCAAGTCGTACGCCGTCTCCGGCGGTCTGCACGGCGTCGGTGTCTCGGTGGTGAACGCCCTGTCCACGGCGCTGGACGTGGAGATCCGCACCGACGGCCACTACTGGCGGCAGAACTACTCCCACTCCAAGCCGACCGCTCCCCTGGCGAAGGGCGAGGCGACCGAGGAGACCGGCACCTCGATCACCTTCTGGGCCGACGACACCATCTTCGAGACCACCACGTGGAACTTCGAGACGCTCTCGCGGCGCTTCCAGGAGATGGCCTTCCTGAACAAGGGCCTGACCATCTCACTGCGCGACGAGCGGCCGGACCACGCCGTCAACGACGAACCCGTCGAGATCGTCTACCACTACGAGGGCGGCCTGGCCGACTTCGTCAGGCACCTGAACTCCAAGAAGGAACCCGCGCACGTCTCGGTGGTCGACTTCGAGGAGCACGGCGAGGGCATCTCCGTCGAGATCGCCATGCAGTGGAACAACTCCTACTCCGAGTCGGTCTACACCTTCGCCAACACCATCAACACCGCGGAGGGCGGCACCCACGAGGAGGGCTTCCGCGCGGCGTTGACGTCGATCGTCAACCGCTACGCGCGTGAGCAGAAGTTCCTCAAGGAGGGCAAGGACGACAACCTCAGCGGTGAGGACATCCGCGAGGGCCTGACCGCGATCATCTCGGTGAAGCTGGCCGACCCGCAGTTCGAGGGGCAGACCAAGGCCAAGCTGGGCAACACCGAGGCCAAGTCGTTCGTGCAGAAGGCCTGCAACGACCATCTGCGCGACTGGTTCGAGCGCAACCCCGGCGAGGCCAAGGACATCATCAACAAGTCCCTGCAGGCCGCGCGCGCCCGCATCGCGGCCCGCCAGGCCCGCGACCTCACCCGGCGCAAGTCGCTGCTCGAATCGGGTTCCGGCCTGCCGGGCAAGCTGGCCGACTGCCAGTGGAGCGACCCGGAGAAGTGCGAGCTGTTCATCGTCGAGGGTGACTCGGCGGGTGGCTCGGCCAAGGGCGGCCGCGACTCCAAGTTCCAGGCCATCCTGCCCATCCGCGGCAAGATCCTGAACGTGGAGAAGGCCCGCATCGACAAGGTGCTGAAGAACGCCGAGGTCCAGGCGCTGATCACCGCCATGGGCACCGGGGTCCACGACGAGTTCGACATCACCAAACTCCGCTACCACAAGCTCATCCTGATGGCGGACGCCGACGTCGACGGCCAGCACATCAACACGCTGCTGCTGACACTGCTGTTCCGTTTCATGCGCCCGCTGATCGAGGCGGGGCACGTCTACCTCTCCCAGCCGCCGCTCTACAAGATCAAGTGGGACCGCAGGGGCGAGGACGCCTCCTACGCCTACTCCGACCGCGAGCGTGACGCGATCATCGAGGACGGCATGCAGCGGGGCAAGCGCGACCCGCGCCTGCACGACGGCATCCAGCGGTTCAAGGGTCTGGGCGAGATGAACGCCGGCCAGCTCTGGGACACGACGATGAACCCCGACACCCGGGTGCTCCTGCAGGTCACCCTCGACGACGCCGCCCAGGCCGACGAGCTGTTCAGCGTCCTCATGGGTGAGGACGTCGAGGCGCGCCGCTCCTTCATCATCAGGAACGCGCGAGACGTCCGTTTCCTCGATGTGTAGCGGTAGCCGTACAGACCTCTCTTTCGTAAAGGACCCATCCCAGTGACGGATGTGAACACTCCGCCGGCGGAGCACCAGCGCATCGAACCCGTCGACATCCAGTCGGAGATGCAGCGCAGCTACATGGACTACGCGATGTCCGTCATCGTGTCCCGCGCGCTGCCCGACGTCCGTGACGGCCTCAAGCCGGTGCACCGCCGGGTGCTCTACGCCATGTACGACGGCGGCTACCGCCCCGACCGCGGCTACTTCAAGTGCTCCCGTGTCGTCGGTGACGTGATGGGTTCCTACCACCCGCACGGCGACTCCTCGATCTACGGAACGGTCGTACGGCTCGCGCAGCCGTGGGCGCTGCGCTACACCCTGGTCGACGGTCAGGGCAACTTCGGATCGCCGGGCAACGACATGCCGGCCGCCATGCGTTACACCGAGTGCAAGCTCGCGCCGATCGCCATGGAGATGATCCGTGACATCGACAAGGAGACCGTCGACTTCCAGCCCAACTACGACGGCCGCTCCCAGGAGCCCCTGGTCCTGCCGTCGCGGTTCCCGAACCTGCTGGTCAACGGCTCGGCGGGCATCGCGGTCGGCATGGCGACGAACATCCCGCCGCACAACCTGCGCGAGGTGGCCGACGGCGTCAAGTGGGCCCTGCAGAACCCCGACGCGAGCGACGACGAACTCCTTGAGGAGCTGATCGCCCGGGTCAAGGGCCCCGACTTCCCCACCGGCGCCCTGATCGTGGGCCGCAGGGGCATCGACGACACCTACCGCACCGGACGCGGCTCGATCACCATGCGGGCGATCGTCGAGGTCGAGGAGGACGCCAAGGGCCGTCAGTGCCTGGTCGTCACCGAGCTGCCCTACATCGTCAACCCGGACAACCTCGCGCTGGCCATCGCGGAGTCGGTCAAGGACGGCCGCATCAGCGGCATCGCCGACGTCCGTGACGAGAGTTCCTCGCGGGTCGGCCAGCGCCTGGTCATCGTGCTCAAGCGCGACGCGGTCGCCAAGGTCGTGCTGAACAACCTCTACAAGCACACCCAGCTGCAGACCACCTTCGGCGCCAACATGCTGGCGCTGGTTGACGGCGTGCCCAGGACCCTGCGTCTCGACCAGTTCGTCCGCCACTACGTCGACCACCAGATCGAGGTCGTGGTCCGCAGGACCCGATACCTGCTGCGCAAGGCCGAGGAGCGGGCCCACATCCTGCGTGCGCTGCTCAAGGCGCTCGACCGGATGGACGAGGTCATCGCGCTGATCCGGCGTTCGCCCTCTGCGGCCGACGCCCAGGGCGGCCTGATGTCCCTGCTGGAGATCGACCAGGTCCAGGCGCAGGCCATCCTCGACATGCAGCTGCGCAAGCTGGCCGCCCTGGAGCGCCAGCAGATCACCGACGAGTACGACGCGTTGATGGCGCACATCATCGACTACCAGGAGATCCTGGCCTCGCCGGAGCGACAGCGGACCATCGTCTTCGACGAGCTCTCCGAGATCACCGCCAAGTACGGCGACGAGCGCAAGACGGAGATCATCGCCTACGAGGGCGACATGTCGATCGAGGACCTCCTCGCCGAGGAGGACATGGTCGTCACGATCACCCGCGGCGGCTACGCCAAGCGCACCAACACCGACCTCTACCGGGCGCAGAAGCGCGGCGGCAAGGGGGTGCGGGGCGCGCAGTTGCGCCAGGACGACATCGTCGACCACTTCTTCGTCACCACGACCCACCACTGGCTGCTGTTCTTCACGAACAAGGGGCGGGTCTACCGGGTCAAGGCCTACGAGCTGCCCGACTCGGGCAGGGACGCCCGCGGTCAGCACCTGGCCAACCTGCTGGCCATGCAGCCGGACGAGGTCGTCATGGAGGTGCTCGCCCTGCGTGACTACGAGGTCGCGCCGTACCTCGTGCTGGCAACCCGTAGCGGTCTGGTGAAGAAGACGCGCCTTTCCGAGTACGACTCGCCGCGTTCCGGTGGTCTCATCGCCATCAATCTGCGAGAAGATGACGAAGTGATCGCGGCCAGGCTTGTCTCCGAGGAGGACGACCTCCTGCTGATCTCGCGCGGAGCCCAGTCGATCCGCTTCACCGCCTCCGACGAAGCCCTGCGGCCGATGGGCCGGGCGACCAGCGGCGTGATCGGCATGCGTTTCCTCGACGGTGACGAGCTGCTGGCGATGAACCGCATCGCCGACGGCGAAGATGTGTTGGTCGCCACCGAGGGTGGGTATGCAAAGCGCACACCCGCCGACCAGTACCCCGTGCAGGGGCGAGGCGGTAAGGGTGTCCTGACCGCGAAGATCGTCAGTTCCCGTGGCAAGCTGGTCGGGGCGGTCATGGTCAGGCCGGAGGACGAGGTCTTCGCGATCACGTCCGTCGGTGGGGTGATCAGGACCAGCGCAGGAGAGATCAAGCAGTCTGGTCGCCAGACCATGGGGGTGCGTCTGATGAATCTGGTCGATGGAGACAGCGTCGTGGCTCTCGCCCGCAACGCTGACTCTTTGGAGACTGAGGAAAACGGGGAAGGTGAGTAGCCCGTGAGCGCCCAGTCAAGGCCAGGATCGCGACCCGCGTCCTCGTCAACACGTGATCAGGTGTCGGAGAAAATGGATAAAGCCGTCGAAGCAGATCCTGCCAAGGCGGGTGAGCCGTCAGCGGGTGGGGGTGGCAGGCCCGCCCCGGAGCCTGACAAGCCGGTGGCCGACGGCAAGGGCAGGCCGGGTACGGCGACCACCGAGGACGGCAAGGTGCCCGACACCACGGTGCACGTCCGTCCGACCCCTCCGCAGGGAAACTCCTCCTGGTCACCCTCGGGAGGGCCGCCCCCGCCCCCGCCTGCGGGCCTGTCGTCCCCGTCGCAGGACTCCAGGAAGCCGGCCTCCGACAACTCGCCGCGTACGCCGCGCAAGGCCCACCTGGTGTTGCGCAGGGTCGAGCCGTGGTCGGCCATGAAGTTCAGCTTCGTGGTCTCCCTGGTCTGCTTCGTGGTGCTGTTCGTCGCCGTCGCGGTGCTCTACATGGTGCTGAACAGCCTCGGCGTGTTCGACAGCATCATCCAGACGGTCAACCAGTTCACCGTCTCCGACGGCAAGCCGTCCGCGAACGGTTTCAACGTCGCCTCCTGGTTCGAGCCGGTCCGCATCCTCGGATACACCGCCCTGATCGGGGCTGTGAACGTCGTCCTGATCACGGCTCTGTCCACTCTGGGTGCGGTGATCTACAACATCGCCTCCGACCTGGTCGGCGGCATCGAGGTCACCTTCAGCGAGGCCGAGTAACCACCGCCGTCGTGTCCCCGGTGCCGCCCCAGGAGTGGGGCCGGGGACATGGCGCGAGCTGGTGTCGGGACAGGGTAAGCTTTTCCCTGTTCGACCGAACGGATTCGCCTCCCAAAGCGGGATACGATACCGTTCTTCATGTCGCAAGGGGCTATAGCTCAGTCGGTTAGAGCGCTTCCCTGATAAGGAAGAGGTCCCAGGTTCAAGTCCTGGTAGCCCCACTTTTCTGACCAGCGAAAAGGCCGCTTTCCGATCTTCGGATGGCGGCCCTTCTGTTTTCCGCGTGACCACCGTTTCCGATCAGGTCCCAAAGACGCGGTTCATGGCCATCACTCTGGAGAACCGGCGGATCCGCTTGTGGTAGACCCGTTCCGTGACGGCCGTGCCGCTGTGGCCCACCAGGCGAGAGATCTCCTCCAGGGGGACACCGGGGTCTGACAGCGGCGAGACGAAGCCGTGCCGTAGCTCGCGAGGGGGCCCGGTGGACGTTGGTGGAGTCGCCTGAGCGGTGTCCGAACAGGGATGAGGGGACTGACTCAGTGAAGCCGTGGTCGGCTGACATGACCTGGCTTACCGTGTCCACGATTCACTTCACGCCGTCACGTATTGAAGTGGCAATTCGATGACCAGGTACGCCAGTGCCGCGAGGGCCAGGGCCGTCAGCAGGGTCGGCGTCCGCTCTCGCCGACGTGCCATCAACAGCGGTGCGAGGACGAGGACGGCCAGGCAGGCCCATGCCTGCGGGGCGTAGTGCAGGACGAAGGCATACATGATGCTCTCCATCCCGAAGACGCCTCCCAGCGCGGCGAGGCCGATGACACGGTGACGTACGGTACGTCCGTTCCGCCACCACAGCCCGGCCACGCCGAACAACGGGCCGCTGACGACCGCCATCGCGAGCCAGATCAGCGGATAGGTGAGGCTGCCCATGCCGTCACGGCCGAACTCCGCGTACCCGTAATACCCGACGACCAGGCCGATCGAGGCACACAGGCCGGCGACGGCAGCCGACCACGCTGACGCCCAACCGGCAAGCAGGGCGCCGCCGACGAACGCCGGGACACACCAGACGGCACCGGAGTTGGCGACCTGGTTCCAGGCGCCCGGAAGCCAGCCCTGGGCCAGGTTGGTGACAACACCGAGTGCCAGACCCGCCACGAGCGCGGCTGCCCACGAACCGCTGAGCTTTGCTACCGGGCCGAAGCGGCTGCCCATCAGGAAGATCCCCCTGTCTCCCCTCACGGGATACCGACAAATCGCAACTATACCGACAAGCAGGTATACCAGTTCGGTGCCGCGCGGCCGTGATCTCCTCTTGGCGGGCGAAGGCGGTGATGGCCACCTGGTACGAAACCGTGCGGACGGACTGGCTCCCCCTTTGTCCGACCCCCTGTTGGACTCTCACACCCGGGTCCCGGCGGTCCCCTCGGGCCGGGTTGGGGGTGTGACCCCCGTGACCCCCTGGAGGAACAGGGGTGAAGGCCTTCAGGAGGGGCGTGACCCGCCCGTCGGTCGCACCCTCTCTGTTCGCGCTGGTCGAGGGGGTCGCGGCCGGGTGTGACCCCTGTGACCCGGGCGTCGGGCCTGTACGGCCACGTGAATGGACCCCGGGAGCTGACGGGGTGGCCGGCGTCAGGACCGGGATCCCCCGACGCCGCCCTGTTCGTCGCCGACCACTGGACCCGATCAACGTACTGACAGGGCAACGCCGGTAGGTGTTCGATAAACCTGGGAAGCGTCATCTATTGAAAGCTGGAAACGGATATGCCGGAATCCGGACCGAGAGAGTCCAGTGAATCCCGCAAGGAAGAGTTATGCGAGTCCGCTGACCAGGCAGACGGAAACGACAGCGCTCCGGAGGTTTCCACGGATCCTGACCCCGCCGGGTTCGTACCTCCTCTCCAGAATGAGCGAACAGGCCTCTCCGAAACAGGCGAAGCCTCCGAGACACCTCACCCCGGTGACACCCCTTCCGGAAAAAGGAAGCGCGTCTCCTGGTCCCTTTTCCTGGGCCAGAACGTGGGTGAGCGTGCAGGAGTCATCGCCGCGATCACCGGCGTGCTGGCGCTCGTGGTGAGCCTGCTGGCGTGGCTGCTCCCCCAGAGCGGCGACAGGAGCAGCGCTGTGCCGGAGCAGTACCTCGGCACCTGGAGGGGGCAGGTCACAATGACCTTCCCCGACCCCACCAGGGAGGGAAAAGGGGCGGGAACTGACGAGATAACGATAAAGCAGGGCAGTATCGGCGACACCGTCGCAGACCAGCGTGCCGTCGACTGGGGTCAGGAGGCCGGCTGCTCACGTAGCTGGCAGCTCGCCGAGGTCAACGGCGACCACCTTGTTCTGAAGGCCGGAACCACCGGCGCCCCGGCCAACGCGCCATCGGGGCAGACCTGCCTGGCGGATCTGACAATGAGTGTCCGGCTGACCGGTCAGGAAAGAATGGAGATCCAGGCGAACTACACCATCCTCGGAACAGTCACGGGGGCGTTCAGCGGTTCTCTGGTACGGCAGGGCCGAACGTAGCCGGGTCGCGTTTGGCCACGGCGGAACACGACGGCTCTCGGCACCCCGGTACGGACCTTCACCCTCGCCGTGGTGCTGACCGACGCGTCAGGCCCTCCCCGGCGCGGGGAACGGTCCCAAGGCCGTCAGGTGGGGCGGGCAGATCCTCACGTGCCCCCGCACACGCGGTCGGGGTCTTGCGTGCCCTAACCGCGTGACAACGCAGGGGAACTCGCACGGACGTTGGAGGACGCTAAATCCCTGGTCGGAGGGCGGTTCTCCCAAAGTCCAGAGCATTTGTGATTCCCTGACAAGGGAGAGGCCCCAGGTTCAAATCCTGGTAGCCCCATCGATAAACGCCTCGGAGCGGGCAGATTCCGGGGCGTTTCGCTATGACGGGCTCATTCGAATGGTCTCCTCGTCTTTTGAGACCCCCGTGCGTGATCCTTGAGCCTCTTGAGCAGCGAGGCGGCCGTGTGCCGCTGAACGTGCGATCGGGCCGGTCTTGTGGTCGTGGTTCTCGTGGTGGTGATCACGCGGCGGACGCGGTCACGGAGCGCTTTCCGCGACCCGCTTGACGTACTGGTTCCGCATGTGGATCAACCTGGGCATGTAATGGCGGAGTACCAGCAGTTCGGCGGCTCTTCCGAGGGGGCCGAAAGGCGCGGTGAACTCGACGATGTCGCTCATCACCGTGCCGCCGTGGTCGTCACCGTGAAAACGGTGGGTGTGGTACCAGCGCTCGAAGGGGCCTGACACCTGCTCGTCGACGAAGTACGCGGGGCGGTCGTAGGCGCTGATCGTGGACGTCATCCTCCAGTGGAGGCCGAAGTGCCGCGCCCGCCATGTGACGGTGTCGCCCAGCCGCATGCCACCGGCGGTCACACCGTCGACCGCCTCCTCCGCGGATCCCGCCATCGAGGCGGAGTGGACGTCCACGTCCAGCGATATGTCGAAGACCCGTTCCGGCGGCGCCATGACATGTGTGACGACCTCGAAGTTCACCGTCGGCCTCGTCCCGTGCGCTCGTGCGCGGCTTACCCGGAGATCCCCGTCACCGCGACTGCTCCCGCTTCAGCTTCCGGCGTTCCCAACTGTTGGGGTGACGGATGACCACACCTCCCGCGCCACCGGTGCCGCTCATGCGGATCAGCGGTGCGCCCGGGAGCCGGGGAGAGGTGACTTTGTCCTTCAGGCCACCGAGGCCCGGATTCACCTCGACGGTCTCCACGGCCCAGCCGTCGGGAACGATGACCGTGACACCGCCCGCCTGGCCGTGCACCTCCAGCTCGACCTCGGGCAGATCACAACCGGCCTGGGTGAAGTCGAGTTTGACCCCACCCATGCCGCCGGACGCGACCACCTTCGCGGGCACCTGCCAGTGACCGGCTCGGGTGACGCCACCGAGACCCCCCTGGAGGACCAGCGGCTTTCTCGGGGCCGATGGAACGTCAGGGGGAAGGTCCGCCGTCAGAGGCGCGAGGTCGGCGTATGTCCTGGCGGTCAGCGCCCGTTCCAGCCGCCCGTCCAGCTCGGCGAGGTCGAGGCGCCCATCGGCCGCCGCCTTGCTCAGCCTTTCCACCACCGCCTCGCGTTCGGTGTGGGAGACGCGCCATTCGCCGGAGTGGACGGGGTGTGAGGGCTCACCGGTCATATGGTCGATGATACGAAAAGGGAGGAGAAGCCGGACCCCTCGTTCCGGTGCTCACCGTTCGTCACGGGGAGGACGCGGCATGCGGCGCCCGTGTTCGTCCGCTTCCGTGGTCAGGAAGGAGAGGTCAGGCGGACTTCAGGACGTCTGCTGCCTCCTCGGCGACGAGCTCGGGCGCGTCTCTTGCCGTTCACCGCCAAAGGCCTCGGTCGGCGGTCTGCCGTACCCGTCTCCCCGTCTCGTCGACATCGGGGCACGGTAGGTCATCGCCGCCCGACCCAGAGCACCAAACGCTGGTAGGCGGACCCCAGTGCGCGAACGAGGATCCATGCGATCTTGGCGTCCGCTCCGACGAACACCTGTGCCTGCCGGCGCCTCACGCCGAGCAGGATGATCGCGGCCGCCCTGGAGGCGTCCATCCGTGCGACCTTCGTGTCGAACCTCTTTGTGACGGCGGCGGAGTCTTCGCCTTTCGCGAACCGCCCGTTCCGCATGATCGGTGTACGGACGCCGCCCGGATAGACACACGTCACCGAAACAGGGTGCCCGTCGAGTCGCATCTCCTGTCGCAGTGACTCGCTGAATCCACGCACCGCGAACTTCGACGCGCTGTAGGCGGTGTAGCACGGCGCCGAGAAGAATCCGAACGCACTGGAAACGGTCACGACGTGCCCGCCTCCCGAAGAGATCAGAAGAGGCAGAAACGTTTTGGCCGTGTTGACCACGCCCAGCAAATTGACGTTCAGCACGTGATCGAAGTCACTGAATTCGGAGTTGATCAGCCTTCCGGTGTGGATGACACCCGCCACGCAGAAGACCATGTCGACACGGCCGAATTCCTCGTGGACGGCGGCCGAATGGCGGAGAACCGCCTGCCGGTCGGTCACGTCGACCGTGTCCGTGAACACCCGCGCGCCGAACCGCTGACAGCGTCGCGCGGTTTCGGCCACCGCCTCGGCGTTCTGGTCGGACAGCGCCAGCCTCGTGCCCCGCCGAGCCAGGTTCACGGCCAGCGCGCGACCGATTCCCGAGCCCGCCCCCGTGATCACAGCCACCCGATGGGCGTAGTAATCCACTGTTTTCCTTCCGGTGCTTCCTGCTCATCGCCGCGCGCTACGCCGTGATTCGCCGGACGGTGATGAGGCGATCGGCGAAACCGGGCCCATCCGGGTGATCTTTGATCGTACGGTCAAGGCATATCTGTGCAGCCGGTGAGAGGAGACGAAACCCTGCCAGGAATGATCTTTCCTCGGATTACTCTAGCTCTTTGATCACCAGGGCTCGACGGGCGAACCGGCCGTGACCGGGAAGCCGTCAGGGATGCGGTTCGAACCGGATTCCCTGTGGCCTGCCGAGGCTTTCCATTTATGTGAAGAAGCTTCCGGAGGACGAATTGATCACCGAGATCACGATGTCCGCTCTGGGAGCTTCGAGCATCGTCGGCATGTCACGTTCGACGCCGAACCACATGGCCGGGCCGTTCCGTCGGTTCCGGTAGGGGACGCGGCCGGTGTTCACCGATTCGGCCGTGGAAACGAGGAAAACAGGGAAGAAGATGACGGCCTGAGCCACAGCCGTACCGTGCGCCGCCCGATCCGGGCGCCGGTTCCTTCGCCTTTCTCGCACCCGGAACCCCACGTGGCCGAGGGTACGGCCGGCAGGCCCGGGATCGATGACATGTGTGGTCCCCACCTCGGGCACGTCGCCTCCGGCGAGGCCGGGCACGGTCCGGCGGCTCCGTGCCGGAACTCGTGGTGTCGTGTTGCCGGAGGCGGCCGGCGCGTGGACACGTGGAGCCCGTACGCGCCAGGAAGCCACGCGACAGCGGGGAGGCGGGATGCCTCAGCCGGCGGCCTTCTTGATGAGGGCGGCGATCCGGACTTCGGTCTCGGGGGTCAGGTCGGTCAGGGCGAAGGCGGTGGGCCACATGGTGCCGTCGTCGAGGGCCGCGGGGTCGTTGAAGCCGAGCGTGGCGTACCTCGCCTTGAACTTCTGCGCGGGCTGGAAGAAACAGACGATCTTGCCGTCCCTGGCGTACGCCGGCATGCCGTACCAGAGCTTCGAGGAGAGGGCGGGGGCGTTGCTCTTGACGATGTCGTGGAGCCGCTCGGCGATGGCGCGGTCCGTCCCCTCCATCTCGGCGATCTTCGCGAGCACCTCGACCTCCGGGTCCACCTTGGGGGCTCGGGAGCCACGCTTGGAGGAGGCCTTCAGCTCCTTGGCGCGCTCCTTCATCGCGTCCCGCTCCTCGGCCGTGAACCCGTCGTACTTCTCGGCGGCTTCGGTGTTGGTGGCGGACGACTGGGTGCCCTTCATGGCAGATTTCCTCTCAGAAGGTGCTCGATCTGAACAATCTCATCCTAGGAACCCGAAGCCATGACGGCTTCTCCAAAACTGACCGGTTGCCGCGAGGCTCAGCCGTCGGTGCGGTGCGCCAGGCGGCGGGGGGCGGTCGCGAGCCAGATCGTGGCGAGTGAGGCGTAGGTGGTCAGCAGGGCGACGGTGGTCGTCGCCAGGAGCAGTGACACGACGACGGCGAGGGCGAGCAGGGTCGCCCAGCCGTACAGGAGGAGCCGGGCGGGGCGGGAGCCGGTGTGGGCCGCCTCCTGGACGGGGGTGACCAGGGCCATGACCGCGGCGCCCGCCGTACCCACCACTTCGAGGCCGGCCAGCACGCCCGACGTCAGCAGCGCCGCGCCCACGACCGGGAGCGCGCAGCAGAGCGTCGCCACCCGGACCTGGGTGCCTTCGAGCAGCAGCCGGGTCGTACGGCCTCGGTACAGGCGCAGCGTCGCCCAGGCCTCGGCGACCCACGCCGCCCAGTGCAGGACCGCGATGAGCACGAAGACGGCGATGAGCGGCGGCGCCAGGGGCAGCAGCAGCGCCAGACGCAGGCCGCCGCGAAACCTGCCGCGCAGCCGGGTCAGCAGCCGGTAGAGGGGATTGCGGCGTTTGAGCGCCAGGACGAGCAGGTCCCTGGCGTGGTCGAAGCTCGGGTTGAGCCGCAGTGTCTCGCGGAAGGCGTCCGCGGCCACCCCGGGGTCGCCGAAGGCCAGGTGCGCGCGGCCGTAGGCCAGGTGCGCCGCGGCGCTCTCCGGATCGAGGCGTACGGCCAGCGCCGCGGCGGGCACGGCCTCGGCCGCGTCACCGAGCATGACCAGGGCGACCGCCAGCAGGCTCGCCAGGTCGGGGTCCTCGGGATCGAGGCTCAGCCCCTGGCGTGCCGCCTTCGCCGCCTCGCTCCACCGGCCGCTCCGTATGTGCACCCGGGCCAGCAACTCCCAGGTGGGGGCGTACTCGGGGTTCAGCTCCAGCGAGGCGGTGACGGCGGGGAGCGCCCGGTCGGCCCGGCCTGAGCGGTGGTGGACCTGTCCGGCGGCGTAGTGCGTGAACCAGGAGTCGGGCGCGAGCCGTACGGCCTCGTCGGCTTCGGCGGCGGCCTCGGCCACCTCGCCCTGTTCGGCCAGGGCTATGGCGAGCAGGGCGTGCGCGGTCGGGTGCTGCGGGTCCTCGGCGATGGCGCCGCGCAGTTCCCTGGCGGCCTCGACCGGACGGTTCAGGCCGAGCAGGCCACGCGCGCGTTCGAGCGCGACCTGGACGGGCGTCATATGCGCTTGATCCACGGCATCAGCTCGTCCCAGGCGCCGGACTCGTTGGCGTGCAGCACGTAGTTGCGGGCGGTGGTCAGCCACTCGCGTACGGCGGTCGGCCTGACCTGGCCGACGGCGGTGACCAGGTCGGCCGTGACCAGGGGGATCATGCGGCCCGCGCTGATCGACTGCTGGAGCTTGGCCTCGACGGCGCGGTCGACCACCCCCTTGAGGTCGGCGCCGGTGAAGCTGTCGGTGATCCGGGCCACCGCGTCGAAGTCCATCTCGGCCAGCGGCTTGTCCCGGCACATGATGCGCAGGATGGCGGCGCGCGCGGCCGGGTCGGGCGGCGGTACGAACACGAGCTGGTCGAACCGGCCGGGCCTGCGGAAGGCCACGTCCACGTACCAGGGAGCGTTCGTGGCCGCCAGTACCAGGACCCCCTCGTTGGCGCCGTCGTCCACACCGTCGAGTTCGGCCAGGAACTGGTTGACGATCTGACGGTTGTGCGCCTGGCGCATGTCGGACCGGCGGGCGGCGAGCGCGTCGACCTCGTCGAAGAACAGCACGCAGGGCCGGTTGCGGCGGGCCATCTCGAACACCGCGCGCAGGTTGCGTTCGCTGGAGCCGATGTACATGTCCAGGATGTCGGCCAGACCGACGCTGACGAACGCCGCGCCGAGCTCACCGGCCGCGGCCCTGGCCAGGTGTGTCTTGCCCGCGCCCGGCGGGCCGTAGAGCAGCACTCCGCCGCCCGCCCGCTTGCCGAACGCGGCGAACAGCTCCGGCTGCTGCACGGGCAGCAGGAGCTTGAGGCGCAGTGTCTCCTTGACCGCCTCCATGCCCGCCACGTCGGCGAAGGTGAACCGGGAGCGTTCGACCTCCGAGTCGGCCTCCCGAGGCGGGCTCGGCGGCGCCGTCACGGGCTGCGGCGGCGCCGCGAGCCGGGCGGCCAGGTCGGGGGCGGCGACCGAGGGGTCGCGGGAGACCGCCTCGTGGTAGCGGCGGGCCGCACCGGCCGTCTCGCCCTCACCGAGCAGTGCCCTGGCCGCGATCACGCCCATCCGCGGCGGGTAACCGGCCCGCGCCAGGTGCGGCTCCAGGATCGACAGCGCCGCGCCGTACGCGCTCTGCCGGGTGAACGCCTCCGCCAGGCCGGTTGTGATGTCCGGGTCCTGGGGTGCCAGCATGAGCGCCGCGCGGTACTCCGCCTCGGCCTCGGCGAGGTATCCCTTGGTGAGAAGCTGGTCGGCCAGGTGCCGCCGCAGCGGGAGGTTGTCCGGGGAGAAACGGGCGGCCTCGCGGAGAGCCTGGAGACCGGCATCGTCGAGCACAGGAGACACATCCCTTCTGTCCTGGTTCCGGCGTCAACCTACCAGGGGGCGCGGAGGCGTGATCTTGCGAATCTCGGGACGGCTTCCGGTTGTTCCACGTGAAACATCACCCGATACCAGGTGGAAGGCCCGGTTGTGTGTCCGTGAACCTGATCGCTCCGCCGTCCGACTGTGCAGGGTGACAGGAGGACGCGATGACCGACGAACTACTCGTGGTGCGGGCCCAGCTGGGTGAGCGGGCGGCGCTCGCGGAACTGGTCGACCGCTGGCGGGTGCCGGTGTGGACCTATGTGCGGCGCATGCTGGACGCCGAGCGGGCCGACGACGTGGCCCAGGAGGTCTGGCTGGCCGTGGTCCGTGGCCTGCCCCGGCTGCGGGAACCCGACAGGTTCGCGCCCTGGCTGTTCACCATCGCACGCCGGTCGGTGACAGACCGGCTGCGCGGCCGGTACGCCAGGGAGCACGAGGCGCTCGCGGCGGACAGGGCGATCGTCGAGGACCCGGTCGAGGCTCTGGTCGACCGCGCCGAACTGGTGGGTCTCCTGGCGGAACTGCCGGTGCCGGAGCGGGAGATCCTCGTCCTCTTCTACCTGGAGGACCTGTCGATCGAGGACTGCGCACGGATCTGCCAGGTCCCCGTCGGCACGGTCAAGTCCCGGCTGAACCGGGCCCGTCGGCTGTCGCGTGAGCATCTGGAGCGGAAGGGGTACCGGGCATGACCGAGGAGGAACCGCGCATGTCGGCGCGGGAGACGATCGAGGGGCTGGAGTCGGCCCTGTCCAAGGGCCGACGGATGCGGGCCGTGACGGCGCTGCTGACGGGGTCGGTCGGCACGGCCTTCGTCGGCGCGCTGTGGCTGGGCGAGCCCGGACCGCTGCCGGGCCGTACCCGGCTGGCCTTCGCCGTGTTCACGGTGTGCTGTGTGGCCTGGGCGGGATACGGCGGATGGCTGGTGACACGCCGGGTGCCGCTGTTCGCCGTAGACCGGGTGATCGCGGCCTGGATCGGACTGGCCGCCGCCGTCGCCACGACCGCTGTGCTGGTGGTCGCGGCCGTCCAACGTGGCGGAGGGGTCGGGGCCGCGCTGGCGGTCGGCGGGGTGTTCGTCGCGGTGGCGCTGGCGCTGGCCGTACGGGCTCACGCCCGCAGGGCCGCGTTGCTGCGGCGGGTCCGGGAGCTGACCGGCGAGGGCGGGGGGTGAGAGGACCGGCGAGACCCTGACCAGAGGCCCTGACCGGCCGTACGGGAAGGGCCGAGCGTCCCGAGAGAGGTCAGGGGCGTCGGCCGAGGCGGGCGTAGGCCGAGGGGGGCATGCCGACCGCGGCGGTGAAGTCGCGGGTCAGGTGGGCCTGGTCGGTGTAGCCGAGTTCGGCGGCCAACGTGGCCAGGTCGAGGCCCTGATAGATCCGTTCGGCGGCCTCGTGCAGCCGGAAACGGCGGATCACCCACTTGGGGCCGACGCCGACATGGTCGCGGAACAGCCGTTGCAGCGAGCGCGTCGACCGCCCCGACCTGGCGGCCAGCTCGTCGACCCTGGTCATCGAGGGGTCGTCCTCCGCCAGCGCGACCAGCGCCGCGGCCTCCTCGGCGAGCGGGTCCCGCTCAGGCTCCAGACCGAGCAGGAGCTCCTCGACGAGCGTGATCGCGGCCCGCGCGTCGGGCTCGGCCAGGACCCGCTCGACCAGGGTCGTGCCCGCCGCGCCGAACATCTCGCCGATCTCCGTGAAACGGTCGGTCAGCGTGGAGACCGGGGCGCCGAGGAACGTCCGGAAGCCACCGGGCACGAAGCGCGTGCCGAGCACCCGGCCGCTGCCACGCATCGTGTAGGAGAACCCGCCCCTGATCACGCCCACGACCCGGTGGAAGTCCTCGGTGATCACCATGTTCACGGTCGGGTGCGAGACGATGCGCTGCTCGTACGGCTCGGCCAGGCCGGTCCACGTGACGACCCAGAAGTGGTCCACGTGGGCCGCCAAGCCGGGGGCGGGCGCGTGGCGGGCGAAGGCGAAGGCGTCGAGACCCGCGTACGGGTCGACCCAGCCGCGCTGTCGCGTTTCTACAAGCCGCGTTCCCGACGAGCCGGGCAGGATGGCTGCCATGAACGACATGATGCCGCTGATGAGGCGTGCCACCGAACAGACCGCCGACCTGGTCCGCACTGTGGTCCGTACAGCGGGACAGGAGAGGCTGGGAGACCCCACGCCGTGTGCGGAGTTCGACGTCAGAGGCCTGATCAACCACCTTGAGTGGGTGGCCGAGATGTTCGAGTCGGTGGGCGAGGGCGGGCCGCGCGTCGAGCAGGGGCCGTACGCGGGTGACTTCCCCGAGCGGGCCGAGCGCACCCTGGCCGTCTGGTCGCGCCCTGAGGTGTGGGAGGGGGTCAGCCCCGCCATGGGCATGCCGATGACCACGCTGGCCCACATGTTCCTCGTCGACATGGTCGTGCACGGCTGGGACCTGTCCAGGGCGGTCGGCGAGCCGTACGAGCCGGACGCCGAGGCGGTCGAGCGGGCGCTGGACTTCACCGGGCAGATGGCGGAGATGGGCAGGAAGCGCGGCGCCTTCGGGCCGCCGGTCGCGGTGCCCGACGACGCCCCGCCGTTCGACCGGCTGCTCGGCCTCATCGGCAGGGACCCGGCCTGGAAGCCGTGAGGCGGCCCCAGGGCGACAGGGGTTGAGGCAGGTGACGGTCCTGGGGCAACGGGCCGCCGGCTGAGGAACCGCGCTTCGCCCGTACGGCGTGGCCGGCTGTTCCAGGGCGATCGGCAACCCTGGGACAACGGGGCCGCAGGCTGAGGAACGGCACTTCACCCGTGCGGCGTGGTTGACGGCCCTGGCTCTTGGAAGGGCTCAGGGGCGGCGGTGGTGGCCGCAGTGGATGCAGAAGTTGGCGGCCGAGGGAGAGGTACGGCCGCATTCGCACTCCCAGGGAGGGCCCGCGGGAACGGCGGCGGGTTCCTCCTCCGGCGCCTGTTCGTAGTGGGACAGGGCCACCTTGACCAGCTGGACGTCGTGGTGGCTCAGGTTGGGGCGGGCACGGACCCGGCCCTCGTCGAGGTCGAGGATCTCCACGAAACGCTGGAGCTCGTCGAGGGCGCGCTGGTTGCCGCAGCGGGCGGCCAGGCGGACCGCGCGGGCCCACTCGCGCTCGGCCCCGGGCAGGTCGTTCCTGCCGTAGGCGGACAGGCCCGCGTCGACGGCCTGGCTCATGTTGTCCTGGGCCTGGTAGAGCGAGATCGTGTGGCTGGTGAACGCCGAGGCGTCCGGATCCTCACTCCAGTGGACCATGACGTTGGCGGCGCCACGGCGCTCACCGCCGACCACCGCCTCGACGCGGGCCACGCGCAGGTCGGTGAAGTGCGGGGCGCCCTCGTGGGAGACCTCGAAGCGGAGCTGGTAGTCGCGGGACTCCTCACCCCAGGAGCCGCTGGCCAGCTCGAAGACGCGGTCCCCGAGCGCGGTGACGTGCCCGGTGAGGTCGGCCCGCTCGGGATAGACCTGCCTGAGGGAGACCAGCCTGCCGGGCGGGGTGGTGGTGAAGCGCAGCGCCATCTTCGGGGTCACCTTGCCGAGAGCCGCCTCGACCATCCTCCTGAACTCGGCCTCAAGCTCGGCGTCGTCGACCACGGCGTCGGCTGAGCCGCGCAGCACGGTGGCGATCCGCTGCAGGTCGTGGGCCACCCAGTCTTCGCCGATGCCCCGGGCGTCGCAGACGAACTCGCCCTCGCAGGCCGCCAGCGCCCGTTCGAACTCCTCGGGAGACTCGTTGTTCCGGCCGTCGGTCAGCAGGATCGCGTGTCTGAGCGCGTTCGGGTGGGGGGCGAGCAGCCGCCGGGCCTCGGTGAGCCAGGCGCCGATGTTGGTGCCGCCGTTGCAGGTCAGCCTGCGTACGGCCGCCCTGGCGTCGGCCCTGGTGCGCTCGCTCGCCGGGGTCGGCGGGTAGACGGTGCGGGCCTCGTGGTCGCCCGCGACGACGGCGAAGAGCACCCCGTCGGGCAGGACGTCGATCGCCGTCATGGTCGCGCTCACCGCGGCTGCGATCTTCAGACGGCGGCCTTCCGACCTGCGGTTCAGCCCGCCCATGGAGCCGGAGCAGTCGATGATGAGGACCTCGCACCGCTCGGCTCGCTCGGCGGGACCGTCGAGCCGCTGCCCGGCGACCCTGAGGACGGCGTCGAGTTCGGTCCTCCCGATGGTCAGGACCGGGTCCTGGTCGATGTTCAGCTCGAACCTCAGGGTCACAGCAGGCTCCAGGGGTGTACGGAGTGCGCGAGGTCGACCAGCCTGCCCCGGTCCTGCCAGGTGGTGGCCTGCTCGGCGAGTCTCAGATATGACCGTTCCAGTTCCCGGCGCGCCTCGTCGTCCGGCGCGGAGCGGTCGCGCGCCTCCCGGACGGCCGCGGTGAGGCGGTCCCTGACCTTGCCGGTCGGCTCTCCCCCGTCGAGGACCAGCGAGGCCAGCAGCCGGGTCGCCCTTGTCAGGTCGTCGGCGCCGGGGAGGTTCCCGCCGGGCAACTCCTCCGACAGCACGCGTACGGCGGCGACCCGGGCGGCGTCGTGGTGCTGGGCGACCTTCGGCACCCCGTCGAGGACGCCGACCGCGGCCGACCGGTCTCCGGCCCGCACCCGCAGCCTGACCAGCCCGAACGCGGCGTTGGTCTGCGAGCGGTCGCGCCGCCACACGACGTCGAAGCCCTCTTCGGCGGCACGGAGGTCGCCCAGGAGTTCCTGGCAGAACGCGCGGGCCAGCTTCGGTGCGGTCTCGCCGGGCAACGCGCCGTAGACACGGTCGAAGCACGACAGCGCCGTGCCGTACTCCTCGCGGGCCAGGGCGAGCAGGCCGTGGTGCCAGGTGACCCGCCAGCCGTCGCCGGACAGGCTGCTCTCGGCCTCGTCGAGTTCGTCGAGTTCGAGGTGGGCACGGCAGCGGCGCAGCCCGACCTCGGGTGATCGGCGGACCTCGGAGAGCTGGTCGAGCAGGCCACGGGCGGTGGTGTTCCCGATGGACGCCAGCAGGCCCGCCGCCGGGTCGTCGGGGTCGGCCTTGGGGACGGGCAGGCCACGGGCGACGAGGGCGGCGGCCGGGGGGAGACCGAGCAGGGCGCCGCCCCGGTCACGGGTCCAGCGTTCGAGCGGGGAGGCGGCGCTCAGGCCGCCGTCGAGGAGTTCGGCGCTCGGCTCGAAGACCGTGGACGACTCGAAGGCCGCCGGGACGTGTTCCGGCTGGAAGGATCTGACCTCGCGCAGCACACCCCTGAGCTGTTCGAGCATCTCCGCTGCCGAGGCGAAACGTCGCTCCCAGTCCTGGTGCGAGGCGCGCTGGATCAGCCTCCTGAGCGACTCGACGGCCAGCCCTGTGCGGGACGGGCCGCCGACGCCGAGGAGTTTGTCCAGCGTCCTGCCGACGGCGTAGATGTCCGAGCGCACGGTCAGGCCGCGTTCCCTGATCTCCTTGGCGCTCACCTGGAAGCCGTAGGTGCCCACGATCGGGCTGGACCTGTCGTCGTCGCGCCGGACCCCGCCGATGTCGATGACCTTCATCCGCTCGGGGGTGATGATCACGTTGTCGGGCTTCATGTCGCAGTACAGCAGGCCACGGCCGTGCAGGTAGTCCAGCGCCAGGAGGATCTCGTAGCCGTAGGCGAGGACGTGCTCAGGCTCGGGGCGCGCCTGCCGGTTGGCGAGGACCTCGCCGAGCGACTGGCCGTCGAGATACTCCATGACGATGTAGCCGCCGCGTTCCCCCCGGCTGTCGTCGTGGGTGACGAAGTTGTAGATGCGGACGATGTTGGGGTGGTCCAGCGAGATCAGGAAGCGTCGTTCCGAGACCTCAAGGCTCACCGCGGTCGGGTCGTCGGGCTGGATCAGGCCCTTCAGCGCGACGTAGTTGTCGTTGAGGTGGCGGTCACGGGCCAGGTAGACCCAGCCGAGGCCGCCGTGCGCGATGGGGCCGACGACCTCGTACTGGTCGGCGACGAGCTCGCCCGGCGCCAGGCGCGGTTCGAAGTCGAACGGCGTCTGGCAGGTCGGGCAGAACCCCTTCAGCACGGCGGGCTGCCCGGCGTAGGTGAAGTTGATGAAGTGCCCCTTGCGGCACCTCCGGCTGAACCGGACCCGGCCGGGGTCGGAGATCACCCGGGTCGAGGGGTCCTTCCCCGAGGGGACGGGCACGGAGACCAGCCCGTCGGCGGCCCTGAGCGTCCGGCTCCCGGAGACGGCGGGCAGGGAGACCGGGTCGGCGGGCCGGGAGACCGTACCGGCGGGGAGCCCGCATTCGACGCAGAAACCGTCCTCGTCGATCCGGCCGGAACAGAAGGCGCACGGAGTCATCGGTTCTCCTTCAGCGCGCGGATGTAATGGTCGACCGCCTCGCTCGCCGCGGCGAGGTCACATGGCAGGGTGAAAAGCAGGTGGTGGGCCCGCGTGTATCGTTCGGCCAGAATTCGGTCACGTTCCGAGCGCTCGACGCCCGACCCCAAATGGTAGGCCCTCAGAAGGCTTTTGAGGCTTTTGTACTCGTCGTTGATTCTATCGAGTTCCCTATGAGTCTCAGTGGATTTGCGGAGAAGTTCCCTTGTCTCACTCTCGCATTCCTCAAGATCGGGAAGTGTGGGATTTCTGCGCAGGCTCCTGACCCGCAGTTGCAGGGCGGGGCCGTCGTCCGGCCAGTCGGGGACGGGGGTGACCAGCCGGGCGACCCCGCGGTGCCGTGCCCGCGTCGCCCGCGCCGCCGCCCGTGCCTCGGTGACCCGTACGTCCAGGACCTCAAGCCGCCGGGCCACCGAGGGCTGGTCCAGAATCCTGCGCAGCCGGGCGGACTCCTGCCGCAGCCCGGTGATCACCTGATGGCCCGCCTCGGTGAGCGGCCTGATCACCTCCTGCGCGAGGGTCTCCGGGTCGTCCGCCGCGTCCACGGCGTCGAACACGAACATCTGCCGCTCCGAGTGCCGTTCGAGGGCGCGGTGCACCTGCCGGGACACCTCGGCGACGGTCATGCCGGAGACATCCTCCTCGTGCTGCGCGGGCTCGGCCAGCGAGGTGGAGACCGGCGCGTCCCCGGTGACCACGACCATCGCGCCGCCGGAACGGCCGGGCCCGAAGAACTCCCTGATCTGGTCGGTGAAGGAGGGACTGTCGGCGACCATCCCGGCCAGGGCGGGAAGGTGGTGGACGATCGTCTCGACCGGGATCATCCACGCCAGCCCGGCGAGCCCGGGAAACTCGCTGACCACGACACCCAGCACGTCACCGGTCCGCCCGTCGACCACCGGCGCGCCGCTGAACCCACGGCGGATCTCCCGGTACGGCTCGGCGTCCATCTGGATCCACTCGCCACCGGGACCGGCCCGGCCGCCGAGCCGCGCCCGCACCCACAGGCCGTCGTCGAGGAGGGAGGGAAAACCACGTGTGTAGACCTCGCGGCCCCACAGACCGGGCCGCCGTAACACCGGCCGTCTTTCCAGGGGCGCGGGTGAGGCCAGGCCGAGCAGGGCGAGGTCACCGCGCTGGTCGTCGTCCGCCGGGACCCAGGAGACCACCTTCGCCGTGCCGGGACGCGCACCGGGCTGACCGACGAATTCCGCCACGACCTCCTCGGCGCGGTCGGGAATGACGTGCGCGCACGTCAGAACCGTTTTCTGATCGAGCAGCACCCCCGCTCCCAGGACCTCGCCACCGGCCTGTCGGATTCGTACCCACCAGGTTTCCTCTCCCGGCTCAACTCTCACCGTAAAAGACTACGTAACGGCCGGCATTACGGGGAAGATTTGACTATTGGGGTGGTTACCAGGGTTTCTGGAAGCGCCGAACGCTGGTAGGAAAGCCGAGTTTTGTGGCATTCTTGCCGAAGCCGAAGGTGACCAGCTGTATATACGGAGGTCGGTCACATCAGAGTCAGGCACACCCGGACCAGACTTCTGCTGTACATGATTCTCACCGCGACGACGCTGATCGGTGTCGGCGTCACCGGAACCCTCACCGACAACGCCCTGCAGAGGGCGGGCGGGGAACAGGCCGACATGGCCGCCAGGCTGAGCGACGACGCCCAGGTGATCTACCAGTCGCTCGCCAAGGCCGACACCTCGGCCACCGGGCACTTCCTGGCCGGGACCACGACCCAGGCGACCCTGCGAAAGCGCTACGACGACGCGATCGACCGGATCAGGCGGCGCCTGGCCGACGCGGGCGGCCTGACCGGGGGAGACGTCTCCCGGGCGACCAACGTCGCCGAGATCGCCCTGCAGCTTCCCGTCTACACCGGCCTGGTGGACAAGGCGGGCACGCTGATCGCCCCGGCGAAGGACGAGACGGCCGACCCGGACGAGGCGAGGAAGGCCGTGGGGCCCGCCCTGCTCGGGGCCGCCTACCTGCACGAGGCCAGCTCCTACCTGCGCACGGTGCTGCTGCCCGCCGCCGCGCGACTCCAGCGCGACGAGACCGACAACCTGCGCGACGCCAAGAGCACCGCGCTGCGCACCTCGGCCGCCCACCTTCTGCTGCTCCTGGCGACGATCGCCGGGCTCGTCCTGACGCAGTGGTCGCTGGCGCGCCGTACGCGGCGGGTGCTCAACCTCGGGCTCCTCGGCGCCACGGTCCTGGTGGCCGTCGTGCTCGGCGCCACCGGCTGGTCGCTGCGCAACTGGCCGGAGACCGACCGGCGGCTCGGCGCCATCGAGACGCGCCTGATCGACCAGCGAAGACTCGTGGACGCAGAACGCGCGGCGCTGACCGCCTACGCCGACACCTACCTGCTGCTCGGCGGCACCAGCCCGTTCAACTGGGAACAGTCGCTGCGCAACTTCCGGCGGAACGCGCGCTGCGCGGAACGGGAGACCACCTGGTGCCAGACCTACACCATCTCGATCCACCAGGAGCTGATCGCGGGGAACAACGACGGGGCGGTCGCCGCCGCGCTGCCCGGCGGACGGTTCGCGGCGGCCTTCGAGGTGGTCGACCGGGACAACACCACGAAGCTCGAAGACGGGGCCAGGCAGATCCAGGCGCTGGCCGTACAGGTGCCCTCGGCGCCGTCACGGCTCGGACTCCTGACCGTCGCGCTGTGCTGCTGCGCCGTCCTGTCCGCCGGCCTCGGCTTCTGGCCCAGGATCAGGGAGTACCTGTGAGAAGAGCCGCCGTGACCCTGGCCGCCCTGGTGCTCGCGGCCTCCGGCTGCGCCACGCCGTACCGGCCGCCGCCGATCACCGAGCCGACGCCTGCGGGCGCGATGTTCTCCGTGCCGCAGGAACCCGCGAAAAAGAGGGACGAACCGGACTGCGACCCCCGCTACAGCCTGCCTCCGTCCCCGGTACGGCCCCGCCTGGACCGGCTGAAGGTGGGTGTGTCCCAGTCGACCCCCAGGATGTCGTTCCGCAACCCGAGGACGGGGGAGTTCGAGGGCTTCGAGATCGAGCTGGTGATGGAGGTCGCCAAGGCCCTGTTCGGGTCACAGGCCAGGCAGCGGGTCGACTTCGTCACGGTGCCCTTCTCCGAGGGGGTCAGGCGGCTCAACGACGGGACCATCGACCTCTTCGCCCAGTCGATGACCACGACCTGCAGGCGGGCCACGGAGATCGCCTATTCGAGCGACTATCTCGACACCGGCCAGACCATGCTGGTCCGCAGGGGGTCCCCCTACCAACGGGTGGAGGACCTGCGCGGGAAACGGGTGTGCTCCGGGGCCTCGACCGTCTCGATCGACCACGTCAGGCAGCTGGAGGTCGGGCTGGTCCCGGTCGTCGCCGCAGTGACCAGCGACTGCCTGCTGATGCTTGAGCAGGGACAGGCCGAGGCCGTCTCCTCCGACGAGAACATCCTGATCGGCCTCAGGGAGATGAGCGGTGACACCCGGATGCTGCCAGGCACGACCCCGCCGCCCGGAGGCGGCAGGTGCGTCTGGAACGTCAACCCCGTCTGCAGCTGGTTCTCCGACGAACCCCACGGCTTCGCCTTCCGCAAGAGGGACGTCCAGCTGCTGAGGTTCACCAACCACGTCCTGGACGAACTGCGCGCCGACGGCCGGTGGAAGCGGATCCACGACACCTGGCTGTCCGGCCACCCGGACAAGGGACCACCTCCGGCCCATTACCTGAAGAACGCGACCGCATGGCCGTACTAGGGGAGATTCTGTGTCCGAGTTGATCAGGTTCGAGACCACCGGTGGCCACATCGTGGTGGAGACGGCCGACGAGGAGGGAGTACGGCGGGTCTCAAGGAAGGGGCTGACGGACGTGGCCCGCCGCTTCGGGGAGGTGCTGGCCGAGGTCGAGGTCGCCGCGGCGGACGCCCTTGAGTCCTTCAGGTCGGGCAGGCTCAGGCCGGACCAGATCGAGATCGAGTTCGGCGTCAAGCTCAACGCCGAGGCCGGGGCGCTGATCGCCAAGACCTCGACCGAGGGTCAGCTCACCGTCAAGCTCACCTGGTCGTCGGGCCCCCCTCCGGGGGACGCAGGATGAGGTGCGGCGCGCCGGATCCGGGGACCGAGGTGACGTGCGCGTCCACGCCGAAGACCTCCCTGATGAGCCGCGGGGTGAGCACCTCGTACGGCGGGCCGTCCGCGACCACGCGTCCCTCTGCCAGGACGTAGACGTGGTCGCAGTAGGCGGCGGCCAGGTTGAGGTCGTGCAGGGCCGCCACGACGGTGGTCTTGGCGGAGGTGACCAGGTCGAGCAGGTCGAACTGGTGGCGCACGTCGAGGTGGTTGGTCGGCTCGTCGAGCACCAGGACGGGCGTCTGCTGGGCCAGGGCACGGGCCAGGAGCACCCGTTGCCGCTCACCCCCCGACAGCGTGGCGTAGCGGCGGCCCGCGAGGTGGGCGACCCCGGTGTGGGTGAGGGCGTCGGCGACGGCGGCGACGTCCCGGTCGGTGTCGGCGGCGAAGGGCCGTTTGTGGGGGGTTCGGCCCATCGCGGCCATCTCCCAGACCGTGACGTCGAAGTCCGAACGGGTCTCCTGGGGCAGCGCGGCGACCAGCTGGGCGGCCCGGCGCGGGGTGAGCGCCCACAGGTCCTCGTCCCCGACGGTGATGCTCCCCCCGGCCAGGGGAAGGTGCCGGTAGACGGCCCGCAGCAGGGTGCTCTTGCCGCTGCCGTTCGGCCCGACGATCCCGACGCGCCCGCCGGAGGGCGCGGTGAGGCTGACGCCGGTGACGACCGGGGTCGTGCCGATGGTGACGCGCACGTCTCGCAGGTGCAGGCTCGTCATCGTGGTCTCACAGTCCTGTGGTCTCGCGGGCCCGGGTGTGCACGAGCCAGAGGAACAGCGGGGCGCCGATGACGCTGGTGACGACCCCGACCGGCAGCTCCTGCGGGTGCAGGGCCGTACGGGCGGCGATGTCCACCAGCACCAGGAAGGCCGCTCCGGCGAGGGCCGCGACGGGCAGCAGCCTGCGGTGGTCGCTGCCGACGAGCAGCCGGGCGGCGTGCGGGACGATCAGGCCGATGAAGCCGACACCCCCGGCCAGCGCGACCATCACCCCGGTGAGCAGGGCGACGAGCAGGAACAGGTGCCGGCGCAGCCGGGCGGCGGGGACGCCGAGACCGGCGGCGGTCTCGTCGCCGAGCAGCAGCGCGTTGAGCGGCCTGGCCTGGGCGAGCAGGGCGGCCATCGTCGCGGCCAGGACGACGGCGGGCAGCCCGAGCGAGGCCCAGTTCGCCTCGGCCAGGCTGCCGAACAGCCAGAACAGCACCGAATGGGTGGTGCCCGGGTCGTCGGCCCGCAACACGAGGAAGCTGGTCACCCCGGACAGCGCGTAGGTGACGGCCATCCCGGACAGGACGAGCCGTAGCGGAGCGAGGGCACCGCCGGTACGGGCCAGGGCGTAGACGACGGCGAAGGCGCCCAGCGCCCCGAGGAAGGCGGCCACCCCGGCCGAGGCCCCGCCGAGCGGCGCGACCCCGGTGACGGTGACCGCGACCGCCCCGACGGCCGCGCCGTAGGTGAGGCCGAGCACGTACGGGTCGGCCAGCGGGTTGCGCACCAACGCCTGGGTCGCGGCGCCGGACACGGCCAGGCCCGCGCCGACCAGCGCGGCCAGCAACGCCCTCGGCAGGCGCAGGTTCCACACCACGGTGTCCTGGCTGACGCTCCACGTGGGCTCGCCCTGGCCGGTCAGGTGCCGCATGAGGACGCGGGCCACCGTGTCGGCGGGTACGGCGACGCTGCCGAGCATGACGGAGGCGGCCAGCCCCACGACGAGCAGCCCGCCCAGCACGGCACAGGCCCCCAGGACGACACGGCGCCGCGGAGGGCGGGGCAGGACGGCGGGTCGCGGGGGGCCGCTCATCGGGCCCGGCGCAGTTGCCCGGCGAGTTCGACCACGGCGTCGGCGTTGCGCACCCCGCCGACCGAGGCCGTCTCGTAGACCAACCGGGCGAAACGCCTCTCGGTCACCGCCCGCACGCCGCGCAGCGCCGGGCTGGTGGTCAGGAAGCGTTCGGCCTCGGCGAAGCGGGCCTCGTTCGCGGCGGGGCTTCCCCGGTCGTAGACGATGACCAGGATGACCCGTGGGTCCCGGGCCACCACCTCCTCCCAGCCGACCTTGGTGTAGGCCTCGTCCCGGTCACCGAAGACGTTGTGGCCCCCGGCGGTCTCGATGACCGCGTTGACCGCCTGTCTGTTGCCCGGCGCGTACGGCGTCGCGGTCCCCTCGTCGTACTCGAACGGGAACACGCTCAGCCGTTCCGCGTCCCTCACCTCCGCCTCGACCGGGGCGATCTTCCGCCGCATCTCCGCGATGACCCGTTCGGCCCGTTCGGGCACCCGGAAGATCCGGCCGAGGTTCGCAAGGTCCCGCCACACCAGGTCGAAGCCGGTCAGCGGGGCGGTCACCGCCGTCTTGCACGCGGTGGACAGGGCCAGGTAGGACGGGATGCCGTCGGCCGCCAGCTCCGCGCGGGACATGGCCCCGGGGGCGTCGAAGTTGCTGGCGAACCCGCCGAGGACCAGGTCGGGTTCCGCGGCGAGCACCTCCTCCCTCGGCACCGGGCGGTAACCGCCGCCCGCGGTGTACTTGCCGGACAGCGACCGCAGGGCGGCGACCTGCGCGGAGAAGCGTTCCGGCAGGCTGCCGGGGCGGGGCTGCTGCCCGATGGCCGTGACCCGGTCGCCGAGACCGAGCCAGAGCATCAGTTCCAGCACGCTCGGGGTGAGCACGACCACCCGTTCCGGCGGGGCCCCGACGTCCGTCGCGGGGCCACCGCAGCCGGTGACGGTTGTCGGGGCCGAGGACACGGCCACCCCACCCCCGGGGGCCGCCGCGCAGCCGGTGGCCAGGAGAACGGCGACCAGGGACCAGCGTGTCAGCACACGCATCATGAGCCTTTCCCGGACGGTTGGAGGGCCGCGGCCCCGGCGGTCGCGACGACGGCGGCCAGTACGGCGAAGCCCGCGGCGGCGGCGAACACCACGGCCGACGGGGTGCCCGCGAGCGCGCCCGCGACGAGGTTGCCCAGCGCCGACCCGGTGAAGGTGGCCGTGATCCCCCAGGCGAAGGCCTCGGTCAGCGTCCCATCCGGGGCGCACCGGCCGATGAGCTCGAAGTTGCAGATGACCATGGGGGCCAGCAGGAGCCCGGCGGGCACGCAGAGCGCGACCAGCGTGGGGACGTTCGGCGCGAGGGCGAGCAGTCCGACGCCGCAGCCGTACCCGGCGAGGATCACCCGCATCCGCACGGCGGCGTCGGCGCGCCACGACCGCGAGCCGTACAGCAGGCCGCCGATGAGGCTGCCCACGCCGAACGCGGCCAGCGCCAGGCCGCCGGAGGCCGGACCGTCGGAGCGTTCACCGGCGAACTCGACGAACCCGAGCCTGAGCACCCCCAGCAGGGCCCCGGTGAGCACCGAGACCGTGAGCAGCACGACGACGCCCGGCGAGCGCAGCGGCCCGGCCAGGCTCGCCCCCCTGCGGGCCGGGGCCCAGGAACGTGAGGGCGGCAGCGTGCTGAACCACACCGTGCCGCCGAGCAGTACGGCCGCGCAGCCGCCGACGGCCCAGGCGGGCCCGAAGGCCGCGCTGACCACGGTGACCAGCAGCGGCCCGGCGACCAGCGCGACGTCGAGCACCATGGCGTCAACCGCGAGCGCGGTGCGCCGTACCGCGTCGTCGTCGATCACGTGCGACCACAGCGCCCGCGCCGCGGCGGCCACCGGCGGCAGCGAGAGGCCGACCGCCGCCGCCCACCCGGCCAGGGCCCCGGTGGCCGGGCCCAGGTGCGCCGTCACCAGCAGGCCGGTGAAGGCGACCGCGTTGACGCAGGCCGCGGCGGTCAGCGGCCTGGTCTGCCCGAAGCGGTCCACGAGCCTGCCGTGCACCGGGACCCCGGCGGCGTAGGCGACGCCGCCGGCCGCCGTCACCACGCCCGCCGCCGGGTAGGAGCCGGTCCGCTCGGCCGCCAGCAGCAGCACCGCGAAGACGTAGGCCTGCAACGGCACCCGGGCGCACACGCCGACCAGCAGCAGTGACGGCACCCACCGCTGCCGCCACAGCCGCACGTACGCCGTGGCCGGAGCGCTCACCCGGCGGCCGGGTGGCGCTTGACGAGCCGGTTGGGGTCGGTGAGCCCGGCGCGGGCGATGCCCTCGGGCATCCCGGTCTCGCCGAGGACGGGGTTCCCGGCGCCGAACATGTACAGCACCCCCTCGGAGAAGCCGTCGACGCCGAGTGCCTCGTCGAGCTCCTCGTCCCGGAAGGCGGCGCTCTGCCAGGCGCCGAGTCCGACGGCGGTCGAGGTCAGCACGAAGGTCTGACCCAGGTGCCCGGCGGACAGCAGCGTCACCCGCAGCGCCCGCGAGTGCCGGTACTTGTACATCGTCCGTTCGAAGACCACGGTGACGAAGCAGACGAACGCCGACGGCGTGCACATCTCCGACTCGTAGGTCACCCGGTGCAGCCGTGCCCGGTCGAAGTCGGGGTCGACGAGTTCGAGCGCGTGCGCCTCGGCGTTGTAGTGGTACAGCCCCGGCGGCACGTCCTGGACGTCGAGAACCGCGACGTAGCCCTCAAGCTCGTGCCTGGCACCCCCGCACGGACTGGTCCGCAGGATCAGCGTGCCCAGGTCACCGGCGTCGTAGAGCTGCATCGGCGCGAAGGTGTAGAACAGCGCCGTGGACAGCTGCGCCAGGCTCACCGGCTCCCCGGTGAACACGCGGTGTGTCCGCCGCCGGGTCAGCACCTGCCCGTACGGCTCCGCCAGCGGCAGGAACGCCCTGGGCAGGTAGACCCGTGGCGCGTCCGGATAGGACTTGAAGATGGCCGGTGGGGGACCGCCGGTGCGCCGTACCCAACCGGCGTCGGCGCGGCGTTGTTCCAGGCTGTCGCCGGTGTAGATCGTGTTCCGGGTGCCGAAGTGGAAGAAGCGGGCCTCCTCCCCCCAGTCACGCCAGGCGTCGAGGAAGCGTTCCTCGCGCTCCTCGGCTCCCCTCTCGACCAGCAGCCCGGCCTCGGCCAGGGCCAGGACCGCCTCGCGCACCGAGTCCTGGTCGAACTCGCCCAGGTCGGAGGCGACCTTCTCGACGGTCGTCCAGTCGGTGAAGTGTTCGAGCAGTTCGACCGCCTGGGCGTTCACGGCGACCGCGTTTTCGGCCTCCTCGTCGGTCGAGCGGCTCTCCAGGTAGTTCTCGGCCGTCAGCTCGCCGTCGTGCCAGTAGATCATCAACGTTCGCGCCCGCCGGAACTCGGTCTGCGTCACGCACGCTCCCTCTCGCTCACCTGCTGCTTCTCCTGCCTCCGACCGGCCGCCACCTCCGGCCGGTCACGGTTCCCGGCCGACCGGTCGCCGTCTCTGACCGGTCGCCGCCGGGAGAGCCCGGCGGCGACCGTCCATGACTGGCTCAGCCCTGTCAGCCGTGGTTGTTCAGCAGGCGGCTGCGGGTCTTCTTCCTGCGGGCCACGATGTCGAGCGTCTTCTTGACCATGGACGATCCTCCTTTCTCCCCGGAGGAGGCATGTGGCCTGTCTCCGGTTCTGGACAGTGGATCTGGACGGTGGACACCCGAGTAGTCGGCCGCCGGGCCCCGATGGTTCCCGTCGATCGCCGGACACCCACCGGCCTGGCAGAAAATCCGCGATAAATGGCTGTTTCTCACCTCGTGACGATGACATTCGAATGTCAAGATCCAGTCAAGGAGATCGTATTCGCGGGCCGTGTGGAAAACACGCCGCCCGGCCTGTGTTTCCGGACGGCGCCATGACCACCGGGCGGCCGGGGCGTCGCTGTCCCCCGGCCGCCCGGTACCACCGGGGCCCGCTCCGAAGGTGGCCACACCGGCGACCGAACCTGAGCGTCCCGGGGTGGCCCAGGGGACCCACAGGGGTCAGGCGTCCCCCATGGACTCCACGGTCTTCGCGGCCCCGGGGGCGCCGGCGGTCCCGGCGGAGGGGAGGCTCAGGCGGTCGGCCACGGTTCTGACGCCTGCGGCCAGGGCCGCGATGAGCAGCAGCAGGAACAGTCGCAGCAGGTCATGGCCGTCGAGGGTGAGTTCGGCCTCGGTGTTGACCAGGAACCCGGTGGCGAGCAGCCACGCCAGGACGGCGGTGGCCAGGGCGGCGGGCCAGCGGGGCGTGCGCAGGGCCTGACCGCCGACGGCGATCGCCATGACCAGCAGCCGCCCGCGGACCTGCCCCGGGGTGAAGAGCAACGACGCGACCGCCGTCGCGGTGACGGTGGCGAACAGGCCACCGGCGAGCGAGAAGCCGATCGGTTCTGAGCGGACCATCGCAACCGCCTTTTCCGCTGGAGATCCCTACTTTCTTCATCAAACTTCTGAACCACCATTTTTCACCCTTTGTCTACGCATCTCCTACGCTTTTCCGGATAATCCGTACGGGTTCCCTACCGGATGGCCGTCCGCCACGTCCGGCAAAGGTGTCAGGAAACCGGAATCAGGACTGACCAGATTGTTCTTCCGGCACCCTTTCCCGCATTTCCCCCGACCCGGAAACACCTCCGGCCGCACCGGGCGCCGGCACCGGGCGAGGAGGCCGTGTGGCACACCGCCGACGGTCACGCTCCGTGACCGTCGGCGGGGGTGATGTCCCCGGGTGTACACGCTTGTTCACCCCCCGCTGATAACGCGGGTCTCCGGCTCCGGGTGAGCGATATAAGGCCAGGTCAGAGTGGCTGTCGGGAAATCGTTAAGAAACTTACCGGCGGGAATTGTTAAGAAACTTGACAAAAGATACGGGCTGATCCAACCATTAGGTCACACGCGGATCCGCAACCCGTTCTCCCAACTCTGCGTTGAACCACGCATCAGACACGGCATCGGCCTGCCGGATGCGCCACCCCCCCCATCCCGGGGCCCGCTGGGTCCCGCCTGACTTCTGTTACGGGAGTCTGCAATGCACCTAAGAACATCGCTTCGTGCTGCCCTGGCGGCTGTCACCACCGCCGTCACGGTGCTCGGCTTCACCGCCATGGGCACCACGGCCGCGAGCGCCACTCCGGACAAGGCCACCGCCCCCGTCAAGGCCGCAGCCGCAGGCCTGCCCGAGCGGGTCTTCGCCCCCTACTTCGAGGCGTGGACCGGTGAGGACCCGGCGACGCTCTCCCAGCAGTCCGGTGCCAAGCACCTGACCATGGCGTTCATCCAGGCCGCGACCAAGGGGTCGTGCACGGCCTACTGGAACGGCGACACCAGCATGCCGATCTCGACCTCCACCTTCGGCGCCTCGATCAACAAGATCAGGGCCGCGGGCGGAGACGTCATCCCGTCGTTCGGCGGCTACACGGCCGACAACACCGGCACCGAGATCGCCGACAGCTGCACCAACGTCAACTCGATCGCCGAGTCCTTCAAGAGCGTCATCAACACCTACGGCGTCACCCGGATCGACCTCGACATCGAGGACAACTCGCTGACCAACAGCGCCGGAATCGACCGCCGCAACAAGGCGATCAAGCAGGTCGAGGACTGGGCCGCCGCCAACGGCAAGAAGATCGAGTTCGCCTACACCCTGCCCACCACGACCAGTGGCCTGGCCGACAGCGGTCTGGCCGTGCTGCGCAACGCGGTGGCGAACAACGCCAGGATCGACGTCGTCAACATCATGACGTTCGACTACTACGACAACGCCAGCCACAACATGGCCAACGACACGAAGACCGCGGCCCAGGGTCTGCACGACCAGCTGGCGCAGCTGTACCCGAACAAGACGTCGGACCAGCTGTGGAGAATGATCGGCGTCATCGAGATGATCGGCATCGACGACTTCGGTCCCGCCGAGACGTTCAGGGTCGAAGACGCCGCCCCCGTGCTGAACTGGGCGATCAGCAAGAACCTCGCCTACCTGTCGTTCTGGGCGCTCCAGCGTGACAACGGCGGCTGCCCCGGGACCGCCGGCGCCAACGAGTGCTCCGGCATCGAGCAGAGCACCTGGTACTTCAGCCAGGCCTTCGCCCCGTTCACCAGCGGCAGTCAGAACCCGTCCGACGACTTCTCGGTCGCGGTCTCCCCCGCCTCCGGCTCGGTCAACCCGGGTGAGACGGCGACGACGACGGTCAACACCGCCGTCACCAGCGGCGCGGCGCAGACGGTCAACCTCGCCGCGACCGGGCTTCCCGCCGGTGCGACCGCGACCTTCACCCCCGCCTCGGTCACCGCGGGCGGTTCCTCCTCTCTGAAGCTCGCCACCACCTCGTCGGTGACCCCGGGCGTCTACCCGATCACCGTCACCGGCACGGCGGCCTCCGGCAACCACACCGCGACCTACAACCTCACGGTGAAGGGCACGTCGAACGACGACTACTCGATCTCGCTCTCCCCTGCCACCGGCACGGTGATCGCCGGGGACGCGACGACGACGACGGTCAACACCGCCGTCACCAGTGGTTCGGCGCAGACGGTCAACCTCGCCGCGACCGGGCTTCCCGCCGGTGCGACCGCGACCTTCACTCCCGCCTCGGTCACCGCGGGCGGTTCCTCCTCGCTGAAGCTGGCCACCACCGCCTCGGTGACCCCGGGCACCTACACGGTCACCGTCACGGGAACGGGCGCCTCGGCGACCCACACCGCCACCTACACCCTCACGGTCGGTGGCGCCAACCCCGGTGGCACGGTGGCCAACGGTGACTTCGAGTCGGGCTCGCTCAGCCCCTGGAACTGCCAGTCGGGCGGCACCGTGGTCAGCTCCCCGGCCCACGGTGGCACCCACGCCCTGCAGGTCGCGGCGACGAACAGCCAGACCGGTGAGTGCTCCCAGACGGTGACGCTGACCCCCAACCACAGCTACACGCTGAAGGGCTGGGTCCAGGGCAACTACGCCTTCCTCAACGTCTCCGGCGGCGCGACCGGCAGTGCCTGGGCCTCCTCCGGCGGCTGGAGCCAGGTCTCGGTGCCCTTCACCACCGGTTCCTCCGGCACGGTGAAGATCTCCGTCCACGGCTGGTACGGCCAGGGCAACGTCTACGCCGACGACTTCAGCATCTCCTGACGCTCGTCTGAGGCCTGACAGCCCACAGGGGCCGTCGCACCGGATCCGGTGCGACGGCCCTCGTCGTTTCCGGGACCCGGGACTGGGGAGCCGGGAGCCCTCGGGAGGTCCCTGGGACATCTCCCGAAAAATCCGGAGAAAAAAGTTTCGCCGCACCGATGAGTTCGCGCCCGAGCCCCCGTTACAGGGGCATGACACAGATTCTGCGGGACAAGAACGTCATCATCTACGGCGCGGGCGGCGGCATCGGCGGCGGCGCGGCAAGGACCTTCGCCAGGGAGGGCGCCAGGGTCTTCCTCGCCGGACGCACCCGGGCGTCGCTCGACGCGGTCGCGGCGGACATCACCGAGGCGGGCGGCCTCGCCGAGGTCGACCAGGTCGACGCGCTCGACGAGCACTCGGTCGAGGAACACTTCCGGTCCGTCGTCTCCCGGGCCGGTGGGGTGGACGTGTCCCTCAACCTGATCACCCGCGGGGACGTGCAGGGCGTCCCGCTGGTCGACATGTCGGCCAAGGACCTCACCACGGCCGTCGTGAACGGCCTGCTGACGAACTTCCTCACCGCCAGGGTCGCCGCCCGCCACATGGCCACCAGGGGTGGCGGGGTCGTCATGACGATCACCAGCGGCTCCTCCCGGGGAACCGCCCCGATGATGGGCAGCACGGGCCCGGCGGACGCGGCGGTCGAGACGTTCCTGCGCTACCTGGCCGCCGAGGCCGGGCCGAGCGGGGTGCGGGTCGTCGGCCTGCACACGGCCGGGGTCATCGAGACCCTGACGCGCGAGAAGGTCGTCGAGGTGAACGGCGGGCTGACCGACTTCGACCCCGAGGCGTTCGAGAGGGCGATGGCCGGGATGACCATGCTCGGGCGCATGCCCAGGCTGGCCCAGGTCACCGAGACCCTGGCCTTCCTGGCCTCGGACAGGGCCGCCGGGATCACCGGCACGACCGTCAACGTCTCCTGCGGCCTGGTCGCTGGTTAGGTTCGTACCCATGCGGACGGGTCACCAGGAAACCGGCGAGGACACGCTCGTCACGGCCGCCCTCGCGGGGGACGAGACGGCGTTCGCCGCCGTCGTCGAGCGGCACCGCCGGGAGTTGCACGTGCACTGCTACCGGATGCTCGGCTCCTTCGACGAGGCCGAGGACGTCGTCCAGGAGACGTTCCTGAGGGCCTGGCGCGGAAGGGACGGTTTCCAGGGAAACGCGCTCTTCCGGGCCTGGCTCTACAAGATCGCCACGAACGCGTGCATCGACCACTCCCGGCGCGGGGCGCGCTCGGCCACGTCCTTCGCGGACCTGCCGTGGCTGCAGCCGTACCCCGACCGGTTGCTCGACCAGGTGGCGCCGGGTGAGACCGAGCCCGACGCCGTTCTGGTGACCAGGGAGACGATCGAGCTGGCCTTCCTCGCGGTGATCCAACTCCTGCCGCCGAAGCAGCGGGCGGTCCTCATCCTGCGTGACGTGCTCGAATGGTCGGCGGCCGAGACCGCGGCGGCCCTGGACACGACGGTCGCCTCCGCCAACAGCGCGCTGCAGCGGGCCCGCGCCACGGTCAGGGAGCACCACCCGGTACGGCCGGCCCCCCGGCCGCCGAGCGAGACGGAACGGGAGCTGCTCAGGCGCCTCATCGAGGCGCACGAGCGGGCCGACGCCGACGCCGCGCTCGCCCTGATGCGCGAGGACATCCGGATCACGATGCCGCCGTTGCCCATGTGCTACGACGGTCTGGCCATGATCGCGCCGCTGATCCAGCGGGGGCTGACGGACCCCGGAGAGTGGCGGCTGCTGCCGATCGCCGCGAACCGGATGCCGGCCGCGGCCAGTTACCTCAGGGCGCCAGGGGAGACGGAGTTCAAGGCGTTCAAGATCGACGTCCTGCGGATCGAGGACGGCGCCGTGGCGGAGATCACCACCTTCGACACCCGCCTCTTCCCCGCGTTCGGCCTGCCGCCCGTGCTGGCCATGCCTCGCTGAAAGCCCGATTCGTCGCTTTTTGTGCCAAGGACACTCCCCCATCTTCAGGGCGGGATCTTCGGGTGCGAGACTTCGCTGTATGGGGAGGATCGAGCCCGGTGGCCTGCTGCCGCACCTGAGACTGGACGAGCTGCTCACGGAGCTGCAGAGCCGCCTTGAGGCGGTGCTGGCCACCCGGGACCGGGTGCACGCCCTGCTGGACGCCGTCGTCTCCGTGGGCAGCGACCTGGACCTGGAGACCGTGCTGCGCCGGATCGTGGAGACCGCGACCCATCTGGTCGAGGCCTCCTACGGCGCGCTCGGCGCGATCGGCGAGCAGAACACCCTGGTGCAGTTCATCCCGGTCGGCCTGTCCGAGGAGGAGATCGCCCGCATCGAGCACTGGCCGCACGGCCTCGGCCTGCTCGGCCTGCTCATCAAGGAGCCGAAACCGCTGCGTCTGGCCCACATCTCCGACCACCCCGAGTCCTACGGCTTCCCGCCGGGACACCCGCCGATGGGCTCCTTCCTCGGGGTGCCGATCCGGGTCCGCGAGGAGGTCTTCGGCAACCTCTACCTCACCGAGAAGCGCGGTGGCGGGGCCTTCGACGAGGAGGACGAGGCGATCGTGGTCGCGCTGGCCACCGCCGCCGGTGTGGCCATCGAGAACGCCCGGCTCTACGAGGAGAGCCGCAGGCGGGAGGTGTGGCTGCAGGCCTCCTCCGAGGTGACGACCAGCCTGCTGTCCGGGGCCGACCCGCAGCGGGTGCTGACCCTGATCGCGCGGCGGGCCAGGCAGATGGCGGGCGCCGACGTGGCCGCGGTCCTGCTGCCCGACGGGTCGGGCGACCACCTGAAGGTGATCATCGCTGACGGCCCCGAGGAGGAGGTCCCCGGCACGTGGGAGCGGGTCCCGGTCGGCGCCTCCTTCGAGGGGCAGTCCCTGACCAGCGGGCAGCCGCTCATGGTCACCGCCCCCGCCGAGGCGGCCACCCCGGCCGCGGTCGCCGAGCACATGTCGCTCGGCCCGATCGCCGCGGTGCCCATCGGCGCGGAGGGAGCGGTGCGGGGCGTGCTGTCCCTGGGCAAGCACCCGGGCCGCATGCCGTTCAACCAGGCCGAACTGCTCACCCTGCACGCCTTCGTCGGGCAGGCGGCCATCGCGCTCGAACTGGCCGAGAGCAGGATGGACGCCGAACGGCTCGGCCTCCTCGAAGACCGTGACCGGATCGCCCGCGACCTGCACGACGTGGTGATCCAGCGGCTGTTCGCGGTGGCCATGACGTTGATGAGCACCGTACGGCTGGTCGAACGGCCCGAGGCCTCCTCCCGGCTGCAGAACGCGATCGACGAGCTGGACGCGACCATCAGGCAGATCCGTTCGACGATCTTCGCCCTGCAGACGCCCCAGGGCGACGCCGAGGCCGGGCTGCGCGGGAAGATCGTCGAGCTGGTCGAGGGGGCCCGGGGCCACCTGGGCTTCATGCCGGGGCTGCAGATGGAAGGGCGGCTCGAACACGAGGTCCCCGCCGCGGTCGCCGAACACCTGCTGGCCGTACTGCGGGAGGCGCTGTCCAACGTCGTACGGCACGCCAGGGCGACCAAGGCCGGGGTGAGTGTGGAGGCGCGGGGTGAGTGGCTCATCCTGACGGTGACCGACAACGGCACCGGGATGCCCCAGGACGGCAGGCGCAGCGGGCTGCGCAACCTGGCCGAACGCGCCGAACAGCTCGGCGGCTCCTTCGCCATCGTCTCGCCCCCCGAGGGCGGCACCCACCTCGAATGGAGCGTCCCCCTGGGGTGAGAGCGGGGAACGCGAAAGACCGGGACGGCGTCGGCGCCTCCCGGAGGGTGTCGGAACGTGGTGTCAGCGTCTGAGGCGGCGGCCGGAGACCTGCTCGGCGCGGACCACGATGAAGTGGTTGCGCTCCCCGGGGGCCCAGGTGGTCAGCGGCAGCCGCGAGAGCCGGTCGATCTGCCCGGGATCGGACACGGCGTGCGCGCGGCCGACGGCGGTGACCGACCAGCCGGTGCGGGTGTGAACGTCGAACTCGTCCACCTCGAAGGCGACCACGGTGTGCCTGGTGGCGGCGGCCAGCTTGGAGCCGGTGCCGGTCCGGATGACGATGTCCTCACCGTCGAGACAGAAGGTGACCGGCTGCACCGCCGGCAGGGCGCGATCGGTGAAGACGATCCGTCCGATGATGGCCGAGGAGATCAGGTCCAGGCACTCCTGGCGGGAGAGCACGTCCAGTCCGGCCGAGTCGACGTTCATGCCTGCCAGCTTCGCCTGGTGACCGGTTACCGGGGCAGAGGCGAAAGTCCCATCATCCACGGCGGTCAGCCTCGGCGAACACGCGGGTCCGGGTCAGCCCGCACCCCTCGGCGAAGTCGATCTCCACGGTGGCTCTGCGCGGACGTGGGGAGACGGCCTGCGCGCGCTGGAAGACGTACAGGTTGAGGACCTGCTGGGCACGGGGGTCCTCGGCGTACAGGTGCCTGTTCACCCACAGCCGTTCCCAGGCGGTCGCGTGCCGTCTCAACAGCGTCGCGAAGCAGCCCGCGCGCACCACGGCCGACCTGGCCGACGCCTCGCTCTCCGTGGCGGCCCGGTCCGCCGAGGTGTAGAGGGCCACGACCTTCTCCACGGTCACCTCCTCGCCCGCCCGCACCCACACGGCGCGGTCGTCGTGCACCCAGCCCTCCTCGACGCCCCTGCCGACGCCCTCCTCGACGACCCGCTCGGCCCGTCCCCCGGCCAGCGTCGTCCTGGCGGCGAGCGCGACCTCGACGCCCGAGGCCGCGATGCGCGTCAGCAGCTCGATCACCCCGTGGGCGGCGTGCGCGCAGATCGGCGTCAGCTCCTCCCACCCGTTCCCGGCGGCCGGGGAGTCGGTGACACGCCCGTCGAGCGCGGAGCGGACCTGGAGCATGCCCTCCCAGTTCTCCGGGACGATCGTCGCGGTCAGGGCGGCCAGGTGCCGGTCGGCCATGGAGACCAGGCGCCGCTGTTCCATCCTGGTGATCCGGCCCGCGTCGTCACGGACCCGCACCAGCCGCGAAAGCGTTCCCTGGCCCATGTCGAGGGTGTGCGTGCAGGTCAGCAGCTCGGCTCCACCGGGGACGAGCCAGTCGCCGCCCTCGGCCCTGAAGGTGAGGGGCAGCCAGTTGGGCACGTTGACCAGGTCCTCGTCCTCGGCGGGCCGTCCGGCGGGCCGGGCGTGGCAGCCGGTGACGTAGGTGCCCGGGTGGTGGACGTCGTCCGCCCGCGCCTCGGGCACGGCGCCCCGGGTGGCGAAGTAGCCGTTGCCGAGCGTCGTGAACATCTCCCGCAGCCCCTCGTGGGCGGGGTCGAAACCGTCGTATGTGAGGAGCCAGGGGTCCACGTTTCCTCCTGTCGGGTCGTGGTCCCGCCAGGTCGCCGTACGGGCGGGGCCGAGGCGGCACGATGCCGCGGCTGCCCGCATTTCACTACGGGAAAGGCCGCTTGACGAGGGTCGGAAGTCCCTGATGCCGGAGTCTTTCGGCCGACTCCAGGTCACGCCGACGGCGGGTGGCCATAGGTCCTCCGAATCGGGGACTTTCGGCGCTGACGTCGCACCGGCCACCGGGGGATCGTCATGGGGAGAGGGAGGGGAAGCCATGCGGGCCGAGGACGTCACGAAGACGATCGACACGGCGCTCCAGGCGGCGGTGTGGGCGCCGTCCGTGCACAACACCCAACCCTGGTCGTTCGCCGTCGACGGCGAGGAGATCGCCCTGCGGGCCGACAGTGACAGGAGGCTGCGGGCCGGTGACGTCACGGGCAGGGAGATGCTGATCAGCTGCGGCGCCGCCCTGGCGAACATGCGCCTGGCGCTGCGCGCGCTGGGCCACGAGGCGCCGGTGCGGGTGCTCCCCGACCCCGACCGCCCCGCCCTGCTGGCCACCGTACGGCTCGGCGAGCACGTCGAGCCGGACGAGCACACCGTGACGCTGTACGGCCAGGTCGAACGGCGGCGCACCCACCGGGCCGGGTTCGACGACCGGCCGGTTCCGGAGCGGCTGGTCGACGAACTGGTCCAGCAGGCCGCGGTCGAGGGGGCACGCCTGACGCCGATCCGCTCGACGGCCGCGGTGCGGGTGCTGGCCGCGCTCACCGAGGCGGCCCAGGAGGTGCAGTCCCAGGCCACGCTGTTCACCCTCGACGTCATCCGCTGGGGAAGGCCGCCGGAGAGCGGGCACGTGGACGGGGTCCCCGCCGAGGCCTACCCCCGGGAGCCGGTGACGACCGAGCCCGCCTTCCCCCAGCGCGACTACGCCCACGGCCGTCCGTGGGGTGAGGAGTCCGACCGGTTCACCGCGACCTCGACCGGGCTGGTGGCGGCGCTGACCACCCTGGCCGACTCCAGGGAGGACTGGATCGCGGCCGGGCAGGCGCTCCAGCGCGTCCTGCTGCACGCCGCCGCGCACGACGTCCGGGCGGCCTTCCACACCCAGGCCCTGGAGATGGCCCACCTGCGGGAGTTCGCCCGGCAGGAACTGCTGTCCGGCGAACACCCACAGATGATCATGCGTCTCGGGTTCACCCCGGACGAGGGAGTGGGCGTCAGAAGGCCGGTCGGCGAGGTGCGCGAGGACGGCTAGGCGTCCGTGACGGTTCCCGGTTTTGGATTCGCGCGCGGTTGCCTATTAGGATACGACTCGTGCCGTATCCTAATAGTGCGCCCAGCGCGAAGCCTCCCGGTCGTCCACGCGACGCGGCCAGGGAGAGCGAGATCCTCGCCGTCGTCCTCTCGCTCCTGAGCGAGACAGGCATCGACGGGGTGACGTTCGAGGAGGTGGCCCGCCGGGCCCAGGCCTCGAAGCGGACCCTGTACCGCCGCTGGGCGACGAAGCAGGAGATGGTGGTCGCGGCCATCAAGGCAGGTCCGGCCGCGGGCAACAAACCCGACCCGATCGACACGGGCTCACTCCGCGGTGACCTGCTCGCTCTCCTTGAGCGGCTGGAGGCGACCGTGGAGGCCGGATCTCCGGTCAGTCTCGCCATCATGCAGGCGGGCCTCGGGGACCCCGAACTCTGCCGGCACATCGAGGAGTCCGCGGGCCCCACCGGCGCCCGGATTCCCGACGCCGTCCTGCGGGCCGCGATCGACCGGGGCGAGCTTCCGGCGTCCGCCGACCCGTTCGCCTACGAAGAGGTCGCGGCGGCCGTGCTCGTCATCCGCAAGCTCAACGGCCTCAGCACCGATCGGCGCTACCGCGAGGCGCTCGTCGACTCCGTCCTCATCCCGGCGCTGCGAAGCGGCGTCAGCGCCGACCAGCACGGCATCTTCTCCGGCCGCCCCACCCCGGCCGCCCCCGATCCCCACCAGTGACCGAAGGACCCACCGCCATGACCGACCTCACCATCCCCGGCTTCACCTACGACCGCGTCACAGGAGCGGGCGGAACCGAACTCAACGTCGCCCACGCGGGCCAGGGCTCGCCCGTCGTCCTCCTGCACGGGTTCCCGCAGACGCACCTCATGTGGAGCGCCGTCGCCCAGGAGCTCAGCCGCGACCACACCGTCATCGCTCCGGATCTCCGCGGCTACGGCGACAGCGACAAGCCCGACGCCCTTTCGCCCGACACCTACTCCAAGCGCACCATGGCCGACGACGTCGTCACGGTCGTCGCACGGCTCGGGCACGACAGGTTCGCGGTCGTCGGACACGACCGCGGCGCGCTCGTCGCCGTCCGCGCGGGCCTCGACCACCCCGAAACGATCACCCACGTGGGCATCCTCGACGTGCTCCCGACCATGGACACCTGGGACGTCCTGCACGGCGTCGACGCCAAGGTCGCCTGGCACCTCTACCTCATGGCGCAGCCCCCGGGGCTGCCCGAGAAGATGATCGGCGCCGTGGCCGGGGAGTTCTTCGCGTCGTTCCTCGACGCCTGGGACCCCACGGGAACCACCTTCTCGCCCCGGCTCCGGGAGCACTACATCACGGCCTCGTCGAAGGCGGTGCCGTCCATCGTCGCCGACTACCGCGCGACCGCGAGCGTCGACCTTGAGATGGACCGGGCGGACCGGGCCGACGGGCGGCGGCTCACCATGCCGGTCGCGGCGATCTCCCAGGACTGGGGAAGCCTGCTCGGGTTCGACCCCACCGAGATCTGGGGGGCCTGGGCACCCGACTTCACCTACGAACCGATCGACGCGGGCCACTTCATGGCCGAGGAGGACCCCGCCCGCGTCACGGCCTTCGTGCGACGACTCCTCGCCCGGCAGACCGTCTCCCGCTGACGGCGCTCCACGGCGCCGCCCGGGTCGAACGGGTCGTCACGGACGACGGCTCCCGCTGCCGCGTTCCGCGCGGTGACCCCGTACGCTGCGTCGACGACGTCCCGGCCTCCTACGGCTGGGCGTCGGCCTGGAGGTTGTCGAGGATCTTGGCGGCGACGTCGGCGAACCGTTCGAGCTCCTCGGGGGTGAGGGGGTCGACGAACAGGCGCCGGACCTCCCGGGCGTGGCCAGGCGCGGCCTTCCTGAGCGCGGCGAGGCCCTCCGCGGTGAGTACGGCGTACACGCCACGGGAACCGCACGGCTCCCTGGTGACCAGGCCCCGCCGTTCCATCCTGGTGAGCTGGTGGTGCATGCGGCTCTTCTCCCAGCCCGCGACCCGGCCGAGTTCGTAGGCGCGCATCCGCCTCTCCGGCGCCTCGGCCAGCAGGACGAGCACGGTGTAGTCGGCGTTGGACAGGCCGCTGTCGGCCTGCAGCTGCTGCTCGACGCGGGTCCTCAGCAGCTCGACCATCAGGAAGGACGTCCGCCAGGCGCGGAGTTCGCGTTCGGTCAGTCCCAGCTGTGCCATGAGGGCACTTTAACCCATGAGTTGACATGTCCACTCATGGGCGTACCGTGGCGAGTAGACACATCAACTCGATATGTCGTGCTCATCCCCCTGTGGCTGGTGCCTCGCGAAGGAGACCCCCATGTCCAGCGAGTGGAACGAGAACGAGCCCGCGCCCCCCGATGGTGGTCGCCTGGTCATCCGGGGCGGGGCGGTGATGTCGATGGACCCGGCCGTCGGCGACTTCGAGGACGCCGACGTCCTGGTCGAGGGCGGCAGGATCGTCGCGGTCGGCCCCGGCCTCGACGCCCAGGACGCGAACGTGATCGACGCCCGGGGGCGTGTCGTCATGCCGGGGTTCGTCGACACGCACCACCACCAGTTCGAGACGGCCGAGCGCGCCTTCCTGCCCAACGGCCTGCTCACCGACGACGGGTCGGGCTCGCCGAGTGCCCAGCCCAACTACGGCGAGCACATCCTGGGGAGGTTCGCCCCGGCCTACCGGCCGCAGGACGTGTACGTCAACGTGCTGTTCGCGGGACTCTCGCAACTCGACGCGGGGGTCACCACGGTGCTCGACGTGTCGCAGATCCACCACTCCCCGGAGCACACCGACGCGACGGTCCAGGCGCTGGTCGACACCGGGCGGCGTGCCGCGTTCGGCCTCTTCGAGGGCGCAGGCCGTACCGGGTCCCGGTATCCGGAGGACGCCTACCGCGTCAGGGAACGGTGGTTCCCCACGGACGATCAGCTGGTGACCATGGTCATGGGCGGCGAGATCCACCTCGGCGGGCAGGCGCACCGCCGGTCCTGGGCGATCGCCCGCGAACTGGGCGTGCGGATCGCCGCCCACGCGGTCGGCTCGTGGGGGACGATGCGGCAGGACCTGGAGAGGATCGCGAGGGGTGAGGACGGGGTCCGGGTGGGTCCGGACAACCTCTTCATCCACATGACCGGCATGTCCGACGAGACCTGGAAGCGAATCCGGGACGCGGGCGCGCGGGTCTCGCTGGCCTTCCCCATCGAGATGGTCATGCGGCACGGCACCCCGCCGATCCTCACGATGCGGGAACTGGGCATGGAGCCCTCGCTGAGCTCGGACGTCGAGACGACGATGGCCGCGGACCCGTTCACGCTGATGCGCTCCGCGTTGACGATGCAGCGCATGGTCGTCAACCAGATGGTCCTCGACCGGGGCGGACACGTGTCACCGGGCACCCCCGAACTGCTCACCGTCCGGGACGTGCTGAGATACGCGACCGTCAACGGCGCCAGGGACCTGGGACTCGACGACAGGACCGGCACGCTCACCCCCGGCAAACAGGCCGACATCGTCATCCTCGACGCCACCGCGCTCAACGTCGCCCCGCTCAACAACGTGCCGGGGGCGGTCGTCTCCCTGATGGACCGAGGCAACGTCGAAACCGTGCTCGTCGCCGGAAAGATCCGCAAATGGCGGGGCCGACTACTCGACGTCGACCTCGACCGCCTGCGACACGACCTTGAGGCCTCCCGCGATCACCTCTTCACAGCAGCAGGCGTACGGCGAGACCTGTTCGCCTAGACCTGGGGTGGTTCGTGCGGCGAACCTGTGCGGCTGTGGGTGTGAGGCCTCTCGCACCTGGGAGCTGATCAACACCGCCGACCCGTGCGGCACCTGACACGCCATCTTCGGCCGGGCCGCCCTGGAGCGGCCCGGCCACGGCCCTCTATCGCGACGGTTCCGGGATCGGCACCCAGTCGAACTCCGGGCAGAAGCGGGCGTAGGTGGCCAGCTTCCATGCCGCGTACTGCTCGCTACGGCCGTTGGCGCGCAGCAGGTGTTTGACCCACGTGTGTGCGATCCGTTCCTGTCGGCTCATCCCGGCGTCGATCTCGTCGAGCATCCGGCACGCGACGTCGAAGCCCTCTTCCGTCAGCACCGAAAGGTCGATCTCAACGCCGTCGACCTCGAAGGAGAACACCAACCGGGTGTTGGTGAACCGGGTGTTGTGCTCGCCATCGAACGTCGTATGCGAGACAAGCGCTTTGATCAGGTCCTGCCGGTCCTGGACCGGATAGCCGATCCCCAGGTCCAGGTCACTGCTTTCCAGATTGAGCTGGATGCCGAACGACCCGACATCACGCGAAGGGCGACCGGTCCACCCCTTCACCAGTTGGGCCGCGGTCGTACGAACCTTCAACAGACGCTCGTCCTCGGCGCGGCGCGCCCACCAGAACGCCTCAGCCCGCTGGAACTCCTGCGGCGGGAACGATTCGGGAACCGCCCACCCGACGGTCAGGATGGCGTCCAGGTCCAAAGCCGTGTCCACCCCGCCAACGGGGTCGGTGTGCTCGGTCATCACGCCAGCGTAGACACCTCAACGTAACCACGGGCCCACCAAACGCGCCGCTCACCGCGACACCTTCTCGGCCTCTCTGAGCCTCACGGGTGGGACGGCCCTCATGCGCCAGGTTCGTCAAAACTTCCTGTCCGGGATCAGCCGGACGGCACCATTGGCTCGACGCTCGTGGCAGGAGATCAATGGAGGTTGGGGTACAGGAGAGCCTGTTCGACGGCAGCGACACAGCGGAACCGATTCTGATGACGCTGTACGCCGAGTACTACGACCTCATCTGGCCGGGTCTGAAGCGGCATGAGTTCCGCCGCCGGTTCCTCGCCGGTCAGTCCACGCAGTGGTGGGTCTACCTGAACGCGCCGGTCTCCCGGCTGCGCGCCGTCATCGACCTGGGTCCCGCGGTGGTGGGCACCCCGGAGCGGATCGCCGGGATCGCCGAGCAGACCCGGGTAGGCAACGGCGCATCGGTACTGGAGTACGTCCAAGATCTGGAGCAGGCGTACGCGATCCCGATTCTGCGCGTGCGCGAGTACGAGGGTCTGTCAGCCGACGATTTACGCGACCGGTTCGGTTCATGGCACCCGCCGCAGGGCTACCTGCGGCTCCGCGACCCAGGAAACCTGGACATGCTGCGGATCTGCGAGAAGCTCCTTGCGGAGGAGCCGATCAGGGAAATGACCGTGCACCATCCGTGAGCAGCTCGGACGCCATCCCGCTCGCCGCCGGGAGGAGGGCCCATGGCCCGTACGGAACGAGAGTCGACGCCACTCCGTCGGGCCCGTCAGGCTCGGAACTGGACGCTGGAAGACGTCGTCGAGCAGATGGATCTCTGTGCCCCCGGCGGACACTCGGGGGTGACGCCGAGCATGGTCAGCGGATGGGAGCTTGGTCGGCGCACGACCAGCATTGGCCACCGCAAAACGCTGTGCGACATCTACGGGTTACCGGCCGATGTGCTGTTCGCCCATCAGGACGAGGGCCTCAGCCAGCGTGCTGCGCCGCATTTACTGGTCGGGTTTCCCGACCTGCAGCGGGCGATGGTCCGCGTGGTCAGCGAAGCCTGCGAATGCCTGGTCGTGATGGGGTCCAGGTCCCGGGACGTGCAGTATCTGCAGGCGATCGAGGCGGCGCTGAAGCAACGACCGACGCTGATCTACTACCGGGTGCTGTTCGGCCCGCCGCACCGCCAGGTCCTCAAAGATCACCTGTTGCGGCTGTTGAAACTCCGCGACCCCAACGACCGTAGTGTGGGGGTCAAAACGCTGCACCTGGGCATCATGGAGGACGCGTTGGCACCCGAGCGGTTCTTCTGCGCCAGTGAACGTCACGCAGTGATCCCCATCCCCTCGCTTACCTCACACGAGGCGTTCGACTCCGGCATCACCGTCGGGCCGGTACCGGCGTCACGACTGCTGGACCACGGGCGGCAGGCGTATGCGGCGGCCCGTCGCATCGAAACGGTGCAGCAGATCAGCGGCCTCAACGTCGTGCGAAGGGGACAGGTATGACCGCCGATCAGACGAGCATTGTTGGCACATTGGCGGCGGCCCGCGACGACCACGACACCGTGGTGCGGCTCACCCGCGAACTGGTGCGTATCCCCAGCCGTGGTGGCGTCGATCCCTACGGCCCGGTGCTCGACCACATGGCGGTCTGGCTGGGCGAGTACGGCCTGCAGACGCGGCGGCTGGTCGAGGAGGGCGGGGCGACGGTCGCGCTGGTGTGCGAGGTCACCGGCGCTCACGCCGGCCCCCGCTACGTCCTTGACGCCTGCCTCGACACCGCCCCCTACGGGGATGAGGCCGCCTGGTCCCACCCACCGACGTCCGGGGAACTCGTCGACGGGTGGCTACATGGGCGCGGCGCCTCCGACTCCAAGTCCGGAGCGGCGATCTTCGCGCACATCCTCACTCGCCTCCAGGCGATCCGAGAGGAGTTGTACGGCAGCGCCGTCCTGTTACTGGACGTCGATGAGCACACCGGTCGGTTCGGCGGCGCGAAAGCCTACTTCGAGGGGCCCGGCGCCCCTGACCGTGTCGACGGCGTGATGATCGGTTACCCGGGCTCGGACCATGTGGTGATCGGCGGGCGGGGCGTGCTGCGCGCCCGGCTGCACGTGTACGGCGTGGCCGGCCACTCCGGCGGCAGCAAGCCCACACCCAACGCCATCGCCAAGGCCGCCGCGCTCATCGGAGCCCTGGGCGACGCCGAACTACCGGAAACCGCCGGCGACGACTTCCCGCTGCCGGCCAGACTCACCGTGACCGCCATCACCGGCGGTGAGGGCTACTCAACCGTCCCGGACCTGTGCACCCTCAACGTCGACGTCCGCCTCACCCCCGCCCTGGACGACCAAGCCTCCGAGAACCTGCTGCGTGGCTGCGTCGCCGCCGTTGACGCCGCGTGGCCCGGCACTCAGCCGACCCATGTGGAGATCACCACCCGGTGGCCCGCCTACCGGCTGGGCGACGGTTCGGCGCTGAAAGCCGCTCTGCTGGAGGCCGCCGACGCGGCCGGGCTGCCGACTACCGCGAAGATCGCCGGGCCGTCGAACATCGGCAACTACCTGGCCGGGCTCGGCATCGAGGCCACGGCCGGGTTCGGCGTCGACTACGTGGGGTTGCACGGCACCGACGAGCGGATCCGCATCGCGTCGATTCCAACGATCCAGGCGGCCTACCACCACGCCCTGCTGACCCTGCTCGCCCCTCGCTGACCTGCGAGGAGATCGCTGTCGTCGACAGCGCGTGAACAATGCGTCGACAACGGCGCACCAGCCGGTGCGCTGGCCGGGCGGCTCCCGTCAGGTGATGGTTCAAACACAACACCATCCCTGACCTGGAAGGCCACCAAGTATGAAGTCTCGCCCCCCTGATCTGACGGTCGGATTCCCCCGAGAAAGCGGCACCGAACGCCGCACCATCTGTATGCCTTCGTGCTCTCGTGGAGCGGGGTCGTCATCGAGAACGTCCCGAGGTGAAGGGATCCGAACGATGTGGCTCCTCGGCTCAGGATCACGAACACGGGAAATTCGCAGTACCGGCTCACATGGAGAACATGCTGACCTGGTAAAACGGGACGTGCTTTCCCGGGAACCGAGGGCCGTGTCAGACGGGAACCGCCGGTTCGGCATGGGAGACGGCATTGTTCCCTCTCGGTAGCTCAGCGCGAGGGTATTTTTACCGTGAGTGCTCAATGCCGGTAATCCAGTCGAGGGAGACAACCCTGATGGAACTGCAGGGGAGCGCTGAACGCCCCACTTCGGTAACAGCGGTAGCACGGCTCCAGCTTGAGCTGACCGGACGATGCCAGCTCGCGTGTCTGCACTGCTACGCCATGTCGGGGCCGACCGCCGGTCACGGCACCATGAGCGAAACGGCCTGGCTTCGAGTGCTCGACGAAGCCACAACCCTCGGTGTGAAGGCCGTCCAGCTCATCGGAGGAGAACCGACTCTCAGCCCGGCCTTTGAGCCGGTCCTCCGACACGCGGTCGGTGCTGGTCTGAAGGTCGAGGTCTACACCAACCTCTTCCACGTCAAAGAGCGGTGGTGGGAACTGTTCGGCCTCGACGGCGTGTCCCTGGCTACCAGCTACTACAGCGACAGGCCGGAAGAACACGACGGAATGACCGCCCGAACCGGTAGCCACGCACGAACCACAGCCAATATCCGAAAGGCGCGAGCACGCGGCATCCGACTGCGCGCGGGCATGGTCGAGCTGCCGACCGGAGAGCCCACCGAAGGAAGAAACAACCTCACCCTTCTCGGCGTCACCGACATCCGCAGCGACAGACTGCGCGCCATCGGCCGTACGGCTCCCGGCTCCAGGAACGCATCCGAACTCTGCGGCGCCTGTGGAAAAGGGAAGGCGGCGATCAGTCCCACAGGAGACGTTTGGCCCTGTGTCATGGCTCGGTGGATGACAGCGGGAAACGTTCTTGAACAGCCCCTGCGCGGAATCCTGCAAGGCGCTCGATGGCAGGAGCTGGTGAACGGTATCCCGAACCCCACAGGTAAGAGGTGCGATCCCGAGCTCTGCGATCCGGTGAGAGGTGACGGCAACGACTGTGACCCCGCGTCCACGCCCGCCTGCGATCCTAAGTTCTGTGACCCCGACACCGAGTGAAGCCGGGCGACTCATGGACTGGGAGCCCCGCGCCCGTGCTCTCGCCGCAGCCGCCAGTCCACGTGGCTCGCGGTGGAGAGCGGCGATGGAACGAACTCCCCGGCACCTGCTCATCCCACGCTGGTGGGGGTGGGCGAGAGACGAGCGGCGGTGGGAGCTGCGAGACGGCCCCGACTCCCCTGAACGGTGGCTGGCGGAGGTCTACCGTGACCAGACCTTGGTGACGCAGGCGGGGACACTCCACGCCGACCACGCGACCCAGGCCGACCGCCCCGCGCAGACCATGCCGACGTCCTCATCCACCGCGCCGAGCCTGGTCGTTCGCATGCTTCGGCACGCGGACGTCTACGACGGCGCCGACGTTCTCGACGTGGGAGTCGGCTCCGGGTACGGCGCGGCCCTACTGACCCGTTCTCTCGGCGATGACCACGTGACAAGTGTCGACGTCGACCCGTACCTGGTGGAGATCGCGGAAAGTCGCCTCGCGGATCTCGGCATGCGTCCAAAGATTCTCACCGTCGACGCCACGGGGGATCTGCCGGGCACCTACGACCGAATCGTCTCCATGGTCTCGGTCCCCGCGATCCCGCCGAGCTGGCTGGCGGCTCTGCGGCCGGACGGCCGGTTCGTCACCACGATCGCCAACACCAGCCTGATCATCACCGCGAACAGGTCCAGCGGCGGGCGCTGGGCCGCGATCGGCCGCGTGGAATGGGACCGGGCGACCTTCATGGCCACCCGGTCGGGGCCGGGCTACCCGCCGGGCATTCGGGGCCTGTTCGACGTGACAAGGGACCTGAACGGTGAGGAGGTGTCCCAGGGCAGATATCCCGTTCTTCAGGTGGCCTGGAACTGGGAGTTGCCCTCCATGCTCGAAGTGGTGTCTCCAGGGATCGAGCACAGCTACGAGCAGGGAGAGGACGGCTGGCACACCGCTCGCATGGTGCACGAGGACGGCTCGTGGGCCAGAGCGACCGGTCAGGGCGACGCGCCACCCATCGTGCACCAGGGCGGCCCGCGCCGACTGTGGTCCATCCTCGACGAGATCCGGCACCGGTGGGTCGTCGAGGGAGACCTCCCCCTGAGAGGAGCGACCGCCTACATCTCCGCCACGGGCCGTATACGTCTGGAGCGAGGCGACTGGGTCGGGCGAATCGGCTGAGCGGGCGACCGCGAAAATCCAGCACACACGAGGCTCCGGCACCCTGAGCCTCACAAGAAGGTAAGTGCTCAGGCGTCGAAGGCGCCGGTGTTCACGTGGCCGATGAATGAGCGCCACTGGGTGGAGGTGAAGGTCAAGGCTGGGCCGGAGGGGTCCTCGCTGTCACGGACAGCCCGGTTGCCTTCTGGGAGGTCGGCGACTTCCACACAGTTCGCGCCTTGACTGGTGCTGAGGGAGGACTTGCGCCAGGAGTACGGTTGCGTGGAGTCCGTGATCTTCACCTGTGTGAGTCGGGTGACCATTGAGGACAGGTAGTCCCACGTCGTGTTGGCGTCCAGGGCTTTCGTCTGGACGCGGTCTCATCTGAGCGTAGGACTCACGACACCGTTGTCCACAGGTGAACGGGTGAATGTGGACGTACGGCAAGGCCTCTGCGCCGCCCTCCATTAGTGGTCGTCGCAACACCCCAAGCTTGGCGAGCTGCAGGGGCCCAGGAAGCTCCCGGATAGGAAGCACTGCCTTGCACGGATGCAGCAGGGGATGAGCAACCGGCAAGTGCGCCTGATCGTGGGCGCGTCTCGGCCCTACGGTATTTCGTCGATCGCGGTGCCGTAGATCACCTGGTACCGGTCCACGGGGATGACGACCAGCGTCCGGATGACCTTCCGCGCGACACCGTCGGAAACCCCGAACTGTCGGGCGATTTCCGTCTGTGAGGGGAGGGCGGCTCCGGGGGCCAGTTCGCCATTGACGATCTGCTGGCGGAGCTGGTCCGCGATAGCGAGGTACAGGGCGCCTGACTGATCCACGATTCCAGCTTGAGAGCAGGCTATCTTGCTCAGCAAGCAGGGCAGCCTAGACGGAAGCGATCGCATCCCACTGTGTGAGCGAGCCGTCGTACAACGAGGCCCTGGCACCGTACGGTGCCAGGGCCTCACGGGGAGATCAGGCGTCGAAGGCGCCGGTGTTCACGTGGCCGATGAATGAGCGCCACTGGGTGGGGGTGAACGCCAGGGCCGGACCGGAGGGGTCCTTGCTGTCGCGGACGGCGACAATGCCAGGGAGATTGGTGGCGACTTCCACGCATTGCCCGTTATCGCCGCTGGCAGTGGCCTTTCTCCATGAGGCGCCGCCAAGGTTTACCTGGTCCATTTCTTGATCGCATCCTCTATTGTCTGCTGCGTAGCGCTTTTCGGTTGAGCGTCCGCTCTGATGCTGTCATATCGCTGTTTGATGCGTGCCACGGCGTCGTGGTCGGCTGTCACCTGGCCGGACAAGACCGAATCGGTAGAGACCACTTCGGAGCCGTCGCGCAGCCGCGCCAACCCGAACGCGCTCATCATGCCAGGCACGCACCCTGCGGCGGTAGGAACCAGTTGGATGGTTATGCGTGGGTGGTGGGCCATCTCCAGCAGGTAGCGCAACTGGGCCGTCAGGACTTTGGAGCCGCCGATGGGGCGGTGCAGTACTCCTTCGTCGATGAGGGCGGTGAAGGTCGGTGGGGAAGAGCCGTCGAAGATCGCGATCCGGCTGGTACGGGCCTGGACGCGCTCGTTCACCTGCTCAGGGGTTGAGGTCGTCTGGAAGATCGCGCGGGCGTAATCGGGAGTCTGCAGGATGCCCGGGATCAGCAGCGGGTCCCACGATTGCAGAATGACGGCGCGGGGTTCGATCTCCTCAACCCAGCGAGCGAACCAACCCAGTGCGGGTGACTGGGAGATCTTCGTGAACAGGGCGGCGAAGTGGCCGTCCAGGCCGAAGACGCGGTCGGCGTTCTCGGCGATTTCGAGGGTGGGCGCGCGGCGGCCGGTTTCGACATGGCTGATAAGCGACTCATGGCACCGAATCCGGCTGGCCAGGGTGGTTTGCGTCATTTTTGCGGCTTTGCGGTATTCGGCCAGGTCGGTGGCGAATCGGGCCCGAGGTGATATCTGGTCGCTCACATGAGGATTCACGGGCCTCTCCCTGGCTGCGGGGGAAAAGGGTCATTGTCCATGACCGTACTGCGACATTAACACGACACTCAATACAAGGAAGGTGTATTTCTTTGTCGGCCAGGTATCGCGAAGAAGGTGCACCAATGAGCGACCTGAGCCTTCATGCTTGACCTCGACACCGTCGAAGACGACAGATGGTGTGTCTTGGTGAATGGCAGGTCGAAAATCGGATAAGTCGGTGATTTCATGCCAACGGCAACCGCCGCCCCTCAGCTCCTAAAAGAGGCATCTGAGGTGGATCAACGGCAAATCACAACACTACGACGCGGCACCCGAACGCCGCACCAGGCACGGCAGACGGTCACGCTCTGGCTCGCCGACTACGGCATAACGCTGAACCCTGACGCTCTCCTCGTCGTTTCTGAACTGGTGACCAACGCCGTTCGTCACGTGCCCGCAGGCCCGCAACGCGACTGGGTCAAGGTCCGGTTCGGCCTTGCTGCCGGATTCATTCGACTGGAAGTGATCGACCCGGGCACTCCAACGTCCGAACCACGCTTCCAGCCGCTCCAGCCGGACTCGATGGGGTTGTCAGGGCGAGGCCTGGACCTGGTCGCGGGGCTGTCACTGCGCTGCGGCACCCAGCTCACCGCACACGGCCACCGCATCGTGTGGGCCGACCTGGCGATCGCTGGAACCAGCAGCGACGCCGCCGGTACTGTGCCCCTGCCCATGGGGTGCGCCCGCTGTGGTCATCCCCCCTACACCCACGGTTGTTCGCAGCAGGACGGGCACGAGTATGTGCAGCCGTCCGGGCTGTTGATGAATGCCCGTCTCCAGGCCCGTCGTGAGTACGGTCCGCAGGTTTTTCCCGCGCCCCGGCCTCCGGCAGAGGTCGCGCCCGCCGAGGTGATCCCGCTGGTGCCCGCCCAGCGCCGTCCCGAGCCCGATCCTGAGCCGGTGGCGCCCGCGATGGTTCCGGCCGCGAAGGCTGTACCGGATGGTGGTGGGGAGCCGGATCTTGGGTCGGTTGCGGTTCCGGAGTCTGTGCCTGTGAAACCGGTACGGCCCGCGCGGCCACCGCTGCCCGGGAGGGTTCGGCGTCCGTTCCCTCGGGTTCCTCGGTCGGGGGTCATCTGGACGCGGGTGCACCAGCTCCACCACTTCGGTGTACGGCCTCGATGTTCCGTTTCGCGTGCTCGTGCGGCCAGGCGGCCGGTTCGGGTTTCGGCTGTTCCTTGTCTCGTAGGGCAGGCCCGTCTGGCGAACGTCCTGGCCAGGCACGCCTCTGGTTGGACCTTGGAGGTTCAGGTCATGCACAACGCCCCCACGGCCCAGGTGATCCCGGGTTGGCGGTTGCTCATCAGTGACGCGGGCCGGTTCTGGGCCTTCCGCAACCACGTCTTCCCCTTCGCCGCCGTACGGGCCGGGGCCGAGTCGGCTGTGGACGCCGACACCTTCGAGGAGATCCAGGCCGTCATCGCCGAGCAGGAGAAGACCGCCCGCGCCGCCGCCTTCGTCGAGGAGGTCACCTCATGACGGGACGCCACAGGGACGGCCAGCCGTACGCCCTCGTCTATCGGCGGGTCTGGGACGGACCCGCGAGAGCGGAGGCCGAGCGGATCGACCAGGCGTGGGCGGACTGGACCGTCCTCTACAGCCTGGGACGACGCGCCTTCTACGCTGTCGCCTCCTGGGACGGTCCCCGGCCGGTGATCGTGGAGGACCTCACGGGCGACGGACTGGAGGAGAGGATGCGGGAGGCCGAGATGATCCGGGCGATGCGGCTCGCGGCTCCCACGCCGAAGCCTTCTCCGGCGCCGGTTCGGCGCAGGAGGAGCGGCGTCGGTCCCGGGGCGCGGAACGGGGAACTCGGTGGGGAGCGGGGTTCGCCGGCTGGGGAGACGACATCCGCTGGTGGACGGCCTTCGCCGGGTGGGGAGACGGTGCCCGCCGGAGAACGGCGCTTGCCGGGTGGGAGGGCGGCATGATGCTGTCGGCCTGGACGGATCGTCAAGGATCTGAGTTTTCGGATCGGACCTGTGACTCCGTGCAGACGGCCCATCCGGGCTGGCTGGTGTTCCACAGCTCGACGACCGGGTTGTGGAGTGCTTACCGGAGTGCCCTGTTCGGCAGGCCGTACGTCGGGGACGTGCTGCTGGTGCGGGCCGGGTCGGCTGAGGAACTGGATCGGAAGTTGAGCACCCAGGTGCTTCCGGTGGTGCCGCCGAGCATTCAGGCCGTCGCCGTCGCCCGCGCTCTTCGGACGCGGACCACCCGGGTCGTTCAGGCCGTATGCCCTGGTCAGGCCGCCAAACCGGGTCCGGCTACGGCGTTGCGCAGACTTCTGCGCTCTTGAAGCCGGTACGGCGAGCGGTGGAAATTCATCCCACCCGTCGCTCGCCGTACCTCCTAAGCGTGCGGCTCAGGCGGGAGGGGCCTGGGCCGCACACCCTCGCAAGGCGGTTTCCGTGCGCGCTGGGACATGACAGGGCGTGCCGGGGAAGAGGGAACCGTCTGGCGCACCGGCCCTGTGTCCTGGGGCCGGTCCTCCTCCAGGGTGCCCGGCCACCTGCTCCCCGGCTCGGGGCCGGGCACCCGCCCCCCTCCCTGTCTCCACCAGGACGTTCCCTCGCCTCCACAGGGCCCCCGCCAACCCGAACGACGCGTTTCCCCTGCCCGCCCTTCGAACCAGGACGACCGTGACCGACTACGAGAGACAGCTGATCGGCCTGCTCATCAGCACTCACCCCGCCTGGCGGTACGAGGAACGGGACCTGCCCGGCCTGCCCCGGTGGTGGGCCATCCGCTACGAACCCTTGCGGCTCGACCAGCGCGGGGCCGGGGCCCGGGATGTGCTGGGCCGTACGACCCTGCACCGGCTGGCCGAGGCGCTGGCCTGGCACGACGAGATCCTGCACCGCAGTCGTTACTGAAGGAGAGCCCCATGTCACCGCTCAAGGCCGTAGCCCCGGACGGCACCTTCTCCACCGGGCCCGGCACCACCGAACGGCTCCTCACCCCCGGCGAGGTCGCCCGGATCTTCGGTGTGGACCCCAAGACCGTCAACCGGTGGGCCCTCACCGGGCGCATCCCCTCGGTCAGGACCCCCAGCAGGCAGCGCCGCTACCGCGAAACCGACATCAAGGCCCTCCTCAACGACTCGACGTCGTCCTGACGCACCCAGGGCGGCTCTTCCCTCATACCGTGGAGACCTGACGGGTGAGCAACGGGCGGTGCTGGGACCGTTCCGGAAGAACCACGTTCACCTGCGGCGACGCGGTATCCGCTGCGCCATTCCGGACAGGGCCGGCCAGGCCCGCAACCGCAGGAAACGCGGCTCGCGCGGTGGCCGACCGCCGAAGTTCGATCTGCGGTACAAGGCCCGGCACGCGGCCGAGTGCGGCGTCAACCGCCTCAAGAGGCACCGTGCCGTGGCCACGAGGTACGACAAACGCCACGAGGCGACCGCGGCCGTCAACGAACGGCCGTGACACGCCTAGTCTTCAAAAGGGACGAACTTGGCGAGCGAAGCCCAGTCGAGGGGACGCACGATCGTGGCCAGGTGGGCGAAGGGATCCTGCGTGGCCGTTTGGAACCACATCACCGAGAGCACCGTGTGTCCAGGCTCTGCGATGTCCTCGGGCTTCCACCATGACGTCAGCCGAGCGTGAACCGTCTCTCGCGGCAGCCACTCCTCGACCCGCCCCTCCGCGTCGGCCCGGAGCTTGTCGAGATCGTGCACATACAAATGCGGCGTAGCTGCCATCGCCTTCTCAATGCCCATCAGACGAAAGCGGCGGTGTAGGAGCGGCGTCCCTTCGAGCACACCTTCACGGTCGTCACTCACCGTGAGTGCGCGAAGCTCGGCGTGCACTGGTCCCACTTGATAACTACGCAGCTCGTCATTCCTCATCTGGACCATGGGCAGAGGGTAGGCGTGTCCGACAAGCGGACCAAACGACTTTCGTGGCACGCCTTGGCCGTACTCAACCTCTGTGGTCAGTGCGTCCAGGGCTTCCCGCCGGTCATGGCGGCGCGTTCGATCTCGACGAGGGAGGCGCTTCTGCGTTCGGCCTCGTAGGCGGCCCGGCCGCCGCGCAGTCCGAACAGCCGTTTCGTCCAGACGAGGTAGCCGAGCAGGGCCAGGTTGACCAGGAGGGCGCCCAGCCGTAGCGGGGTGACCCGCTGGGTGAGTTCGTGGATCTCCAGGGGGAGGAAGACGCCGGTCGCGACGAACGCGAAGTACTCCCCCCACCGTTTGAGCAGCCACAGCCCCACCGCCTCGACCAGCTCGACCGCGGCGTAGGCGACCAGCGCGACGGTGATCAGGCGCAGGGTCGTCTCGCTGGCGCCGAGCGCGTCCTGGATCCAGGACAGGACACGGGAGTGCTGGACGTCGAGGCCGGCCTGGCCGAGGATCGGCAGTTCCCGCTGGAAGATCTGCTGGAGCGGCTCCCGGTTTCCCCTGAAGCGCCAGACCGCGTACGCCGCCAGGAGCAGCAGGACCGTTCTGAACAGGCGCTCGACGGCGAAGAAGCGCAGCACGACGATGTCGCGCAGGTGGTCGCCCCGGCTCACGTCCGGCGCCAGGTCGGCGGGGCCGCCACCCTGGGCGGGTCCCACGGTGAAGTCGGCGCAGCGCAGGCAGCGCCACGCCTCACCCGCCGCCGTCGCCGTACGCAGACGTTCGCGCAGTTCGGGTTCGTCGGGGGCGTAGGTGCGGTGGCCGGTGAAGGCGCAGGTCAGCAGCGACCAGTCCATGACCGCCACCCTAGGCGCGTCCCCGGGGCGCCGGACGGGCCGACACACAAGGGACTCTTTCCGGCTTTAACAGGAAGGACTCTTTCCTGCTAAATCCGGAAAATAATTCGTTTCGCGAGCGGGGGCCGCGCCGTAGAGTGGGGTTATGTCTCCCAAGGAATCATCCGGTGGACAACCTGGCAGCACCTGGATTTTTCTGACCTTCATCCTCCCCATCATCGGTCTCTCCTCCATCGTCCGCGGCATTCACGATCTCTCCCACGGCGGGGGCTGGTGGACCTACGTCACCGGGACGTTCTTCCTGGTCGTCGGCGCCGGCATCTGGGGTGTCCGGCTGGGTGTCGTGTGGAACCGCCTCATGAGGCGGCGCAAGGTCTCCCGCTAGTCACCGGATAAATCCGCTGTCGGCTACATATGTCGGATTAGCCATTCTGTAGCATCCGGAGATATCCGTCCGGGCCGTGAAGGAATCACCTTTCGGCCCGGACCAACATTCAGGACAGATAGCCCGATTCGACAATGCGCCGGGCCGAGGCCTCGTACCCCTCCCCACCCTCGGGGGCCAGCGTCCCGAGCCCGTCGACGTAGCGGTTGAACATGCAGAACGCCGCCGCGATCAACACGGTGTCGTGGATCTCCAGGTCGGTGGCGCCCTCCTTGCGGGCCGCCTCGACCAGTTCCCGGCTCACCTCGCGGGCGTCGCCACGCACGACGCCCGCGATCCGCAGCAGGGCGCGCAGCTTGCCGGAGACCGGCGCCGCGTCCAGGTCGACGCGCACCTGCTCGACCAGGGTCATCCCCTCGTCGAGCTGGGCGGCGGCGAACGCCGAGTGGGACGCGCAGCAGAAGGAGCACTCGTTCAGACCGGAGACGTAGGCGGCGATCAGCTCGCGCTCACCGGCGGTCAGCGGGTGCGGCCCGCGCAGCAGCACCTCGGCCAGTGCGCCGAGCGGCCCGGCCGTCTCCGGCCTGAACCGCATGAGCCCGGAGATGCCGGGAAACGCGCGTTCGTCCACGCCGAGATCGATGTGTGCCATGACGTCACTCCTCGAAGGATCGGTGAAGGCCGATGGTGACACGGCGTCATCCCGCGTGTCTTCGCTGAAAGTGCTCAGAAGGCGACACGTCCTGATCCGGCCAACTATGCGTCATTGACAGTCTTTTGAGGGTCCCCCATGGTCAAAAGGGGTCACGAGCGGAGGCCATGTCACCCATGAGTGAAGCGCACCAGTACGTCATCGTCGGAGCGGGGCCAGCGGGTCTCCAGCTGAGCTACTTCCTGCAGCAGGCGGGCGCCGACTACGTGACGCTGGAACGCGCGGACGCCCCCGCGAGCTTCTTCCGCACCTACCCCCGCCACCGCAGGCTGATCTCCCTCAACAAGGTGCACACCACTAGCACCGACCCGGAGATCAGGCTGCGCTGGGACTGGAACTCGCTGCTCAACGACTCCCCCGGACTGCTGTTCCCCGACTACAGCGCCGAGTACCTCCCCGCGGCCGACGACCTGGTGCGCTACCTGTCCGACTTCCAGGGCCTGCACGGCCTCGCCGTCCGGTACGGCACCGCCGTGAGCCGGATCGAGCGCTCCGGTGACGGCTTCCTCGTGCGCACCGGGGACGACGTGCTGCGCTGCCGGTGCGTCGTCGTGGCCACCGGGTGGGGTGCGCCGTACGTGCCGGAGATCAGGGGCATCGAGCACGCGGTCGGCTACGAGGAGATGGACACCGACCCGGCGGCGTACGCGGGCAAGCGGGTGCTCGTCGTCGGCAAGGGCAACTCGGCGTTCGAGACCGCCAACGCCATCCTCGGCCACGCGGCGATGGTGCACCTGGCCAGCCGCAGACCGCTGCGCCTGGCGTGGAACACCAAACACCCCGGTGACGTACGGGGTCAGTACGGGGCGATCCTGGACAGCTACCAGTTCAAGACGCTGCACTCGGTGCTCGACTGCGTGATCGACGAGATCTCCTGGACCGGGGAGCACTACGAGGTTCGCATCACCTACACCCACGCCGACGGGGAACAGGCCGTGCTCGAATACGACGCGGTCATCCGGTGCACCGGCTTCAGGATGGACACCTCGATCTTCGACCCGTCCTGCCGTCCGGAGACCGAACGCGACGACAGGCTCCCCTCGCTGCACCCGGACTGGCGTTCGTCCAACGTCGACGACCTCTACTTCGCGGGCACCATCGCCCAGGCACGTGACTTCCGCCGGGCGTCCTCGGCCTTCATCGACGGCTTCCGTTACAACCTGCGCACGCTCACCGCCCTGCTGCGCGAACGCTACGAGGGGGTGGCGCTGCCGTACGACACGGTTCCCGCCGACCCGCAGAAGCTGATGGCGCTGGTGCTCGACCGGGTGAACTGGAGTTCGGCGCTGTGGACCCAGTTCGAGTACCTGTGCGACGTGCTGGTGCTCGACGAGGCGAACGGGCTGGTCAGGCACTACACGGACCTGCCGGAGGACTACGCGCTCTCCCGGTTCGGGGACGAGCCCCACTACTACACGGTCACGCTGCGCTGGGGGCGTGAGGACTACGGCGACGTCTTCGCCATCGAACGGCACCCCGAACCCGGCCGGGCGCGGGAGAGCGCGTTCATCCACCCGGTCGTACGGCGCCACCGGGGCACCGAGCAGGTGGCCGAACGGCACCTGCTCGAAGACCTGCTGGCCGACTGGCGCCGTCCCGAACGGCACGTGGAACCGCTGCTGGCCTTCTTCGAGGAGAACCTCACCTGAGCAGCCGGGCGACCCCGGCCTGGATCCGCTCGGAGGAGCGGCCTCAGCAGCGGATCATCACCTCCTCCAGCGGCTTGCGGGTCAGGTCGGGCACCCGGACGCCCGCCGCCGGGTAGCCGACCGGCATCACCAGGTAGGGACGCTCCTCCGGGGGCCGGTCGCACACCTCGTTGAGGAAGCGCATCGGGCTTGGCGTGTGGACCAGCGTGGCCAGCCCCGCGTGGTGCAGCGCCGCGATCAGCAGACCGACCGCGATGCCGACCGACTCCTTGACGTAGTAGGGCTTGGGGGTACGCGGCCCCTGGTGCACCTCGAAGATCACGATCACCACCGGGGCGATCTCCAGGAACGGCTTGTGCCAGTCGGTGCCGATCGGGGCGATCATGTCGAGCCACTCGGCGGGGGCCCGGTGCGCGTAGAACTCCCGTTCCTCGGCCTCGGCGGCCGCACGCAGCCGTCGCCTGCGCTCGGGGTCCGTCACGACGACGAACCGCCACGGCTGCAGGTTGGCGCCGCTCGGCGCGCTCGCCGCCGCCCGTACGGCCGCCTCGATCACCCCTTCGGGCACCGGGTCGGGTGCGAACTCCCGCACCGACCTGCGGGCGGTCATCGTGTCGGCGAACGCCCTGGCGTCGTGGGCCATGGCCGAAGGCGGCCTACGGCTGGTGTCCAGGGGAATCGTCGGGTGCTCTGCGGTCTCGGTCAACGGAAAACGCCTCCCAGTCCGTCCTGCCTCCCCTCAAGGGTGGACCGGGCGGACCGGGATGTCGTTACGCGGACGTGCTCTCCTCCTGGAGGGCGGGCGGGGCCGTACAGGTGATGAGGTGGTCGACGACCCCGGCGAGCCCGCCTTCCTCGGCGGCGCGGCGCTGGCGGGTGGCCCCGTCGCCCTCCCCGGTCAGGCGCTTCAGCCAGCCGGTGACCAGGTCGAGGTCCCCGTGCTCCTCAAGCCCGGCAGCCGCGGCGTCGAGCATCCGTACGGCCAGCTCGGCGGCGGGCACGGGACGGCCGGTGCGCACGTCAACGCCGTACCCGCCGAGCCCGTCGCGGGCGGCCCGCCAGTAGGCGACCCGCATCAGGTCGGCCGAGACGACCGGCCCCGGGTCCCCCCGGTCGACCAGCGTGAGCGAGGTCGTCACCAGGCCTCTGACCAGGGCGGCGACCATCGCCGACTCCTCGGCGGTGGTCGGCACGTCGGCGGCCCTGATCTCAAGCGTCGGCTGGTGCGCCGAGGGCCTGATGTCCCAGAAGACCGTGCCCACGTCGACCAGGGCCCCGGCCTCCTGGAGCATGGCGATGTGGGAGTCGTAGTGGTCGGCCGAGGTGAAGTACGGCGGAGGCCCCGCGACCGGCCAGCGGTTCCACACCAGCGTGCGCCAGCTCGCGTAGCCGGTGTCGCGCCGCGACCAGTACGGCGAGTTCGCGGTGAGCGCGATCAACGTGGGCAGGTGGGGCCGCAGGTGGTTGCCCGCGAGCACCGCCCGGTCGCGTTCCGGCAGCTCGACGTGGACGTGCAGGGCACAGATGCTCAGCTCGTCGTGCAGCCCCCTGAAGGTCGCGTTGCCCAGGTCCTGCCGGGGGCCCTCGGTCATCGGCGAGGGGACGACGTCCCCCAGCACCGGGGTGCCGCTGGCCATGATCCGCAGCCCCTCCTCGGCCGCCGAGGCGTCCAGCTCCGCCCGGCCCCGCGCGAGCTGGCCGTACAGGTCGGTGACTGTACGGCAGGGCAGCGTCCGTGACTCGACCTGGAGCTTGGTGATCTCCCCGCCCACCTGGGGTCCGAGCCGGTCGGCCGCCCGGCGCAGCACCGCCTCCGCCTGGGGCACCGCGCACCTGGTGACCGGATCGACGACCAGGAACTCCTCCTCGACCCCGATCCGCCGGCTGTCCCTGTTCATCGTGTCGCGCCCACCTTCGCGGTAGCCCCGGACGCGCGGGAGCGCGGCCGATCACAGCGTATTGGGGGCGGCCGTCCGATGTGGGGCCTTCGTCAGGAAGGCGTCGTCAGAAGCCTCGCGACGAGTGCGGCCAGCAGCGCCGCGCGGTCGGGCATCGCCCGTACGTCGACGTACTCCCCCCGCGCGTGCGCGCCGCCGCCGACCGCGCCGAGCCCGTCCAGCGTCGGCACGCCGAGCGCGCCGGTGAAGTTGGCGTCGGAGGCGCCGGGCACGTGCGCGCCGTCCGGCGGCGGCAGGCCGATGTCCTTGGCCGCGGCCTGTGCCACCGCGAGCAGCGGCAGCGCGACCTCCGGGGTCAGCGGGTGGCGGTTGATCCCGCCGCCGACGGACAGCACGGCCCCGGGCAGCCGTGCGGTCATCCTGCGGATCTCCAGGTCGACCCGTTCGAGCTCGTCCCTGGTCCAGGCGCGGACGTCGACGCAGAGGGTCGCGGTCTCCGGGACGGTGTTCGTCGTGGTGCCGCCGGTCAGCACCGTCGGGGTCACGCTGGTCTCCTCCGCCGGTGAGGCGAACGCCTGCACGGTGAGGACCTGGTGGGCGACCTCGACGGTGGCGTTGACGCCCCGCTGGGGTTCGACGCCCGCGTGCGCCGCCCTGCCGACGGCGGTGAGCCGGTAGAGGGAGCCGCCCTTGCGCGCGACCTTCAGCGCGCCCGCCGGGTCACTGGCCTCGCAGACGAGCACCGCCCCCGAGCGCAGGGCCTGGCGTTCGATCAGCTCGCGGGAGGTGACGGAGCCGCTCTCCTCGTCGCAGGTGAGCAGCACCCCGACCCGTGAGGTGTCCGCGAGCAGGCCGAGGGCGGTGAACATCTGCACGATGCCCGCCTTCATGTCGTAGGCCCCCGGCCCCGTCGCGCGGTCGCCGTCCACGGCGAAGGGCCACTGCCTGATCGTTCCCGCGGGCCACACCGTGTCGAAGTGGCCGAGCAGCAGCACCCGCTGGTCCCGCGCGGCCCAGAGCAGGTGGGGCAGTCCGTCCCTGACGACCCGCCGCGCCGGTCTGCCGAGTACGGCCTCGCCCCAGCCGGCGACCAGGTCGGCGCAGGCCCGCAGGTGGGGGAGGGAACCGGGGGGCGACTCGCACGAGACCAGCTCCCCCAGCCGGTCGATCATCTTCGCGCCGTCCTCGTGCGCCGCCCATCGCATGACGCTCAGCGGTCTCATCGGACTCCTTCGGCAGCGGTCCCCGGCCGTCAGGCGGGCGCGAGGTCCTGCGGAGCCGCCGTGGTCGCGAGGATGACATGAGGTGCTGACTGTCAGTCAATTGTCGGATATTTCGTCTTTTGGGGCTTCTTCTGCGTTGCCTGGCTCCTGGACAGGGGGCGAAATTCATGCGACATATGACCCGGGAACCGGAAGAATGGGTTCTCTTTCTGGTTTGGGGTCTAAGGGGACGGCACGTGCACAGCTACCGGAGTGATCTCGGCATGCTCCGGGATCGGGACTTCTCTCTTCTGCTCGTCGCCAGAACCATCTCGGTGCTCGGCACCTCCTTCGCCCCCGTGGCCCTCGCCTTCGGCGTCCTGGCCCTGCCCGGCGCGACGGCCGGGACCCTGTCGGTCGTCCTCACCGCCGAGTCGCTGCCCATGGTGGTGTTCATGCTCGTCGGCGGTGTGATCGCCGACAGGCTGCCCCGCGACCGGGTGATGATGACCGCCGAGACGCTCAACGCGGCGGCCTTCCTCAGCCTCGCCGGCATGATGCTCACCGGCTGGACCCCGCTGCCCGCCCTGGCGACGGCGGCGGCCGTCAGCGGCGTCTCCACGGCCATCCTCTTCCCCGCCCTGACCGGCATCGTCCCCGACGTCGTCGAGGCCGACCGCCTGCAGACCGCCAACGCCCTGCTGGGGCTGGGCACCAACATCTCCCGGGTCGCCGGTCTCGTCATGGGCGGCATGACGGTCGTCCTGATCGGCGCGGGCTGGGCACTGGTCGTCAGCGGCCTGATGTTCTCCCTGGCCGCCGTGCTCGTGGCCGCCCTGCGCCTCAAGACCGCCGCCGCCCGGGCCTCGGACGAAGCCGAGACCGTACGGCCCGCCAGGACGTCGCTCCTCGACGGCGTGCGTTCCGTCTTCACCGACCTGCGCGGCGGCTGGCGCGAGTTCATCTCACGGCAGTGGCTGTGGGTCGTGGTCGCGCAGTTCTCCCTGCTGGTGCTGGCCATGCAGGCCGCGCACGGCGTGCTCGGGCCGCTGGTCGCCAAGGAACAGATGGGTGGGGCGGCGGCCTGGTCGGCCGTCCTGGCGGGCGAGGCGGTCGGCATGCTCGGCGGCATCGTCGTCACCCTGCGGCTGCGGCCCAGCCGTCCTATCCTGATCGCCACACTCATGACACTGCCGACCGCGCTGCCGTACCTGCTGCTCGGGATCTCGGCGCCGCTGTGGACGGTCGTCCTCGGCGCGGTCGTGATGGGTGTGTGCTTCGACGTCTTCGGCGTGCTGTGGAACACCACCATGCAGCGTGAGATCCCGCCGGAGGCGCTGTCGCGGGTCAGCTCCTACGACGCCCTCGGGTCCCTCATGTTCGGCCCCATCGGCCTGATGCTGGCCGGGCCCGCGGCGATCCTGGTCGGGCCGAGGCCCGCGCTGCTCGGCTGCGCCGCCCTCATCCTGCTGGCCTCGCTCGCCGCGCTGCTCTTCCCCGGGGTGCGCGGGCTGCGCGCCCCCGCCCAGGAAACGGAGGCCCCGGCGGCGGTCGAGGCGGTGTGAGAACCGGGTTCTCCCTGGTTGCGGACTTACGGCCCCGCCGTTGACACCCCAGGGAGCGCGTGAAACCGTTCCTACGGCGTACGTCCGCGTGCCATGGAGGTGATCATCGTGTCGACCGGCCGGTTCTACACGACCCCCGTAGGCGAGGCGACCTGGGATGTGCCGATGACCGGCGACGCCCGCTTCACCTGGGAGTACGACGAGAACAGGGAGAAACTGCTTGCCCTGTACCAGAAGGGCAAGGACAAGCAGTGGGACTCGGTCAAACGCATCGACTGGGACATCGAGGTCGATCCGTACGACGCGCTCGGCATGCCCGACCAGTCGCTGGCCATCTTCGGCACCAGGCACTGGGAGAAGATGGACGAGCGGGAGCGGAAGCGGGTGCGCCACCACGCCGCCGCCTGGCAGTTCTCCCAGTTCCTGCACGGTGAGCAGGGAGCCATGATCACCGGCGCCAGGATCGTCGAGACCGTCCCCGACCTGGACGCCAAGCTCTACTCGGCCACCCAGACCATGGACGAGGCCCGGCACGTGGAGATCTTCTCCCGCTTCCTGCACGAGAAGCTCGGGCTGGTCTACCCGATCAACGGCAAGCTCCAGGACCTGCTGGGCGAGACGCTCGGCGACTCCCGCTGGGACATGCCCTACCTGGGCATGCAGGTCCTCATCGAGGGTCTGGCGCTGGCCGCCTTCGGCGTGATCCGCGACGCCAGCACCAAGCCGCTGCCCAAGCAGATCCTCGCCTACGTCATGCAGGACGAGGCCAGGCACGTCGCCTTCGGCCGCCTGGCGCTGCGCGACTACTACGCGCAGCTGTCGGCGGCCGAGCTGCGCGAACGCGAGGACTTCGTCATCGAGGGCTGCTACCTCATGCGCGACCGGCTGCGCGGCGTCGAGATCTGGGAGAACTTCGGCATCCCCCGCGCCGAGGCCCAGGAGATGCTCAGGGACTCGCCGTACATCCGGATGTTCCAGAGCCTGCTGTTCAGCCGGATCGTCCCGTGCGTGAAGGACATCGGCCTGTGGAGCGAGCGCATCCGCCAGGCCTACGACGACATGGGCGTCCTGGAGATGTCCAGGGGCGACCTCGACGCCCTCATGCGGCAGGACGAGGAGATCGCCGAGCGGATCGAGGTCGAGCGCTTCGCCGCCGAGGAGGCGGCGCGCCGCCGGGAAGTGGACGAGGTCATCGCCGAAGCCGCGTCCTGACGGCGGGAAAACCCTTTGCCGCTGCTCCGGGTGCCCTGTACCTCTTGTACGGCATGCGGAAATCCGAGCAAGGGAGAGTCGTGCCACCGCGGTCAACCGGCAGGGTGCTCATCTTCGACGCCGACGACACGCTCTGGGAGAACAACGTCCTGTTCGAGCGGGTCATCGACGACTTCCTCGACTGGCTTGAGCATCCGACCCTCGACAGGGCCGAACTCCGCGCCGTCCTCAACGACATCGAGAAGGCCAACACGGCGGTCCACGGCTACGGCAGCAAGGTGTTCCTGCGCAGCCTCCGCGACTGCTTCGAGCGGCTCAACGAGCGGCCCACGACCGAGCGGGAACGGCGCCGGATCGACGAGCTGGCGGTCGCGCTCGTCGAGCACCGCGTCGAGCTGGTCCCCGGCGTCGCCGAGACGCTCCTCGACCTCGGCACCCGGCACCGGCTGCTCCTGCTGACCAAGGGCGACCAGGCGGAACAGCGCCGCAAACTGGACGCCTCCCAGCTGGCGCACCACTTCGACGGCATCCACATCGTCGCGGAGAAGGACATCACCGCCTACCTACGGCTGGCCGAGGAGCACGCGCTGACACCCGCGAGCACCTGGATGATCGGGAACTCCCCGAAGTCGGACATCATCCCCGCCCGGCAGGCCGGAATGAACGCCGTCCTCATCCCCAACGCCCACACGTGGGTGCTCGAACAGGCCACCCTCGACCCCGGCGACCGGGGAGTGCTCACCCTGCGGGCGTTCCCCGAGCTACTGGACCACTTCTGATGGAGGGGAACCGTACACCATCCGTCTCGTGTGTCTTCGTCTGCCACGACGGCGCGGGCCGGGTGCTGCTCGCCCGGCGCGGCGCGGGCGCGCGGGACGAACCCGGCACCTGGGACTGCGGCGCCGGAGCCCTCGAATACGGCGAGTCGTTCGAGACGGCCGTCGCCCGCGAGGTCCGCGAGGAGTACTCGGCGGACGCGCTCGACATCGAGACGATCGGCGTCCGCAACGTCGTGCGCGTCGTACCCGACTCCCACTGGGTCGCGGTCGTCTTCGCGGTCAGAGTCGACCCCGCCGAGGTCGCGATCGGCGAGCCGCACAAGTTCGACCGGCTCGGCTGGTTCGACCCCGGCGACCTGCCGGAACCCCGCCACTCGCAGTTGCCGGAGACCCTCGCCCTGTTCAGTAGGCCAGGATTCGGTCGCTGAAGCGCTTGAGCGCGAAGGGCGACTTGAACTTCGGGAAGGCGACCGTGTTCACGTCGCCGTCGGAGGTGTAGCGCTCGTCCGGGTGGGCCTGCAGCCAGTCGAGCCAGGCGGTCGAGCAGAACTTCGCGCAGTCACCGGTCTTGTCCATCGAACGGATCCTCGGGATGCCCTGCGGGTCGAACTTCTTGCTGAAGGGCGACTCCGCGGGGGTGTACCCGGCCAGGAACACCCCGCCGTAGTCGTAGGAGACGCCTCCGGAGGCCCCCTTGAGCCCCCACGACTTGGTGCTCGGCTGGTTGCCGTACGGCAGGGCGAGCGTGACGGGCTTGGCGGGGATCAGGTCGGTGATGAGCTTGTGACCCGCGGCGATCTCGGCGGTGACCTGGTCCTCGGGCTTACCCCGCAGGTTCTTGTGGTCCCGGGTGTGGTTGCCGATGTCGAACCCCTTGTCGTGCAGCCACGTCAGCATCTCGGTGCCCTCCTCGGGCGTCGCCTTGCCGAACATGTCGCGCGTCACGTACATGGTGGCGACCGGCCGGAAGCCCGGGTTCCGCTTGGCGACGTCCTCAAGGATGGCCACGGCCGTCCCGGGCTTGGGGACGCCCATCCCGTCCAGTGAGAGCTGGGAGGGAGAGGAGTCGTCGAAGGTGAGCACGACCGGGTGCTTGCCGGCCGGGATGTCCATGCGCCCGGTGACGTACTCGGCGGCCGTCACCGGGACGTAGCCCTCCTTGGCCAGCCGTTCCAGCTCGGTGCGGAACTGCTTCGGGGTGCGGTCGTCCTGGGTGCCGGGCTTGTCCACCACCCGGTGGTACATCAGGACGGGGATCTGCCCCAGTTCGTTGGCGCGGACCTGGGCCGCCGTCACCGCCCTGGACTTGAGCTGGGCCGCCTTCTTGGCCGCGACCGCGGACGCCGAGGCCTTCGCCGCGGCGGCGATCGCCGCGGGGTCCTTCTCCGCCTTGTCCTGTCCCGAGCACCCGGCGAGCGCGGCTCCCGTCGCCACGGCCACCACAACGACGCCGATCACCCTGAGACGGCCCATCGCATCCCCCTCGCGCGCAGACGATGGCCAGGTGATCCCCCCGGGATTCGCGTGCCGATCTCCACGCGAGGCAAAGCTTCGGAGAGGGCTTACCGGGCGGGGACGGTGTCCAGGCACATCCGCAGGCGTACCAGCGAGCGGCCGTCGTTGCGCCGGATGGTGAACTCGTCGCAGAGCTGACTCATCAGCCACAGGCCGAAGCCCCGCACGGCGTCGGCGGGACGTCGGGGCGGGACGTCACGCCTGCCGAGCGCGCCCACGGTGTCGGTGATGTCGACGGTGACGCAGTCCGCGTCGTGCCGTACGGTCACCGTGCCCTCGCCGCCGCCGTGTTCGAGCACGTTGATCACGGCCTCGTTGACGGCGATCAGCAGGTCGTCGAGGCGGTCGTCGCGCAGGCCCGCCAGGACCGCCCTGCGCAGGAGGAAGTCCCGCAGGGCACCGAGATCCTCATCGATCGGCCACTGCTGTTCCTGGTCGCCGGTCACGCCTTCCCCCTCGACCTCGCCCCGTCCGGTGGTCGTTAGACATCTGCCCGGTCCCCGCCGACTTACGTCCTACAGCGGGGTCTGGCTCGTCATGATCTCCACCGCCCGTGTGACGGTCGGCTGGACGCCGAAGGCCTCGGCGAGGCCGGTCAGGTGGAAGATCCGCTTCAGCCGCTGGTGCGGATTGGCCAGCGCGATCCGGCGCCCACGGGCCTGGACGAGCTCGCGCACACCGAGAAGGACCTGAAGGCCGGACGAGTCGCAGAAGCTCAGCTCCGTCAGGTCGACGACCAGGTCACGCGGCTCGGGGCCGACGGCCTCGTGCAGGTCGTGCCGCAGCCGTTCGGCGTTGGTGTAGTCGAGCTCCCCACCCAGGGCGAGAAGGAGAATCCCCTCGGGGGCGTCGCCGGGGACGACGGTTACGCGGACGACCGTGGTCACGGGGCCACCTTTGCGGGCTGTCGGATCGGAAGGCGTCACACGACCGACGCCGTGACCGTCCAGTTTACCGTTGACCGGAAATCCTGTTGGGTGCCTTTTACCAGGCCACCACGGCTCCGTGGTCCGCGGGGGAATGAATCCCCTCCGGTGGAGGCTGATCGGTAGGCCGCCGCCCGGCGGCCCGACGAAGGAGGACTTCTCGTGCACGTCGACGTCAAGCTCTCACCCGAAGGCGACCTCTACGAGGCGTTGATCGACGGAAGGCACGCGGGACAGCTGGAGTTCGTCCGGCGTGACGGCGTCATCGTCTACACCCACACCGAGGTGGAGGACGAGTTCGGTGGCAAGGGGGTGGGTGGCTCCCTCGTCCGCACGGCCCTGGACGCCGCCCGCGCCGAGGGCGTCCAGGTGGTGCCGCGCTGTCCGTTCGTCAGGCAGTGGATCGACCGGCACCCCGACTACGCCGACCTCGTCAAGGACGCCTGACCCGCTTTTCGGTAGGATCCTGATGTTTCGGGGGAGATAGCGAGTGGAAAATGCGGGTCTTTCTCTGGCTTCTCACCCTTCTCACTCCGACGGTGATCCTGGCGGCCGTGACGCAGGCCCCTCCGGCATCGGCCGAGGCGGCGTGCAGGCCGGGCAGCGGCGTCGACCTGTCCGGCAGGAACCTCACCACGGCCGCCCTGCCCGCCGACCTGACCTGCGCCGACCTGCACGGCGCGACCCTCGACGGAGTACGGCTGCGCGCCCCCCTCACCCGGGCGAACCTCAGGGGAGCCTCCCTCAAGGGGGCCGACCTGTCCACCGTGAGCATGGCGGGCGCCGACCTGCGGGAGGCCGACCTCACCGAGGCGAACCTGCCCGGCGCCGACGCCCGCGGCGCCGACCTGCGTGAGGCGACCCTCGACGACGCCATGTTCGCCTACGCCCACCTGGAGGGGGCCGACCTCCGCGGGGTCCGCATGGTCAGGGCCAAGGCGTACAACGCCCAGTTCGACGGCGCCAGGCTCACCGGGGCCGACCTGCGCGAGGCGAGCGTCTACTACGCGGACCTGCGCCGGGCCGACCTCACCGACGTCAGGGCGGCGGGGGCCAGGTTCTACAACGCGATCCTGATCGACACGGTCTTCCACAGGACCGACCTGACCAAGGCCGAGATGTACTCGACCGCCGCCGACGGGGCCACCTTCCAGGACGCCGACGTCACCGAGGCCAACCTGCGTGACGCCACCGGCCTCGACCTGGCGGGCAGCAAGGGCGTCCCCACCGACCTGCCCGCCCCCGGCGCGAACTGCGAGCCGGGCAGCGGCCAGCGGTACGCGGGCCGGGACCTCACCGGCGTCAGCGACTTCCCCGACGACCTCAGCTGCGCCGACCTGACCGGTGCCCGTCTCGACGGCCTGAACCTGAGTTCCGTACGGCTCGACCGCGCGATCCTGCGCAAGGCGTCGCTGTCCGGGGCCAGGCTCCGCTCCCTCAAGGGAGCCGACCTGCGCCAGGCCCGTCTCATCGGCGCCGACGTCGGCAGCGGTGACCTGACGGGCGCGGACCTCGGCTCCGCCGTCCTGGCCACGGCCAACCTCGGCAGCGCCGACCTCAGGGGCGCCTCCTTCAAGGGCGCCGACCTGCGTGACGCCCGTCTCGGCAGCGCCAAGGGCGACCGGGCCGACTTCACCGGGGCCATGATGGAACACGCCGACCTGAGCAGCGGCCAGTACTTCGACGCGGTCTTCAGGAACGCCTCCCTCATCGGTGCCGACCTGTCCTCCACCCACCTCAAGGGCGCGTCCTTCCAGGGGGCGGATGTCACCGACATGGAGACGGCCAACGTCGACGACGCCGACCTCTCCGGCTCGACGAGCGAGATGCCGGTCGGCTGGGTCGTCGTCCTGTGGCTGCTCGGCCTGGCCGCCGCCGCCCTCGCCGCCAGGATGGCCCGGGGAGTCGTACGGCGCAGGCGGGCCGCCGTACGGGAACGGGCCCGGTTCGAGGACTCCAGGCGTGCGGTCGAGGAGGAGGTGACCTCGCTGGGCGAGGAGATCGACCTGCTCGACCAGGCGGGCACCGACGCCGAGGCGGCCGACTGGCACGAGGCCCTCGACGCCTACGACGCGGCGAAGGAGGCGTTGGCGGCGGCGAGGGACGAGGCCGGGCTGAAGGCGGTCAGGGACATCGTGCACCGGGGACGCGACGCGCTGACCAGGCCCGGGGGCACTCGTCGCAAGGGCGGCGGAAGGCGGGAACGGCGCTGACCTCCCGGTTTTCCTCCCCTGCGCCTACCCAAAAATACGCATATTTCCTGATCGTGCGGGCTTTGGGGAAGATCGTCCCCGGGTGGGTGCGCCGCCAGAGGTTTCCGGGGGTTATGGTGAAGCGGGAACGGCCATGAGGCCCGACTCGTCGCGTATTGCGGCCGTTTGGATGCGAGCCGTACGGCGTGATGTTTAGAATCACCCGGTTGACGGTGATTGGCCGCTTCGGCTTGTCGCCCAAACCGGATCATGGCCCGATCCCTTGCTAGGCTGCAGGGAAAACGTTGGAACCGGGCGTTGTCTCACCCCGGCAGGTGAGACCGTCAAGAAGTGGGGTCACACCGTGAAGAAGCTGCTCGTTCTCGCGCTCGTCGCGCTTGGGGGACTGCTGATCTGGCGCAAGGTGCAGGCGGACCGCGCCGAGCTCGACCTGTGGACTGAGGCCACAGGAAGCGAGAACTGAACAACGCGGCTACCGATTCGGGTGCTTTCATGGTCCTTGCCCACGATGGGGGAACGCTCCCCATCAGGCTCGTCTGCCTGGATCTGGCGGGCACCACGATCGGCGATGTCGTCATGGTCGAACGGGCGTTCACCGAGGCGATCGCCACACAGGGAATCGTGCCCGGGACCGGCGCGTACGCACGTGCCATGGTGCACGTACACCGGTCCCGGGGCCGCTCCACACTGGACGTCTTCCGGGGCATCTTCCCCGACAACGAGGCTCAGGCCCAGGCGGCCAATCTGACCTTCGAGCGCTCCTACGAGGGCGCCATCGGCCGTTCCGGCCTCGTCCCGGCGGCCGGCATCGTCGAGACGTTGGACACACTCCGCGACGGCGACGTCAAGGTGTGCCTGACCACCGGCTTCAGCCGCTCCCTGATCAGCCGGGTGCTGGCCGACCTGAGCTGGTCCGACCGGTTCGACCTCGTGCTCTGCACCGAGGACGTCGGCCGTGGCCGCCCGATGCCCGACATGGTGCTCAGCGCGCTTCTGCGCCTTCGCGTCCAGGACGTCCGCCAGGTCGCGGTGGCCGGAGACTCGGAGAACGACATGCTCTGCGGACGGCGCGCAGGAGCCTCGGTCGTCGCCGGGATCATGACCGGGGCCCACAGCAGGGAACGCCTCCTCAAGGGCGGCGCCACCCACATCCTGGACTCCGTCAGGGACCTGCCCTCCCTGGTCCTGACCGACCGCCCCGCTGAGACCCCCGTGGGCGCCTCCGCCCGCTGACCCTTCTCCGGTGGTCATGCGTCAAGTGGCGTCGGAGGGCGTCCAGTTGCTACCGTGTACGCCTGAAGCAGGTCGCGAGCGCACTTCCACATGCCGGTCGGCGACCTGGTCTCGGGGCCTTAGCTCAGTTGGCAGAGCGCCTGCTTTGCAAGCAGGATGTCAGGAGTTCGAATCTCCTAGGCTCCACCCACGTAAAAGCCCAGTTCAGAGGCCATTCCTCTGCCTGGGCTTCAGTGTTTCTCAAGGCTGTTTTCGGTCCCGTGCCCGTTGCGTGCCCGATGGCTTTTCCTGTGCCCGTTGGGCGAGGTCGTTGAGCTTGTCGGCGATTTCGCGTTGCCGTTCGTTGGTGGAGTGCTGGTAGATGAGGGCGGCGCGGGAGCTGCTGTGGCCCATCCGCTTCATGAGGTCGCGGGTGGAGGCTCCGGCGTTCGCGGCGAGGGTGTTGCCGGTGTGGCGGAGGTCGTGGAAGTGGATCTTCGGTAGGTCGGCGTCGGTGAGGGCCTTGGACCAGACGCGGCGGTTGAAGTTGACGTTGCGAAGCGGGCCGTTGTCGGGGCCGATGAAGACCAGGGCGTCGTCTGGCTCCAACGTGAAGTCGTTCAGGTGCGCGCGGATGTCGTCGAGGATCAGGCCGGGCATGGTGACCGTGCGCTTACCTGCTTCCGACTTCGGGTCGGTGAAGACGAGGCCCTGCCCGGTGATCGAGATGAGCTGACGCCTGATCCGGACCACGCCGGTTTCCATGTCGATGTCCTGACGCTGGAGGCCCGCGAGTTCGCCCCAGCGGAGGCCGGCGAAAGTCGCCATCAGGATCAGCGCCCGATAACGACCTTCGACGACGTCGGCCAGGCGGAAGACCTGGGCCACCGAGAGGACCGGGCGCTCTGGGGACTTCTCTTGTCCCGCGCCTTTGATTCGGCATGGGTTGCGCTTGATTAGTAGGTCGTCGACCGCTGTGGTCATGATGGCCTTCAGGAGCCGGTACGCCTTGGCGCCGGTCACCGCGCTCACGCCCTTGTCCAACAAGGTCTTGCGCCAGCGCCGGATCTGAGGGTCCTTGATGTCGGCGATGGCCCGTTCGCCGAAGGTCGGCACGAGGTGGTTGTGGAACAGGTAGCCGTAGAGCTCGACCGTACGGGGGCGCAGGTTCGGGCGTTCGTCGATCCAGTCCCGGCCGTACTTACTGAGGAGGATCTTCCCGGCTTCTGGATCAATCCAGTCGTCGTTGAGGATCTCGGCCTCTTTCTTCGTGAGCCAGATGTCCGCGTCAGTCTTGGTCGCGAAGGTCTCCGGGGCCGGTCTGTCGACGCCGTCCGGTCCTGTGTAACGGGCCTGCCAGCGTCCCGAGGGCAGTTGCCGAACGCGTCCGAAGCGGCGCTTTGAGGCCTTCTTGCTCTTGCTCATCGCGTGGCCTTTCGGGAACGGGGCACGACCGCCAAGACGACGCCAGCGGAGATGTAGGCCTCAAGCGCGGCTTCGGGGATACGGACGTGACGGCCGACGTGGACGAACGTGATGCGGCGTTCTTCGATCAAGCGACGGGTGAACCGGACGCTCGTGTTCAGGCGTTCCGCCGTCTCTTCCACGGTCAGGAGACGACCGGCGGTGATGGTCATGCCGCGCTCCTCTCGACTGTCGAAGGATCTTGGCCGTCTGCTGCGGCTTGGAGTTGGTTCAGGTGAGCGCGCCAGCGGAGGCGTTCGCGGATGGAGCGGAGCAGGCGGACGCGGATCGGTGGGAGGTCGGGGTCTCTGGCCTTGACCGGTGACCAGACGTAGCGGCCCACGTCGGCGGGTTCGTCGGTGACGCCGAGGGCTTCTAGGACCCAGGTCCGGCGGTCGGCCTTGTGTTCGGTCAGGGTCTTGTTGAACCACTTGCGGGAGACCAGGACGCGGCGTCCGCCGTAGCCGAGGTGTTCGGGGCGGTGGGCTTTGCCTCTGCACCGGCCGGGGATCATGCCCGGCTTGGCGTTCTTGGGCTGGACGCCGTACCGGAGCCAGTTCGGGCAGGTGGGCGTGCATGGTTCGTACCGCAGGACCTCAGCGAGCCGGGCCGCGTGATCCCGGGCGGCTTGGGAGTCGGCGGCCTGCCCGAGTGACTTGGTCAGGTACTTCGACAGGTAGCGGATCGCCTGATCTGCGTCCGGGGTGTCCGAGAGGATGCCTTGGGCGTCGACCTGGGGGCCGAAGCGGACGACGTGGAGTGGCTGTGCGTCGGGATCGGCGTCGAGCTGGTCGAGGGCCTCGTCCCAGGTGGGGAGGATCTCGCCGGTCGCGGGATCGAGGTAGCCGGCCTTTTCATCCCACACCGGCAGGTGCCCGCCCTCGAAGCGGATCGTGTCGCAGGAGGGTCACCACACTTGGTGGTAGGTAGCAGCCGCTACGGCGCGGATGTCGGCGCGGGACATGCTGCCGCGCATGGCCATGTGCAGGTGCGGTGCCAGGCGCTTTTGCATCTCCACCGACGCGAAGTATTGGACGTCATAGCCCGCCACCCGGCGAAGGTTCTGCACGAAGCGGTCGATCAGCTTGGAGAAGTGCAGCGCGTCCCGTGCCGCCTTCGCGTAGTCGTAGGTGGCTGGGTCGACCGGGACGCCGTCGTTGATCCGTCCGTAGGTGTCGAGAGTGAGCGTGAGTCGCACCCCTTGCATAAGCCGCCTGACGGCGCAAAAATGTTGCTGGGCCGGAAGGCGGCCTGTCCTGACATCTCTGCCCCAACCAGATGTCGACTAAGGACGAAGAAGCTTTGCTCCACCTTCCCGGAGTCCTTTTTATGCGCCTTAGCAGGCGCCGCGATCAGTTGTCGGATATTCAGGGGCGGGAGTATCCGGGAACGGATTGATTATGCCTGCTAAAGGTTGTGTGACTCAAAATGCTCGGACCCGGCGGTTGTTCACGGGTGAGCCTGCTCAGCATGCCAGGGAGCAACTACTCTCTTCCAAAGAGCTAATTCCAGCGGCCACACATGCCCAAGCATCACTTGAGTCTCAAGTAATGCTTCATCTCGGTGTTGGCCGAGAATATTGGGCGCACCCCCTCGGTATTGCGTACGTACTTCCATTCAGGCGTCGCATCGTAGTGATGCTAGACGGTGCTAGTTCGGCATTCGGGTACCCACTAGAGATGAATCTGCACGCCGCGCAGCTACTTCTTCCCTACGCCGAGCCGGGATTTCAGGTCAATGGTGTTCTAGGCCTTCGTGTTACTGCAGCCAATGGCAGAGATCTAAGTCTTACCGATATCGAAAACGGCGGCGAGGTAGTCATTCGGGGTGTTAAAGGAACTCGCTGGCACGAAATTCTTCCGAAGCTGCGGGACGAATACCGAAGGTCCAAAGTCATTCCGCTCTGGAATCTGGACGGATGGTCTCAGCATGAACTAGATCACAAAAGCAGCCACAGAACGCTCGTTAACTATGGCGCAAGGATATCTTGGCTGGGGTCGGGGTTACTCCGAAGAGCTGCATTGTGGCACACCGTCAGCACTGCCTACACTACGAGCTCGTGGACCGGTGATGGAGATTGGATTTTTGAGCTCGATTCTTATTATGAGATCGGAAACGATCACAACCGCTTTCTGGACCTTCTCGCCGACCCGCAGTGGGGGATCAACTTAAAGATACAGAGACATTATTGCGAGTGCGTATCTCCGTGGTCCAATAGCATGTATCACATGAAAGCCTGCTATTACTACCTAGTCAATAGAGATGAGTCAATTCCTGGGCGGCTCCAATTACGGTTCCGAACACTGGGGCCAGCCTATGAGGTCCACGATAAGGACCTATTTATAAAGGCGGGGGCTGAACCTTCGTGGATCGATCGCGTTCACCCTAATTCGGGAGGGGGAGATGGAGGGCGTAACGCCTACGCACACCCCATTCGGCAGGAAGTCAAATGAGCTGGGATTCGGTGGCGCTGACAATCCTCGGTGCCACTAGTCTCGCGACTCTTTTGCTATCACAAATTCGAGATATTCTTATCAAGGCGGGTGAAGCTATCCAAGCGTGGCGCCAATTGAAAGGCTTAGCGGCACGAGGAAATGAGTGCGTAACTGACAGTGATGCGGGACCAAGTGCGCCCCCTGTCATCAATCCCGGCGAGGAGAAGGGAGATTGACGAACATATTTCGAGTCCATGTATTTGATCATTTGCGTCTATCTTGACTTGGCCATCGACTGTCGCTTCCTCTAGTTCTACACCTCATCATCAGAAAGCTCTACCGTAACTTCTTCGGGCCAGCGCCAGCCAAGTCGAACTCTACGATTCCATGTTCTTCTTCTGCTGCTCCAAGGAATTGCAATCACGCCGATAAAAATCGCTAGAACTGCCAGATAGACCATCCAGGTGCCGTTAGCGCCCTGCGCTGCGATTTCTTTCAACGGCGCAGCAATTCTGCCTACCCCGTTGGATGTGTCGATGTTCGCAACAACTTTTAAGCCGTCATCAACATTCGGGAGCGCGATGATTGCCGCTGCGACTAATGCAGCCGCTGCGGTCACGTTAGCCCGCCGAGAGGCCCTTTTGGCTTGAATTGCCGCCAATACATCGCGTTTCATTTCCAGGTTGGTCAGCGTTCGCTGATAGAGACTTGGAACACCCAGACTTGAGTCGACGTGCTCAGCGATCTCTCTGGCGGTCCCATACGTTAGAACTTCGACGCCATGTCGAAGTTCCGCGAATTCCTCGACCTGACTGTCTAGGTGACGCGAACTGCGCATGCTTCCACGGATAGCGCGGTCAAGGCGTTTAGCTTGTTGGTAGCCTGCCAAAGAATAGCTAATAGCGGTGAGATCGTGAAGGTTAGCCACATGAGAATATTCGACCTCGTCGGCGCTACCGACGAAGCTCCAGTTTATTCTGACGGCACTAGCGAAAGATGCATAGAGAGACGACGATACTGTTTCGAATAGATCCTCGGGTAGGAACTTCTGCATCCCGCGCTCTGATATATTTTCGTGCCATCCAACTCGTGCGGCCAGGCCAGCCAGTTCTTTTTTGTGGTGAACCATCCAGTCGTCCCGGCTCCGGCAACGGCATTCAAGGCTCTCTATGCATATCAGGGTATAGCAGAACCATGTTGCATCGTTTCGAATCCTGCACGAATAGCGGATAGCTGCGTCATAAATATTGAATATATCGGAGAGCGTGGTGGTTTCTGTGCTAGAAAGCGTCCACCACTTTGATCCTCCTTCAATATCGGAGGCGACGGTTCCGGACAAGTCATTTAGAGACCCGCTGATGCTACGAACGTAGGGTTTAAGGATTTCCTCGCATAACCTGGACTGGGGGATGATTACTCCCTTTGCCGAGGTTGCATTGAACCGGCTTGCCATGGAAGACGATTCAAAGGCAATTGAGAAGCATAGTTGAGCAATGCCCGAATGGTAGAGAACTAGGTCTACATCGATCCACGACTTAGAGTTGCCGAATGGCGTCCCATCCGTTTGGCCAGATATATTTCCTTGAAATGGCTTGAGCTGAAGTCTAATGAAGGGATTATCTTGCAGATAACCAGGTGCGAACATCTTCCGATCGATGGCATGGTCTAGTCCGCGATACATCAATTTATTGCGCATGCTGTCGTCGATGATGTCCACAGCTTCGCGTAGATCCGCATTTAATTTTTCTGTGAAACTATCCTCTCTGATGCTCTCCTCAGGTTCTATTTTCGCTACCGGAATTTTGTGGCGCAGAAGTCTACTAGCGTAATAGCTAACTGCAAGTCTGGCTACAGATCGACCGAGTGATGGCGATCGTATTGACTCTTTTATTATTACAGGCCAACTTCCTCTATGAATCGCTGCATTGAAATCCGACACCTTTAGTGCTTTGTGCTTATTGTGGAGTAATTGCTTAAATTTCGGTGTTACTATTACCTGCGGACTTGCCGCAGTGATGGCCGACTCCGCAATTCCAAGACGTAGCAGTTTTGCCGCAACTTGTTCGTACTTCCGGGAGGCGCCCAAGTCGAATGTGAAGACGTAGTAGACCCCAGTGGGGCCGATCATGGCCTGATGGGCAGGCTGCTTGAAGGTGAATCTCCCGAAACGCATAAAAGCAAGATAGCGGGAGCCGCAGCTAAGCACAGGTTCACCTTGAACTTCAGGTGTGGGAGCCCTGACCTCGGTGTCGAGTCTTATGAGGGTGTCGAGCGCTAGAGGGAGACTGCCGAATTGTTCTTGTAAGGATCAAGCGGCGGCGCGCCGCGCCGCCGTAACCGGCCCTCTGCCGCCCGCCGTCCGGGCGTGCGGCTTGGGCGCCGGTCCCGAACGGCAGCGCCCCGGGCCGTCCACCGATCGTCGCAACCTCAGTTGCCGAGCGATCTCGCCGACTCCAGCGACGCACCGCCGCCCACAAGGGTGAAGCCGCCGGCTTAACTGCTGGGTCCTTCCCATATGTAGAGCGAGACCGTTCGAATGCTGCCCTCACGATCGCCTGACTTCGGTTGGCCATCGCTAATGGCTGGGGGCGATCGGTGGGCTGTGGCTTCGTTCCTCAGCCACAGCCCACCGAAGATGCCGGACCGCATGTCACGTGGATGCTGTACTACCACGAGCACGCCTTGCTCTGTATGCGGCCTGCCTGCACCGATTGGAACAGAACCTTCTTGGCCGTCCACCAACTGGACTGGTGTTGTGAGAGGCAAAACGACGCTCACCGCAATGACTGCACCAGACGATTTCAATTGGCTCTGGATCCGCGACTTGCAGCTCTAGGACACTCCCTGGCAGGCGACGTGCATCAATGAAGTCGACCTCGGAGTCATCGTCCATCACGCGTAGTTGCGACCTGCGCGCAGGGTGCTCGAGCTTTCTGACTGCTCGATTAATCGTGCGCCACATTTCGGCGGGGTGCATGGCATACATGTCCGCGATCTGGCCGACTGTCAGCGGACTGCCGACGACGAGGCCGAAAGCCAGGCAAATCAGTTCCCGTTCTCTGTCGGTCAGCGTGTAGAGGACGGCTGCGAGAATGTCGCCCTCGTCTATAGCCAGCCGCGGAACTGGGTCGTTGAGCGGGCGTCGCCTTGTCACTCCCTGCCCCCTGTCGGGTCGACCGTGGGTGAGTCCTGCGTGGCCACCATGGGAGGGTCGGCCTGGCTTCCGTAAGTGCGTGTGAGGGGCCGTGTGAGGTTGGCGAGTACCTGCATGAGCCCTGGGGCGAGCCTAGGGATGTCACGCGCCTCGGTCTTGTTGATGGCTGCCTTCGCGATCGAGTAGAGCAGGACTGCGATCACGAGGACTGTGGCTAGCCATGCGCCAGCTATCAGCACTGGCCAGGGAATAGCTTGGACCGCTGACGAGCGTGGTGGCATTTTACCTCCAGAGACGACAAAGGCGGCCCCGCTATGCGAGGCCGCCTTCGTGGAACCGACTAAATGACAAAAGCCCTTGAATCCAGACTGGACTCAAGGGCTCACGTAAGTTGGGCACACTTTTCCCCAACAAGAGCCGAGTGTAACAGGGGGGCCACCTCCCGGCAATCTGACTATCCATGCAGGTCAGAGCATTCCGAATGAGAGAGCGCTTTTGCTGAGGAGGTTTCGTAACGAGGTGCGCGTAGTAAGCGAGGCGGATAGCTGGCTTGCGGTCGGCGTGCCCGTTGCGTGCCCGATGAGCCAGGGAACAACGGGTAACTGGGGCTACCCACGGGTAGCGCAATCATGTACTTGAGCTGGGTCTTTGCAGCTAGCTCAAGATCGGCAAGCCTATTTGCAAGCAGGATGTCAGGAGTTCGAATCTCCTAGGCTCCACTCGCTTTCATGTCTCTGACCGGCCTGAACGGCTCGTCTTTCTCCCGGGGAAATGATCTTTGCTCCCTGGGCGGTTGGGGAGATCGTTTCCCACAGCCCGAGACGGGATCCCGTACTCCTTGCCGGCTCGTCGAGTTCGCATGTCGTCGTCGGTAGAGCGACCTGGCTCGGACACCACGGTTGGAGTCGGTGTCACGGAGTGGACCATCGCCATCGTCCACGGCGAGATCCTTCATGTGGGCGCTCGATGGACGGGGGATGTGCCACCGGACGAGGCCGGCGTCTGAGGCCGTTCGACCCGCGACAGGCGGTCGCGGTCCGCGCCGCCGAGCGCTCATGATGGCCGGACAGGCTGCGTTGCGCGCGGACCAGGTGGAGGGTCGTGACGACGGACGAATTCGGTGCTCGCCGTACGGGGGTGGGACCCTTCGTTCCTGGAGGTCGCGTGGACAGGCGTGCCGGCGCCACCCCGGGAATCGCCGACCATGATCGAACCCTTACCCGTACGGCCTCCTACAGCCCCGGGTGGAAGCCCGGAGAGCCCAGCTGTTCGAACCAGCTCGGTGGCTCGGGCGCGGTGAACGCTTTGGTCATCGCGTCCAGCCAGGCGGCGAACGTGGGGAAGTCCGGGGTGGAGTTGGCCGGGTCCTCCCAGTCCCCGCCCTCAACGTAGCGGGCACGCCCTTCCTGGTCGTCGTAGTGGTGGTGGTAGACCGGGTATTCGCCGTCCGCGTCCGGCTGGGTGACATCGAAGCACCAGACCGCCTCGTTGTCCGCGTCGGCGAGGGCGAAGCCGACCAGGTGGTTGGTGGACAGCCACCGGCCGTCGCCGCGGTCCACATGCTCGGGCATGTGCACGAGATCGGAGTTCAGCTCGACGACGGCATCGTCACCGACGACGACGAACTCGATGTACCGGTCGGATGAGGCGTCCCAGCGCTTACAGGAAAAGGTGTTGTGCTCGGCGAGGAAAGCCCGGTAGCTGGGCGGGGCCGTCCATTCGATGGTTCCGAAATGGGGCTTCAGCCCTGTCTCGCGGTCGCGGACGGCTTCGGTGGAGGCGGGCTCCGACGCCGTGATGACGACCGTTCCGGATTCGGCGGCGCGGTGAAGGATTGCCAGACTCTCGGCTATCGACATCGTGGTCCTTGGTCGGTTGTTCGTACGGCTACGCGGGTGTGGCCCGATAACAGCTTCTGGTCGCACCAATCCGTGTGGCCTCAAAGGATGCTCGTCCTCATGAGGTTGCTCCCGGTTATGTGAAAACGGCAAGGTCTCCGGCCGTGCGACTCTTCGACGGTGTGTCGGCGTTCAACTCGCAGAGCTGGGGCCACGCCGCCGTACGCACCAGGACCACAGGACGCGCCTCGCGTGACGATATACCCTCACTCTGCACCTACGGCGCATATGACGCATATGGCGAGGAGTGACTTTGTCACCCGACGAAGCAGTCGAGGCCCCTTTGTCTGGAGTCTCCAGTGGAGAGATCTATCTCTGGGTCGGCTACGAGGCCGTCCGCACGGTGATCCTCCTGGGCGTCCTGCTGCTTTCCGCCCTCCTGGTCACTGCCGTGGTCGTTGCTGTTTTTTACCACCTGTCGCGCCGCCTTCCGGGCCTCCGCCGGAGGCCTCGGCTCCGGGATGATCGCCAATCGCAAGGGCTGACTTCCTGGTGGTTGGTGTAGAGGCCTGATCGTCCCGGCTTCTGCGGTTCAAGGCCGTCTGTGACCGTTGACATCCAACGGATCGAGGAACGCCTACCGGTTGACACACACGCGAAGGCGTCCTTGTTGCCCTCCGGGGGGATGAGGCAGAAGTACGAAGGCCCCGGCAGGAACCGCCAGGCGAGGACGTCGACCACCGCTCACGAGCCTGCCGTCGTCGGACGGCCGCGTGATCACACCATTCGGAGGGATGTGATCACATTTTCCTCGGTTGTCACTCTCGTCCGGAAATTCAGGTGTGACGCGTCACGGGAATCGGTAGCGTTGCATGCAGTTCATCGGGCCTGGAGACGGTGCGGGTCGAAGGACATCGGTTATCTCTTCAAATCAGATGCCGCCGGTGTCCGCCCTCATATCCGTGCCTTCTCTCGGCCCGATGAGCTGGTCAGGTCTGGTGCCGGCACGGGTCGAAGCTCGTCGGTTATCCACTGTTAATGGGGCGGTTGCGGGTTCGAGTCCCGTCGTGGGTTTCGGCTCACGTAGCTCAATCGGTAGAGCACCAAAAAGGCCGGTGGGCGTCCCCATATCCGTGACGGCTCCAGACCTGATCGTTCATCGGTCCGCCGGTGGCGTGGGTCGAATCTCGATCGGTTATCGCTCTGTAAAAGCGGAGACCCGGGTTCGAATCCCGGCGCCGCCTTCGGGTGGTGTGGTGCAGCGGCCCAGCACGTTCAACGGCCGGTCGGTCTCTCCACATCCGCGCCGCAGGAAGGGCTGATGAACGGGGGAGAGCGGGTCGAATCCAGTCGGTTATCACATGGTGAATTCAGGTTCGAGTCCTGTCGGGTCAGCTCGCCTGACCCATCGCCCAGCTTGGTAGGGCACAGCCGGTCGGAGATCCCACATCCGCTCTCCCCTTTTCGCATATCCGCCTCTGGGCGGGTCGAACGGAAGGAAACGCCCATGGCTCCCCGTGATCCCCTCGCCGCGGTGTCGACGGTCGCGACCCCGCAGTCTCAGCCGATCCCCGGCCGCAGTGACCAGGTGCCCAACGCTGCGGGCGGCTACGTGTTCGCCAAGGATCTGTGGACCCGCCTGGAGGACTTCCTCATCCTCGGCACGACGGGCGGCACCTACTACGTGGGTGAGGACAAGCTGACGGCGGAGAACGCCGGCGTGTTGTTCCAGGCGATCGCCGAGGACGGACCGCGCGTTGTGCGGCTGCTCACGGACATTTCAACGGCTCGCCCGCCGCGCGCTCCGAAGCCGCGCCCGGCGCTGTTCGCGCTCGCTGCCTGCTACGCCCGGGGGGACGCCGACACGCGCCAGGCGGCGAAGTCGGCACTTGTGAAGGTCGCCCGGACGACGGACCATCTGGCGCAGTTCTTCGGCTACTACAAGAACCTTGGCGGGAAGCCGACCTCACGCGGTACGGCGCCGCGGGTGGGCCGGTCGCTTCGGACGGCGCTCGGCTCCTGGTTCCTGCGGGGTGACCCGGACCACGTGGCGTTCAAGGCGGTGAAGGCGCGGCAGCGTAAGACGCCACAGGGTGAGGCGTTCGACCTGCGGGACGTGCTGCGGATCGCCCACCCTGCCGCTGACTCCGAGCAGCGGAAGGCCTTGTTCGGGTGGATCGCCGGAAACGTCACCGATGACGAGGCGCGTGACGAGCTGCCGGCGGTCGACCGGTTCCTCACCGCGAAGGCCGTCACCACAGTCGACCAGGCCGTCCGGGTCGTGACGGAGGCGCGGGTGCCGTGGGAGTTCCTCCCCGACGCGATGCTGCGCGAGCCCGCCGTGTGGGAGGCGCTCATCGACACCGTCGGCATGACCGCCCTCATCCGCAACCTGGCCCGCATGACCCGGATCGGGGCGCTCAAGCCCCTCGGCGACGCCACCGGCCGGGCGGTCGCCCGGCTCACCGACCGTGACGCGATCCTCAAGGCGCGCATCCACCCGATGGACGCCTGGCTCGCACTCCGCGTCTACAACTCGGGACAGGCGCAGCCGAACCCGCGCGCCGACCGGCAGGTGTGGCAGCCGGTGCCGGCGGTCTCCGACGCGTTGGAGGAGACGTACGAGCTCGCCTTCGGCGCCGTCGCACCCTCGGGGAAGCGACTGCTGGTCGCCGTCGACTCGTCAGGATCGATGAGCTGGGGCGGCGGGGTGCGGGTCGGCGGGTCGCCGGTCGGCTCGCCGTACGAGGTCGGTTGCGCCATGGCTGTCATGCTCGCCCGCATCGAGCACGGTGACGTCCACGTCATCGACGTCGACACCGATGTCCACCCCTCCAAGGTGACGCCGCGCACGAACCTCCGGGAGATCTCCACCTGGAGCCCCTCGGGCGGCGGCACCGACCTGTCGCTCCCGTTCGTCTGGGCGCGGCGTGAGCGGTTCCACGCCGATGGCATCGTGGTCTTCACCGACAACGAGACGTGGGCCGGCCGGACTCACCCGTCGCAGGCGCTGCGCGCCTACCGAGACAGCGTCAACCCGCGGGCCCGGGTCGTGGTCGCGGCGATGACCGCTGCCGGCTACTCGATCGGTGAGCCGGACGACGAAGGCGTGTTGAACATGGCGGGTGTGGACGCGTCGCTCCCACTGGTCATCAACGGCTTCGTGCGCGCGTAGAGCCGAACCGGAGCCCCGGCCCACCGACCAAGGGGGCCGGGGCCTCCGGTCGGTCCATGTCGCGCCAGAAGAGGTCGGCCCGTCGTTTCAAGCTCCGGTGCGGCATTCCGTCCGATGAATGAGGACGCGATCGTCCGACATCCGTATGTGATTCACGGGTGGCACGATCTTCATCGCCTGCTTTAGCCGAAGGAGCGTTATGAAGCGTCTCAGCGTCGTCGTCGCGCTTGGTGTGTTCGCGGCTTTACTCACCGATACCGGAACCGCTCTTGCCGCGCCGCCTGTAGAGCCGGTCCAAGCTCTCAGGAAGCAGTTCGTGGCCGGACGGGGCGTCTTGGTGTCCGAGACGAGCCGGACGACCGTCAAGGCGTCGAAGGAGACCTACACCAGCCGAACCACCGGCACGATCGCGTTCGGGAAGCCCGGAGTGGTCGGTTACGACCTCACCGAGAAGGTGAAGATCACCCCAAAGAACAGGGCCACTCTCAGCGCCGACGAACTGGAAACCATGAGGACCCCCCTCCGCGCGGTCAATGTGGGGCGCTACACCTATGTCCAGGGTTTCGAGTGGGGGCCGATGCCCGAAGGAACGAGTTGGATCAGGTTCGGCAAGAGCGCGACCTGGCAGTGGTACGGCCAGCGCGGCGAACAACGCGTTGACGTCCTCAGCCCCGCGAGGCTGAAGTTCGTGATCTCGAAAGCCACCTCCTTCCACTCGGGTGAGTATCGCGGCACCCTCAGAACCGAGGATCTGTACGCCGAGCGGGGCCCCATGAACCCGGAAAAGCTGAAGATCTCGTTCAGACTGTTCGTCGACAGGAACGGACTTCCCGTCCGCCTGGTCACGCGGTACACGGAAACCGAACAGGAATTCAGGCCCAAGGGCAAGACGGTCACGAGAACGTACGACAGCGTGGTGGACACCCGGTACCACCACTGGAACGCGAAGGTGAAGGTCGTCGCCCCTCCGGAGGCCGAGGTCGTGGACTTCGGTGACCTGCCGATAAACCAGTCGCGCTGGGGCGAGGAGTCGCTGAAACTCAACTCTGCGGGACCGGTTGAGAAGTGCGCCAACCTCGTTCCCTGCCGGCTCCCGTTCAGGATCCCCAACTGAACGGAACACGTGTCCCACCGTTCCCACGATCCATATCGTGCCGAAACGGCGGGGTGTGGGCTCGTGCGCTTTTCGGCTAGTCCTTCTGGCGACCCGCGCGGTACTCGCGGATCGCCAGAACGACCGAAAGGACAAGAATCACGACCACGGGGGCGGATCGTGCGAGCAGATCCCAGCCCCTCTCACCGTCGGAAACGGACAGTGCGATATAAGTCGGCAGCGCGATCACGCCGACCAGGACGACCTTCCACCAGATCATTCCTTTGAGTCTTTTCATGAGAGTGTTCGCTCCGGCTCCTCTGGTCAGGCGAGAATCATGAAAGGTCGTTTTCTGGTTCGTTCTCCGAACCTGCTCCGACGAGCTCCCCTCCGGCTGTCGTCGTTTCCGTTTTGTGGTCGACCTTTCTTTGACGATAACTCCGGATGCGCTCCGGCGGCGTGGTGATGCTGTGCGGGTCGCGCGGAAAACCGATGACACGGTCTTTCGTGGAGGTACCGAGACCAGGACGCCGTCTGTGAACGTCACTGTCGGAGCAGGTTGCGGCCACGGCCTCGAAATATGACCGGAGAGTCGGCTCCGAACCGAGAACCCCGGGCCGTCGGTGCCCCGTGAACGCCGGGACACAATGTCTTCGTCGCTGTCGCGGTCGCCGCCGAGTACGGTGTGCGGGTCGGTGAGTCGGTGGTGTTGAAGGACTCTTTCAGCGTTCGGGTGCACCTTCGTCCGGCGCCGATCGTGGCCCGTGTGCCCACGGTCACCACGCTCGGCAGGCCGCGACCGGCCGGGCGCCGGCGGATCTGCACACGGCTCTTCGCGACCATCCTGGAGAGTTGCCGTATCTCGGACCGGCGCTTGAGGAGACCGTCCTCCTCCTCGACCTGCTGGACTCGCGGGATCACCTGGACCGGGGGACGTACGCCGAACTGCGCGAGGAGCTCGATCTGCTGCGCGCCGAATCACACCGCCGGCCAGGCCCTGTCCAGGCCGTTCACGGAGACGCGCACGCGGGGAACCTCCTGGCGACCCCTGACGGACCGCGCTGGATCGACTTCGAGGAGGCCTGTCTCGGTCCGGTGGGCTGGGACCTCGCATGCATGCTCGGCGCGGGGCGGTTCCCGGGGTGGCGGCCCGTACAGGAGTATGGGGTGGATCCGGATGATCCGGGGCTTGGGCCGTTCCTGCGGGCTCGGCGGTTGCAGGCCGCGCTCTGGATGCTCGCCAAGACGCTGAGCTTCCCCGAGGAGACGCCCCGGGCGCTGGCGGCCCTCGACGACTGGTGCAGGAACAGGTTCTCCTGAACGCGCCCGAGGGAGGACGGCTCACAGCTCAGATCCAGCCCTCCTCCCAGGCGCGGTGGGCGGCAGCGTGGCGGGAGCCGACGCCGAGTTTGGCCATGGCCGCCGACAGGTAGTTGCGCACGGTGCCCGGAGCCAGGTGGACCTGGACGGCTATCTCCTTTATCGAGGCCCCGGTCCGGGAGGCCCGCAGTACCGCGAGTTCCCGGTCGCTGAGCGGACAGGCGCCCTCGGTCAGGGCCGTGGCGGCGATCTCGGGGTCGACGTAGCGCCGTCCGGCGGCGACATCCCGGATGATCTCCGCCAGCCTCGTCGCTGGGGTGGTCTTGGGCACGAACCCGCTCACCCCGACTGACAGCGCACGGCGCAGTACCCCGGGGCGGGCGTGTCGCGTCACCAGAATGATCTTGATAGGGGAGTTCGCCCTGATCTCCTCGGCGGCACGCAGGCCGTCGGCCGGTGGCATCTCCAGATCCAGCACGGCGATGTCGGGCCGATGCTCAAGCGTCAGCCGTACGGCGTCGGCGGAAGTGGCCGCCTCGGCGATGACGGTCAGGTCGTCCTCCAGCCCCAGTAGTGCGACCAGGGCACCCCTGACCAGGTCCTCGTCATCGGCGACCAGCAGCCGGATCATCACATCTCCTCGATGGGCACGCGGGCCGTCACGACGAAGCGGTCGCCGTCGTGCCGCCAGGTCAGCTCGCCTCCGGCGGTCGGCAGCCGTTCGGCGAGTGACCGCAGGCCGGTACCCGTGTCCGCGTCGGGCCGTTCGGACACACCGTCGTTGGTGACCGTGAGACGGGCCAGGCCGTCGGCGGTCCGGTATTCGATCTCGGCGTACCGGGCGTGGCTGTGGCGCAGCACGTTGGTGGTCGCCTCCCGCACCACAAGCCCCAGCAGGTGCCGTCCCGGGCCGGGAGGAAGGGCGGGGTCGAGCTTCGTCCGGGCGTCGACACCGGCCGAGGTGAGCACCCTGGTCGCGTTCGCGATCTCCTCCTCGAACGTGACACGGCGGTATCCCTGGACAACGGCCCGGGTGTCGCGCAACGCGTCCGCGGCGAGCCGCCGTACCTCCCGCATCTCTGCGGCCGCACGCGAGGGGTCGGCCTCGGCCAGCCGCGCCGCCAGCTCGCTCTTGAGCGCGATCACCTGCAGGTGGTGGCCCTGGATGTCGTGCAACTCGGCGGCGAACCGCAGTCGTTCGTCCTTGACCGCCAGCTCCGCGGACAACCGGCGGGCGGCGTTCAGCCGCTCGGCGACGTCCCACGCCCACAGCATCCCGAGTGTGACCCAGCCGCTGAGGATCATCAGCCCGGCGGGGAAGGCCGCCGCGAAGACCGAGCCCCGCCCCGTGATCCCGCCGAGTACGGCCACACCCGCCGCAGCGGTGACGATCAACAGGCGGCGACGCCGGGGCGACAGGAAGGTCGCGGTGATCGCGACCATCATGGCCGGGCCGAACGACCAGAGCCCGCGGTCCTGCAGGGCGAGCAGGATCACCCCCAACATCACGGAGCCCGCGCCACCGGCCACCAGCCACCGCACCGGGGTCGTGACAGACGGAGACCCGTGGGGGAGGCGCGGAAGCCGACGGCTGACGGACACCGCGACGGCCGTCACCGTCAGTGCGAGGGCGGCGACGGCGGCGAGCCGTACCGCGACCGGTACCGCCGGGTCCATGATCCGGCTCCTGACGCTGAGGGCCAGGAAGAACACGGTGACGCCGATGAGGCTCCACCAGGTGGAGCGACGGAGGTTCGTCAGTCCCGCCCCTGGATCGACCGGTACGTCACGCACACGGCCATTGTCCACTCATGACAGATGTCATGCGATCACGTGTGGTTTCGGCGCTACCGACAGGCATCCGCGTCGAAGAGCCTGGAGGCCCCACACGAAGGAGCCTCTCGATGCGCCTCTCGACGCCCTCCACACGCTGGATCGACGCGCTGAAAGGCCGCTGGCCGACCGCCGTCGCCGTCGGCCTGGCGTTCCTCACCCTGGACGGCGGGGCCGGGAACCTCGCGCAGATCCTGCCTCTCCTGCCGCTGCTCTACCTCGTCGTCGCCAAGCTGGACCGCCCCGCGCTGTCATGGCCGCTGCTCGGCGTCGGCACGGCGATCGTCATCGGGTCGCGACTGCTGAACCTGGTCGCGCCGTCCACCGTCCTGTTCGCCCTGGCGCTGGCCGTACTGGTGTGGGGCGTGCTCGACGGGCACGCACGCCGCTCCGGCGAGTTCAGGCTCCAGGCGCTCGGCATGATCGGGTACGGCGCGCTCGCGCTGGCCGGGTTGGCCCTCGACCCGGAGGCCGGCCGGTACATCGTGGGGGCCGGATGGCTGCTGCACGGAGTCTGGGACTTCGCGCACCTGCGCCGTGGCAGGGTCGTGGCCCGCTCCTACGCCGAGTGGTGCGGCGTGTTCGACGTCCTGATCGGCCTGGGCCTGATCTTCCTGCCGTGACATCTGGGAACCGTGACATCTGGGAACCGTCAGAGTCTCAGGTTCTCGTACGGATCCAACTCCGCCAGCCCGGACCGGATCGCCTCCGCCTCCTGGTCGAGCAGGTCGCGTGCCCTTGTCCCCCAGTCGGCGGTTATCCGGAAACCGTCTCCCTCGAAACGCGGGAAGACGTGCAGGTGGAAGTGGAAGACCTCCTGGAACGCCGCCTCCCCGTCGGCGAGGAGGACGTTCACGCCCTCGCATCGCAGACCGGAGCGCCGCAGGGCCCGGCCCATCCGGTGGCCGGTCCGCCACACGTGCGTGCTCGTCTCCTCGTCGAGGTCCTCCAGTCCTACGGCGTGGACGCGCGGGATGACGAGGAGGTGGCCGGGGGTCACGGGCCCTATGTCCATGATCACCATCACCCGGTCGTCCGCGTAGGGAACGCTCGCCTCGGCCTCGCCGCGAACGATCGCGCAGAACACACAGTCCGGTCCGCCGTCATCTTTCATGGTTCACATGGTGGCGGTGGAGAAGGGTCGTTGCGAATCATTTTCTCCCCGTGGGAACCAGCCGCAACAATGCTTTCCGGTCGCCCTTTAAAAAATGTCAGTCGACCTGTCTAACGTCCATCCCGTCAAGAGAAAGAAGGGTTTCGAGAAAGGACTTTTGTGAGATTGTCGAGCAGATTCGGGGGGCTGGTGGCCGCCGTGGTCCTGGCGTCCGGCGTCTTCGCCCCCGTGGCGCAGGCGGCCCCGGAGCCGGTCACCTCCGGTGAGACCCCTCCGGCCCAGCAGGCCGACGCCCTCGCGGGAAACCCCGTGGGGAAGGTCACCATCGCCTTCGAACGGACCACGGCGACGAAGTGCCCGTTGACCTTCAAGATCCACGGTTACTTCGAGGGGCTGCCGGCCGGTTTCCAGCTCGTGCGCTACCGCCTCGTCGGCGCCGAGAAATGGAGGAGCTTCAAGGTCCCCGACAACCACGGCGCGGTTTTCCACACGGTGCTGGGAACCTTCAACTGGGACGAGAACACCGAGCAGACCTCGGTGCAGGTCGAGATCGGGCAGCCGGACGGCCTCACCTCCAACGTCATCCACTACTTCGAGTGCGCCTCGCCGGGTGGTGAGGAGACGTTCGGCGCGACCGCCGAGAAGATCCCGCTGACGCCGGGTGGCGGCCCGCTCGTCGAACTGGTCGCCGACGCCTACCTCGACGCGGTCCAGGCCGTCTCCGGCGCGGAGGTCGCCCTCGTCAGCAGGTACGGCTTCCACACCGACCTGGACGAGGGGCCGGTCACCTACGAGGAGCTGTGGGCCACCCAGCCCGCAGGACTGGCGATCGACGTGCACGCGATGACCGGCGCGCGGCTCAAGGAACTGCTGGCCTACCGGAACCCGTCCGGCTGGGTGCTGACCCCCTCGTCCTCGCTGCGCTACACGGTGCAGGACGGGGCTGTCACCGAGATCACGCTGAACGGCGTGCCCGTGACCGACACCCAGGTGATCAAGATCGCGGCCAACTACATCCTGATGGGCGGTTGGCAGGGCTTCCCGCAGTGGACGGACAGCACCGGCGTCTACCACGGCGGCCCCGACGACAGGGGGGCGCTGGCCTCCTACATCGTGAACAACTCGCCGGTCAGAGCCCCACAGGGAGACCGCGTCACCATCCGATGACCACCCCGGCCGCTCGCCTGGCGAGCGGCCACCGGGACCGTACGGAGCGCCAGGTCCCGCCTCGGCCGGGCGGTCACAGCGGTACGGCGAAGGCGGCGACGAGGACGGCGCAGCCGAGGAGGGCGGCCCCCCATCTCCACCCGGCCGGTACGGAAGGCCTGCCGACCAGCGCCAGTACGGCCAGGCCGAGCACCCCGACGATCACCCGGGGCAGGACCGCCCTGCCGGACAGCGCCGCCTGAAGGACGAAGCCGTGCGCCGTCACGAGCATGAGAGAGATCAGCACCCATCCGGGTACGACGTTCCGCTGAACGCCTCCCAGCATGTCGACCAGCCAGGCCACGAGGCTGACGACGATCGAGACGATGGGAAGCGTCAGGAGCGCCTCCAGCCTCGACACGTACCGATCCGCCTCGCCGATCGCATTCCAATGGACAGGGACCACCGCGTCGGCCGGTACCTGGCTGAAGGCCCACACCGACAGCGCCGTCGTCAGCAGCGGTCCGCAGGTGAGTAATGCGAGCTTCCACAATATGGGGCGAGAGCCATGTGATTCATCCACGCCGAACCCGCTTCTCCTGGGCTGTTGTTACTTTTCTGTGACGACGAGGAGGATTGTCCGGAAGGCTGGTCATTCCTGGTCGTGGAGACCATCTCAAAAAGGCCGTAGGCCCCGGGTAAAGCATTTCCGGTGATGAGACGGCTCCATGGAGACCACGGCGCACGGGCCACCGTGGCCTCGGCCCTTCGGCGCAGAAGCGATCCGCCGCACGATACAGAGATCACGATCGGCGGCCCCGGGGCGCACCCGATCTGACCACCGGCTCCGGACCGGCAGAACCGGCTCAGGACCGGGCCGGAACAGGCTTCGGACCGGCCGGAAAAGCAGAGGTGTTTCCGAGTTCGTCTCGGCCATACTGCTCCGATGCGGCATCTCGCCTACCCCAAGATCCCCGCCGCCGACCGGGCCGGTGGGGGCACCGCCGGAGGTCCGTGGGTGGCCACCGAGAAGATCCACGGGGCCCAGATGGTGATCGCCCATGACGGCGAGGGCCTGTCGGTGGGCAAGCGCAAGGCGTGGTTGCGTGACGACGAGCCGTTTTTCGGCTGGCAGCTCCTGCGCGCCGCCTTCGCCGGGGCCGTTGAGGCCGCCCTGGCCCGCGGTGGTTCGGCGGTGCGTCTCTACGGCGAGCTGTACGGCGGCCACTACCCCCACCCCGGCGTCTCCCCGGTGCCGGGCGCGTCCCCCGTCCAGACGGGCGTCTGGTACAGCCCCGGGATTCGCTTCGCCCTTTTCGACGTGTTGCGTCACGAGGGGCCGGACGACCCCGGGACCTTCCTGTCCTACGCGGACATCGCCTCGATCGCCGCCGACACCGGTCTCGACGTCGTGCCGCTTCTCGCCAGGGGGAGCCTGACGGACCTCGACGGTCTGCCCCGCCGTTTCCCCACCCGTGTGCCGCGGATGCTCGGCCTGCCCGAGGTGCCGGACAACACGGCCGAGGGAATCGTCCTGCGGCCCGACACCCCCCTGCCTCCCGCGCGCCGTCCCGCCCGCAAACTGAAGATCGAGGAGTTCGACGAACGGCGCTTCGACCAGAGCCGTCCCTGGGACCCGCAGGTGATGCTCTCCCCGGAGGAGCTACGCCGGATCGCCCTGGAGATGGTCAACGGGCCACGGCTGGCCGGGGCACGGTCCAAAACGGGGCCTTCCTCCCTCGACGAGCTCCTGGACGAGGTGGTCCTCGACGTCATGGTGGACCTGTCCGACGCCTTTCCCGCGACCACGGCGGCCCTCGACGACCGCGCGGAGGCCGCGTTGCAGGCCCACGTCCGCAGGGCCGCCGAGGCTCTGGCCGGGGGTTGACGGGCCGTCGGCCGGCCCGGGGACAGGGGAGTGCGGAATGGTCTGTCCGCGTTTCGTACGGCCGGCGGCGCGGCGCGTCCACGTGCCGTTCCGTCTCGGAGACATACGGATTGCCCTCTGTATCATATACGATCTTCTATGTTATGTTGGCCCGGTGTCCACCACCGACTCCACCACGGCAACCGCGCGCGCGGCGAGGGTCGTCACCGTCACCGGTGACCTCGCGCCGGACGCCCTCGGCGCGGTCATGCCCCACGAACATCTGCTGAGCGACTTCAGCGACGGGACCGAACCGCAGGAACCGCTCACCATGGAACTGCTCGGCGAGGTCAGTCTGGGCCTCCCCAACAGGGACAACCTGCTTCTCGGCGACGAGGCGCTGGCCGTCCGCGAGGCCACCGCGTTCAAGCAGGCCGGGGGCGGCACGCTGGTGGACGTCACCACCCCCGACCTCGGGCGTGACCCGGCCGCGCTGCGCCGTATCGCCGAGGCGACCGGCCTGGCCGTCGTCATGGGCGCGGGACGATACCGCCCCACCGGTTCCGGCGACGTCGACGGGCTCACCGAGGAGATCGTCAGGGACATCACCGAGGGCGTGGACGGCGTGCGCGCGGGCGTCATCGGCGAACTCGGCGCACTCGACCCCGGCGATCCCGCGGGACGCGCGATCCTCGTCGCGGCGGCGCGGGCCTCCGCGGCCACCGGTGCCGCGATCACGCTCGACCGCTCCGCCGACCCCGCGACCCAGCGGCGGGTGCTCGACCTGCTCGCCGAGGAGGGCGCGGACCTCACGCGCGTCGTCGTCGGGCACTGCGACCCGCTCTCCCCGCGCCCCGACGAGCTCGAACCGCTCCTCGAACGCGGGGTGTTCGTGCAGTTCGACCAGCTCGGTAGGCTGCCGTCCGTGTTGAGCGTCTCCGACGACCAGGACGTGGCGACGGCCGTGGTCGAACTGGCGCGCAGGGGACACGCCGAGCGGGTCCTGCTGTCGCAGGACGTCTCGGCCAAGTCGCACCTCCTCGCCTACGGCGGCGGCGGGTACGGCTTCATCCTGCAGCAGCTCGTCCACTACCTGCGGATGGTCGGCGCGGACGACGCCCTCATCGAGACCGTCACCGTGCGCAACCCGAGGCGACTTCTGACCATCACGACCCCGAAGGCAGACTCGTGAGCCGCTACCCCTTCGAGATCCCGAACATCGCGGGCAAGGCGCTGACCGTCACGGGCCCGGTCGACCCGTCGACGCTCGGGGAGACGCTCATGCACGAGCACGTCTTCGTCGACCTGCGGCGCCCGGCGCGCTTCCGCCGTCCCGGAGAGGACTCCCCGGAGGCCGCCGAGCCGCTCACCCTCGCCAACCTCGCCCGCACGCGTCACGGGTTCCCCAACGCCGACAGTGACGCGATGGGCGACTTCGACGAGATGCTGACGGAGGTGCTCGCCTTCGCCAACGTCGGGGGAGGCACGCTGGTCGAGGTCTCGCCCATCGGCGTCGGCCGCGACCCCGAGGGACTCCTGCGGCTCTCCCGGGAGAGCGGGCTCAACGTCGTCATGGGCGGCGGCTGGTACACCCCGACCTTCCACCCGGAGAACATGGACGAGCTCACCGTCGACGACCTCACCGACATCATCGTGCGCGACGTCGTGCTCGGGGTCGGCGAGACCGGCGTCCGCTCGGGCATCATCGGCGAGGTCGGCGCCGACTCCGCGCCGCTGACCGAGAACGAGCTCAAGAGCGTGCGCGCGAGCGGCCGGGCGAGCAGGATCACCGGCGCCCCCATCACCTTCCACGTCGGGGGAGTCGGCGAGGAGAAGATCGCCGTGCTCGACATCCTCGACGAGGAGGGCGTCGCCCCGACGAACGTCGTCATGGGCCACTGCATGGAGGCGGTGACGAACCCCTCGCTCGCCGAGCGTCTCGTCGCCCGTGGCGCCTTCATCGAGCTGGACTTCCTGGCCTCGCCGGGAAGCCCGTGGGGACACCTCTTCCTGACCAGCGACCACAAGGTCGTCCGGGGCGTCGCGGACCTGATCGAACGGGGCTACGCGGACCAGATCGTGCTGGGTCACGACGTGTGCCAGAAGATCCAGCTCAGGAAGTACGGCGGCAAGGGGTACGACTACATCTCGCGCTACTTCCTGCCCGCGCTGCGTGAACTCGGCGTCGGCGACGAGGTCATCCACAAGATCATGGTGGAGAACCCCGCCCGCGCCCTCGCCTTCGCCGAACCCCGCTGAACCCGGCCGCCGAACCCGGTGGATCACCAGTACGGCCCGCATCCGATGACCGGACGCGGGCCGTACTCGGATAGCGTCGGTACATGCGGCTTCATGTGGGATGCGCGATGTGGGCGAACACCTCATGGCAGGGGCGTTTCATCCCCCATCCCCTTCCGCAGAAGGAACGGCTGCACGCCTACGCGAGCCTGTGCAACGCGGTCGAGGGCAACACGACCTTCTACGCCACACCCGCGAGGAACACGGTCGAGCTGTGGGCGCAGCAGACCGACCCCGACTTCCGGTTCGTGCTCAAGCTGCCCAAACCGATCACCCACGAACGCCGGCTGAACGGCGCCGAGGAGGAGCTGAGGGCGTTCCTGGACGCGATCGAGCCGCTCGGCCCACGCGCCCACGCGCTGTGGATCCAGCTTCCCGGCTCGTTCTCCCCGGGTGACCTCGGTGTTCTCGCGGCCTTTCTCAACCGGCTTCCCCGATCCCACCGGTACGCCGTCGAGGTCAGGCACCGGGCGTTCTTCGAGGACGAGCGGTCCGCGCGGCTGCTGGAACAGGTCCTGGCGGGCGCCGGGGCCGAGTGGGTGCCGTTCGACACGGTCGTCCTCTTCCAGACGCCGCCGACGACCGACGCCGAGCGGGAGTCCTGGACGAAGAAGCCGCGCATGCCACGCCGTACGACCGCCCTCACCGGGAACCCGATCGTCCGCTACATCGGCCGGGACGACGCCGAACGCACCGCAGAGGGCTGGCGGCCCTGGGTGGACACGGTCGTGGCATGGCTGCGTGAGGGCCGTTCGCCGACCTTCTTCCTGCACACCCCCGACAACGCCGACGCCCCCGCGCTCGCCCGGCGCTTCCACGACGAGGTACGGTCCCACCTGCCCGCCCTGGGCCCGCTGCCGGAGCCCGTACCGGTCGAGCCGCTCACCCTGTTCTGAGGTCACAGAATCGGTTCGGTACCACTGGTCGAGTGGTTGTTCCAGGCCTGGTGTTCGGCTTCCCTGAGCTTCTCCTCCGCGGTCTGCTCGACCCGGGCCATGGCGATCCGCAGGATCGGCGGAGCCATCAGCGAGGTCACGATCGCCACGAGGATCACGATGGTGTAGGCCTCGACGCCGAGGATGCCCAGCCGCAGGCCGACCATGGCGACCACCACCTCGATCACGCCGCGGGCGTTGAGCCCGGCGCCGAGTGCGAGCGCCTCCCACCTGTTGAGCCTGCTCAGCCGCGCCCCGGCGTAGGCGCCGAGGAACTTGCCGACGATCGCGATGGTCAGTACGGCCAGGCCGCTGAGCAGCACCTCGGGCCTGGCCAGCGCGGTCAGGTCCATTCTGAGGCCCGCGGTGGCGAAGAAGATCGGCGCGAATCCGGAGAGCACGACCGTGCGCAGCGGGGCGAGTCTGGCCGGTTCGACCTTGCCCGCGCTACCGATGAGCATGCCGCAGACGAACGCGCCGATGACGGCTTCGAGCCCGAGCGCGTGGGTACCGGCCGAGGCGAGCAGGATGAGCACGGCCGCGGTGGCGACGGCCGGACCCGCCTCCTCCGACCTGGCGGTGAGCTGGAAGGCGTACCTGACCAGGGGACGGCCGATCGTCAGCGCGAACACCACGATGACGGTCAGGTAGGCGAGCGAGGTCAGCACGGTTCCCGTCGAGGCCACGTTGACGGCCATCGCGCTGACGATCGACAGCATGAACCAGCCGAAGGCGTCGTCGATCATCCCGGCGGTCAGGGTGAGCTGCCCGATGTTGCGGTGCAGCAGCTTCATGTCCATGAGCGTCTTGGCGATGACCGGGATCGCGCTGACGCACATCGCCACACCGAGGAACAGCGCGAAGACCGTGATGTCCGTGCCCTCGGGCACCAGCGTCCTGGGCAGCAGGAACCCGGCGCCGATGCCGAGGCCGAGGGGGACGACGAGCCCGCCGACGCTGACTCCTGCGGCCGTGACGCCACGGCGGCGGACCAGCTTCATGTCCATGTGGATGCCGGTGAGGCCGACCAGCAGCAGCACGCCGATCTGGCCCACGGCGTCGAGCAGGTGGAACTGCTCGGGGTCGGCGGGGAACAGCCAGGTCTGCAGGCCGGGCGCGACGTGCGCCAGGAAGGAGGGGCCGAGGACCACGCCGACGAACAGTTCGCCGACGACGGCGGGCATCCCGAACCGGGTGGCCAGCCGCCCGAGAACCAGCGCCAGCAGGAGTAACAGGCTGACCTGGAGCAGGAAGACGAGCAGATTGTGCGCGGCGATGGGCGCTATGGGAGCACCTAAGGCAGAAGGCATCATTACCCCTAGAGAGAGTAGGAATCTAGGAAGGTCTCCCCGTTAAGCACCCGAAACCCACTTCTGGACAGATCACAAACCAGTCGCGAGAACGCTCACGCCGGGTGGACGAGGCGGCTCTCGTAGGCGAAGACCACGGCCTGGACCCGGTCGCGCAGCTCCAGTTTCAGCAGGATGCGGCCCAGATGGGTCTTCACGGTCGCCTCGGCGAGGTGCAGTTCGGCGGCGATCTCGGTGTTCGACAGACCGCGCGCCACCTCGACGAGCACCTCCCGCTCACGCGCGGTGAGCCGTTCCAGCCGTTCGTCGGACACGGGACGCTCCCCGTGGGGAAGCCGGTGGGCGAAGGTCTCCAGCAGCCGCCGGGTGATCCTGGGGGAGACCACGGCGTCGCCCGCCGCGACGTTGCGGATGGCCGCGAGCAACTCCTCGGGCAGGGCGTTCTTCAGCAGGAAGCCGGAGGCTCCGGCCCGCAGCCCGGCGAAGGCGTACTCGTCGAGGTCGAAGGTGGTCAGGATGAGCACCTTCGACGACGGTGAGACACGCGTGATCCGGCCGGTCGCCTCGATGCCGTCCATCCCGGGCATCCGGACGTCCATCAGCACCACGTCGGGACGCAGTGTCCTGGCGAGCCGTACGGCCTCGGCGCCGTCGGCCGCCTCCCCGACGGCCTCCATGTCCGGCTGGGCGTCCAGGACCATGGTGAAGGCCATCCGCAGCAGCGACTCGTCATCGACCAGCAACACCCGGATCGTCACACCGCCCCCTTACCGGCCGCCACACCCGGACCAGGCCCGGCGGCACCCGGCGTTTCCGGGCCCCCGGTCTCACCCGCCCCGTCCAAACCGGGCCCGGCCGTCCTCGCCATGCCCAGGCCCCCGGTCACGCCCGTCGTGGTCAGGGTGAGCCTGGTCGCGACCCGCCAGCCGCCGCCGTCACGGGGACCGGCCTCCAGGGTCCCGCCGTACGCGGCGGCGCGTTCGCGCATGCCCACCAGGCCGTGCCCGTCCGACGGCGGGCCGGGGACCCGCGCCGCCGGGCCGTCGTCCACGACCTCGACGGTGACGGCGTCGCCCGAGCACCGCACCCGTACGGCGGCGCGTGTCCCGGAGGGGGTGTGCTTGAACGTGTTGGTCAGCGCCTCCTGGACCAGCCGGTAGACCGTGAGCTGCGCGGCGGCGGGAACCGCCGAGACGTCCCCCTCAAGGGAGAGACGGACGGACAGTCCCGCGGCGCGCGTCCGGGCGGCGAGCGGTTCGAGCTCGGCCAGGCCGGGAGCCGGATGCCGGCTCGCGTCCGGTTCGTCGGCCCGCAGCACGCCCAGGGAACGCCGCATGTCGGTCAGCGCCTGCCGTCCGGTGCCGGAGATCTGCCGCATGGCGACCTCGGCCCGCTCGGGTGAGTACCGTTGGGCGAAGACGGCGGCGTCGGCCAGCGCGACCATCACCGACAGGTTGTGGGTGACGATGTCGTGCATCTCCCTGGCGATGCGTCCGCGCTCCTCGGCCACCGCGAGCCGTTCCCGCTGGTCCCGTTCGTGTTCGAGCCGTACGGCGCGCTCCTGCCTGATGCGGGTGTTCACGCCGGTGACGGCGACGGCCACGACCACGGCGGTCAGGAAGGCGGCCGAGTTGAGGAACCTGTCGGCGGGCGCGGCCCAGCGGGCGGCGGCCAGCAGGACTCCCGCTTCGAGGACGACCCCGGCGGCGAGCGCGTACCGCCAGGCCGAACGGGCGGCGACCGTGTAGAGGGCGACCAGCAACGCCACGTCGGTCAGCGTCTGGACGTCGGCGAACCACTGCACGAGCGCCGCCCCGGCCACCACGCAGAACACCGTGAACGGCGCGTGCCGCCGCCACACCAGCGGCGCCGCCAGCGCCACTTGGAGGACCAACGGCCCCGGGGAGCCGTAGACACGGTCGTTGAGGACCACGCACCCCAGGAGGATCACGGCCACGAGCACCCCGTCACGCCGGTGAACTCCGAACATCGGGGCATTCCTCCTGAACAGCCGCATCGCGTGACACATGTTAGGTTCCGCGACCCGGTGAACACGTGCCCCCTGGGGATGACGATGACGCGGAGGACCTGCGACCCCAGGAGGACCCTCTCCACCAAGAACCATCCCCCGGCAGACGAAAGCGCAGGTCACGAGGGTTGGCAAGACCAGACCCCGGACTGACGCGCCGCCGCGGCCCGCCCGCCTAGCCTCGTGCCCCGCATGACGAAGCGAGAGGAGAGTCCGATGCGCGGACGAGGGATGGCGGCGGTGCTGGCCGGGACGGCCCTGGCCACCGTTCTGACCGGTACGGCGACGGCCGACGACGGTCTGGCCAGGTTCCAGAACCAGCGGATCGACTGGCACCGCTGCCAGAACGGCCCCGACGACGAGGCGGGCAAGGAACTGGACGCGGCGAAGGCCCAGTGCGCCGAGGTCACGGTGCCGCTCGACTACGGCCGTCCCGACGGGCGGACCATCAAGGTCGCGATGTCCCGGTTGAAGGCGACCGACCCCGCGCACCGGCGCGGCACGCTGCTCTACAACCCCGGCGGCCCCGGCGTCCCGGTGACCTACCTCGCGCTCATGGTGAAGAACGCCGCGCCCGAGGTCGCCGCCCGCTACGACCTGATCGGGATGGACCCCCGCTTCGTCGGGCGCAGCACCCCGCTGAACTGTGGCTGGCCCAGTCCCATCGTCGGCTCCGCCGGGCCCGACCGGCGTTCCTTCGACCGGACCACGGCGCTGGCCAGGGACCTGGCCTCCCGCTGCGCCGCCCACCGGGACGTGCTGCCGTACGTCTCGACCAGGGACACCGCCAGGGACATGGACGTGATCCGCGCCGCCCTCGGTGAGCGGAAGCTGTCCTACCTCGGCTCGTCGTACGGCACCTACCTGGGCGCCGTCTACCTCCAGCTGTTCCCCGGCCGTGCCGACCGGGTCGTCCTCGACAGCGCGCTCGACGTCGACCGTTACGGCCCCGACCTGGCCCGGTACCAGGGCCCGGCCCTCGCCGGGGTCATGCGGGACTGGGCGGCCTGGACGGCCCGTCACCACGACCGCTACCGGCTGGGCCGTACGGCGGGCGAGGTGCTGGCCGTCGTCGACCGGATCAACCGGGCGACCGGCCGGGGCCCGCTGAGGGTCGGCCGGTTCCAGGTGGACAGTCGTGTGCTGCCCATGATCATGTTCAACGTCACCGGAGGAGACAGCGACGAGGCCTACGGCAGCTTCGCCGCCGACGTCAAGGTGCTCGGTGACGCGGCCAGGGGGGTCGAGGTCACCCCGACCCCGGTCCTTGAGCAGGTGCTGACCGGCTTCTCCGGGCCGGACGCGGACGGGGCGTCGGCCGTACAGAACGCGATCTTCTGCGCGGACCGGGCGGCCTCCCGCGACCCCGAGACCTACTACCGTGACATCCAGGCCCACCGGGCAGGGGAGCCCCTGTTCGGGCCGCTCATCCGCAACCTCACCCCCTGTACGTTCTGGCCCGTGGCGCCCGCGGAGCCGCCGACCCGGGTCCGCAACGACGTGCCGGTCCTGATGGTCGGTGCGACGGGCGACCCGGGAGCCCCGTACCAGGGCCAGCGGGCCACCCATCGGGCCCTGACCGGATCACGCCTGGTCACCCTGCGCGGCGCCTTCCGGCACACCGTCTACGCGGGTCTGTTCTCCCCGAAGAACGACTGCGTCGACCGGATCGTCAACCGCTATCTGGTGGACGGCGTCATGCCCGCGACCGACACCACCTGCACGGAGACCTGACCTCACAACACCCGCCTGGCGCCGGGTAGCGCGCGCACCAGCCAGGCCACCCCCCAGCACAGCGGCAACGAGACGGCGGCGGCCACGACGAACTTGACGATCGCCGGAGCGTGCAGCCAGGCCAGCGCGTAGCCGACCGCGACGAGCACGACCGGATGGATGAAATAGACCGTGTAGGCGTGCTCGGAGAGGAACCTGCCACCCTCCCCCTGCCGGTTGTACCGGTTCCTGAACAGCACGATCAGCCCGACGATGATCGAGACGGCGAACGTCGACTCCCACAGGGAGTTGAACGCCTGGTGGAGCACACCCTCGGTCGTCATGCTCAGCGGCAGCACGACCAGCGTCACCCCGGTCGCGGCGAGAAAGCCGATCCGTCCCGCCTTGGCGGGCAGCGTCTCGAACCAGCCACGCCGGTAGGCCAGCACTCCGACGACGAACATCGAGGCGTACTGCGGCAGGTGGGAGGGCGTCGGCAGCCCGATTACGATCCAGTAGGTCCCGACGGGTACCAGGAACCGCCACAGGAACGTGGCCACCGCCAGCCCGAGCGCGAACAGCACGATCGCCCGCGCGGTCAGCTCGGTGCGCCGGGGCTCGACGGCCTGCTTCGACGCTCCGGCCCGCCTCGACCACAGCGTGTACACGATGCCGAAGACCAGCAGCACCTCCACGAACCACATCGGGCCCGCGTCCCACGAGCCGAGGTAGAACAACCAGTACGGAATGCCGTCCGGGTAGAAGCCGGCGACCAGCAGGGGCCGTAGCAGCAGGAGGAACACCAGCAGGGGGATGCCGAGCCGCTTCAACCGGTCACGGACGAAAGCCCCGCCGCCCTTGCGGTCGTGGGAGGCGGGCGTGAAGAAACCGGAGATGAGGAAGAAGAACCCCATGAAGAACGCCTGGTTGAACATCACCAGGATGTCGAGCGCGACGCCGCTGGCGTCCTTGGCCTCCTCGAAGTAGTACCAAGCGGGGATGTGGCCGTAGGTGATCGCGACATGGTGGAGGACCACCAGGACCGTGAGCACCACACGCAGGTTGTCGACGGCGAACAGTCTGGTTCTGGTCCTGGTCTCGGTCTTCACTTCGCCGCCGCCCTTTCGAAGAAGTCGGCCAACTCGCGCGCGTGCGCGTCGAGGTCGTGGTCAGGGGTGACCGCCCAGTAGGCGAACATGGCGTCGACGGCGGAGGAGTGCGTGATCGCCATGACGCGCAGGTCGAAGGCACGGAACTCGCCCGTGCTCTGTCCGAACCGGTAGATGTGCTCGATGCCCTGGTAGAGCTCCTCGTTGGTGTGCGCGCCGTACCGCGGCTTGCCCTCGGCGTCGCGCAGGTTGTGGAAGATCTCACCCAGCGCCAGGAGCTGGGTGCGGTGGTCGCGCATGTGCTCGGCCACGGACAGGATGTACGTGCGCAGCATCCCGACGGCGGTGTCCTGGCCCTCCAGCCTGGCGATGACCCGCTCGGCGATCTTCGTGTAGATCTGGGTGACGATCTCCTCCATCAGCTCGTCCTTGCCGGCGAAGTGGTAGGAGATCACCCCCTTGCTGATGCCCGCGTGCTTGGCGATGGCCGCCAGCGACGCCTTGGCGAAGCCGACCGAGGCGAGCACCTCGATCGCGGACGCGATGATCTGTGCTCGCCGCGCCTCCTCGATGAACGACATTTGTCGATCCGGCTTGTTTTCTGGCCGCATGGTCAAAAAATAACACACCCGGCCAAGCTTCAAGCCGCCCGGCCAACTACTACCTTACGTGCATATTCGATCACCAAGAGTGTCAGGACTGTCGTTCGCCGAGCCCTCGCCCGGGTGCCCCTCCGGGCGGTGAGGACAGGGGCTCGACGGGCAGGAGATGTACATCACACTCATTTGCGTCACATCCGGCCCGGCTGGTTGGTCAGAGAGGTGTAACCACCGCAACGACAAGGAGCGCACCATGGACGCTCGTTTGAATCCGCTCGACAACCCGGTCGCGGCGAAGTTCCTGAAGCACCTCATCGCGGCGAACACGGCGATCCACAACTCGGCGCTGCCCACCGCGACGCAGGAGCTGGTGAAGATCCGCGCCAGCCAGATCAACGGCTGTGGTTTCTGCACCGACATGCACACCAAGGACGCCGCGCACGCCGGAGAGACCCCGCTCCGTCTCAACCTGGTCGCGGTCTGGCGGGAGGCCACGGTCTTCACCGACGCCGAGCGCGCCGCCCTGGAACTGACCGAGCAGGGCACCCGCATCGCGGACGCGGCCGGTGGCGTTCCGGACGACGTCTGGGCGAACGCCGCCAAGCACTACGACGAGGAGCAGCTCGCCGCCCTGGTGGCTCTCATCGCCCTGATCAACGCCTTCAACCGGGTGAACGTGATCATCCAGCAGCCCGCGGGCGACTACCAGCCCGGCCAGTTCGGGTAACGAGGAGCGAACGCCCCGGGGCCCGCCGCCGGGTCCCGGGGCGTCGCACACCGTACGGTCAGGCGGCCCCCCTCAGCTGGGCGGTGGCGGAATAGGCCAGTTCGGTGGAGACGCGGCAGAGCCGGTCCATCGGGAAGGAACCGTCGACCAGCAGCTGTAGCGTCTCGGCCTTCGTCCTGCCGTACCGGTCGGGATAGGAGCGGTAGACCACCTGTGTCAGGCATGCCCTCTCGTCGTCCGCCCACCTCTCGACGAAGGCGCGGTAGCCGTTGAGCCGGGTGGGTGCCCCGTCGGTGGAGTCCGGTTGCCGCCCCTGGTCGAAGTGCAGGTTCACCCGCAGATCACCGGTGGTACTGGACCATTTGCACGTCCAGTTGCCGTAGCCCACGTAGGGATTCGCCGCGTCGACGCCTGGGACGAACTCTCCCAGGGTGTCCGGGCTGAGAAGCGCGCAGGCGTCCTCGTTCGCCAGGGAGTCCCGGGGAAGAGAGCGGGGATACTTCTCCAGCTCTCCGGCACCGAGTTTCTCGGCGGCGATCTCGGCCGCCGTGTCTGCGATGTCACACAGGGAGGTCCTGCCCTTCTCCCCGCGTTTGGCGGTTACCGACACGATCGTGTCGTTGTCCGCGGAAAACGCCATCCTGCGTTCGCATTCCGTGCTCTGGGCGGGCTCCTTCATGACGATGACGTTCTTCATGGTTTCGGAGGACGTGGTCTGCTCAGGAAGTGGACCGGGATCGAATTCCACCTTGACATCCACTTCATCCTCTCCCGGTGGATATATCAGGACATCGCACCGGTCGAAATTTCCGTAAGCTGGATCAATTTCCGTTTTCCCGAACCGGCCCAGTCTCACGGCGTCGACCAGACGGCACGGATCGGCCGCGAGCGGAGACGGCAGACCTCCCGGCGGCTTCCCCGGAGGGCTCACCGTCGGGCTTCCTGTCGGATTCCCCGTCGGATGCACTGTCGGGCTTCCCGTCGGGCTTTTCAGTGGGGGTGGCGGCGTGGAAGACGCCCTGTTCCCCGGCTCGGATGGGGGGTCGATCGGGATGGGTGGCCAGGGGAGGGCGATGGCCAGCACGGTGAGCAGGAGCAGGCAGGTCTTAACGTTGATTGAGCTTTCAGTAATTAAGATGAAAAGTCTGCTTATAGGGGATTTGGTGGAGAGGGGCCCAAGCAGGTTTGTGGGTGTTGGCTCGGCGATCAGTATGGTCAGCACCACGGCGATGATGGTCCACTGCAGGCTGAACATCCCATCGTCGAAGATTTTGTTGATCGCGACCGCGAGAGGCACACTCAACAACGCTTTCGCGGTCGGCGACATCGACCCCATTGACATACCGACATAATCGAAGCAATCGCCAGGTCGTTTCTCCGGAACGCCCAAACTTGCGTCCAGTGGAACGAGCCCGTACACCTTCACAAAATCGATAAACCCCCACAAATCGCAGACCGTGCGCGGTTTCTGTCGGACCCGCCTGCCAGGATTCCCGTATCCGACCCCCTACGGAGAGCAGGGCTCCCATGACGTACGGCTGGCTCGACGACGAGGCGTTCTGCGCGACGCACGTCCGCGGCCTCACCCCGCACGAGGCACTGGCCCGTCTCGGTGTCGAGGTGCTCGACGGCGACGACGAGGAAGGCGAGATCGACGTGGGGCTCATCTGCGCCTACCCGGCCGAGGGCGGCACCATCCTCGGCGAGGCGATCGGCTACGCCGGGTCGTTGGGAGAGGTGCTGCGGCCCCTGTCAGCGGGGACGGTCGTGGCGAGCGTCTTCGTCAACGTGAACATGGTCGCGGGCTTCAACCACTACGCGGACGGCCGCGAGATCCTGTCCTTCGACCCGCTGTTCCCCCACGAGGTCGACGACCAGACGGCCTTCCTGGCCGACCGGATCGAGCTCGGGCTGGTCCACGGCAGGGCGACGGGCGGGCTCGCCGCGGCGCGAGCACTGGCCGAACGCGTCACCGGGGTGCGGCCGACGCCGTCCAGCCGCGTCGCGGTCGCCCACGGTTTCCTCGACTACTGAGCCGTCAGGCCTCCGGCGGCCGGACGGGTTGATAGCGGGCGAGGATGACATCCCCCATGGGCCGCACTTCGAGCAGTCGCATGCGGTTCCTCGCGTCGTAGGGGAACGACGCGGGGTTGACGAAGCGGGGGGCGGCGGCGTCGCCGACGAAGAAGGGCGCGGTGACGACGTGGAGCTCGTCCACGAGACCCGCCGCCAGAAACCGGGTGTGCACGGTGCCGCCGCCTTCGACCATGAGGCGCTCCACCCCTCGTTCGGCGAGGTCGGCGAGGACGGCTCGCAGGTCGAGGGGGTCACCGGCGTCGACGACCGAGGCGACCTCGGCGAGGGCGTCCCGCTGGACGGGAACGTCCGGGGTGGTGGCGTAGACGACCTTTGCGGTGTCGCCGGTGGTGAAGAGCCTCGCGGCCGGGTCGAGGGGCCGGTGCCCGGCGATGACGGCCTTGAGCGGAGACTCCGGCCGGCCGGCGGCGACACGGGCCTGACGGCGGTGCGCGGCGCGGACCATGAGCCGGGGGTCGTCGGCGCGGACGGTTCCGGCGCCGACGAGGATGGCGTCGCAGGTGGCGCGTACGGCGTCCACCCGGTCGAAGTCCTCGTCGTTGGACAGCAGCAGCCGCTCCGAGGTCGCGTCGTCGATGTAACCGTCAAGCGAGACGGCGACGGAGGACAGGACGAACGGCCTGGTCATGTGGTGCTCCCCGGAACGTTCCCGACGACGGCGCGAAGGCGGAGCCTCCATCCGAACCGGCGGACTCCACACCTGTACGGCGCCGCGTCCCACGCTACCCTCCGGCGGAGCTCCGCCTCACCCTCCCCGCGGAAGCCCCGGCGTCGTGGCGGCGTCGCAACGCCTTCACCCGGCTTCGAACCCTCGTGTGGAGGTTCCCAGCGCCGTGGCGGTGTCGACTGATCCTTCCCCGGCCCCGCTCTCCCAGGAAAGCCCCAGCGACCGATCCTTCACCCGGCTTCGAACTTCCGCGGACGACCCTGGTGCCGTGGCGGTGTCGATCAACGTTCTCACGAACCTCCACGGGCGGCCCCGGTGGCGTGGTGGCGCCGACCGACCAGCCCTCACCTGGTTTCGACCCCTGGCACGGAAACCCCCCGCGTCGTGGCGGTGCCCACCCCGCACCTCGTCCGAACCCCCGTGTGGGACGGTCGATCGTTGTCCGGAGCCTGCCATTCTGTCTTGATGCGTACATCTCGATGTGATCTGTTGCGTTGGCAGTTCGACCTGACCTGGTCGTTGTTCGACTACCACCTGGAACGACTACGACCCGATGACTTCCTGTGGGAACCCGCCCCCCTTTGCTGGACCGTACGCCGTGACGCCACGGGAGCATGGGTGCCCGACTGGGCGGAGACCGAGCCCGACCCCATCCCCGTTCCCACCATCGGCTGGGTGAGCTGGCATATCGGCTGGTGGTGGAGTGTGACCATCGACCACGCCCAGGGACGCGCGCCTCGGGACAGGACCGAGGTCACCTGGCCGGGTGACGGAACGAGCGCCGTCGGGTGGCTGCGTGGTCTCCGCACCACCTGGCTGACCGTGCTGGAAGGCCTCACCGACGCCGACCTGGACACCCCGGCCCCCTTCCCCTGGCCGCAGGACTCCGAGCACACCGTCGCCCACATGATCGCCTGGGTCAACTCCGAGCTGATGAAGAACGCCAGCGAGATAGGCCAGCTTCGCATGGTACGGGCCGCGTCCTCGAAGTAGATCGTTCTCAGCCCAAGGCCGGTCCGCTCGGGCCGGTGGTCGTTCTCGGCCAAGGCCCCGCGACCGGTTCGGGGAGCAGGCTTCCGGGTCGGCGAACCCGGCGCTCTCGCGCCGACCACTCGTAGGACGGCCGTGCCGATGCCGGTGTCGGCCCGTCCACCGGTCCGCCATGGCCTGGGCGGTCCGACCGACATGATCTCCTCGGTGGTGGAGAACCTCGCGTGCACACCTCGACGCGTGACTCCAGGACTCCGTCCCTGACACGACGGCACCGCGACAGACCCATGAGGTCGCGTGGACCCCGGCGGAAGGGCCGCCCGACGAGGGCGCTGTCATCCCGAATGCCATCCCAACAGAACCTCACCAGCAAAAATGGCTAAATACCTGATTTGTTAATCCGTGGTGGTGTTTATGGCGTTCGCCTATTCTGGCGAGGTGATCGAGCTGAGTTCACGAGAGAGAAAGCAGCCCCCACCTCCCCGAATCGTGTGGGAGAGCCTGACCAATCCGCGGCGTCCCGGCCCCAGGCAGTGGCTCGAACTGCAGCGGGACGAGATCGAGCCCCGGGTGCTCCGGTCGGTCGAGCCCGAGCTGGTGGTCTGGTCGTCGCTGTGGCCGAACAGGCCGAACGACGAGATCCGGTTCGATCTGCGGCCGTATGGCATGGAGACCTCGCTGCGCTGGACGTTGCTCACCTCCGCGGAGCCCCCGCCGCCCGAGGCGGTCAGCCACATGCGTTACCGCCTCAACTTCCTGATCAACGCCCAGCTCCGCTTCACCTACGGACAATAGGGATGTCACTCAACGGGACGGACGCCTACCGGGGCCTTGAGCTTCCCCCGCTGGTCGCCAGGGCGGTCGAACTGGCGGACCGGCAGGGCTTTCCCTTCTCCTGCCGCCCCGAGCAGGGGCGCCTGCTGCGGGTGCTCGCGGGCGGGGCCTCCTCCATCGCGGAGACGGGCACCGGATGCGGGGTCGGGCTGGCCTGGCTCATCACCGGGGCGCCGTCGGGAGCCACGATCGTCAGCGTGGAACACGATCCCGGCCGGGCGCGGGTGACGGCGGAGCTGTTCACGGACCTGCCGGACGTCACGGTGGTCCACGGCGACTGGACCGAGATCCACGGCCGCGCGCCGTACGACCTGCTGGTCCTGGACGGGGGCGGGGCGGGCAAGAACGGGGCGGCGGCCGACCCGGCGCGGCTGCTCACCCCCGGCGGGACGCTCGTGGTCGACGACTTCACCCCGGCCAGGCGGTGGCCGATCCTGCACGAGGGCGAGCCCGACCTGGTCCGGCTGCACTGGCTGGAACACCCGCTGCTGGACGCCGTCGAACTGCGCCTGGCCGCCGACCTGGCCGCGATCGTCGCGGTCAGGACGCTACGCCCGTCACCGGTCCAGCCGCTCCCTGAGCGATGAGCGGACCGCCGGCCACTCCTCGGCGATGATCGAGTAGTAGGCGGTGTCCCGGACGGTGCCGTCCACGGCCCTGGCGTGCGCGCGCCGTACCCCCTCGAACCGGCCGCCGAGACGCTCGATCGCCCTCTTGGACCGCTCGTTGCGGGCGTCGGTCTTCAGGGTGACCCGCAGGACTTTCCACACCTCGAAGGCGTGGCCGAGCATGAGGAGCTTGGCCTCGGTGTTGCTCCCCGTCCGCTGGGCGGAGGCGGCCAGCCAGGTGCTGCCGATCTCGGCCACGCTGGGAACCCCCTCCGCACTGGGGACCGTACGGCCCGGCGGCCAGGACGGGGGCCAGGACCAGTAGTCGAGGTCGAGGAAGCGGGAGGTGCCGATCACCCGCCCCGAGGAGAGAGACCGGATCGCGAAGGGAAGCGCCCAACCGGTCAGCTGGTCGTCGAGGGCCGACCGGACGTAGGCGCTCATCGACGCCTCGTCCTGTGGCACCCGGGTGAAGTCGTAGGTCTCGCGGGACTCGGTCGCGGCGGCGACGAGACCGCCGACGTGCTCAACGGTGAGCGGTTCCAGACATACGCGTTCACCCCGCAGGGTCACAGTCTCCGGCACATGATCCATCTTAGGCAACAGGTGTCGTACGGCCTGGCTCAGGGTTTTTCGGGACAGGTCGGGAATTCACCGGAAACCCTTTACCGAAGGCCATTGACAGGTCGAAACTCGGAGCCGCGCACCCCCTGGTTGGTATTCTCTGGGCGACATTCCTCCAAGAAAGGCACCGCCTCCCGTGCCATTCGTTCCCCGCCCTTGCGATTCTTGGGGGCATCGGTCAGGATCTTGCCCGGTGCCACGCGAGGGTGAGTGATTCACGTGAAACGTCTGTCCCTGCTCGCCGCCCTCGTCGCGGCCGGGACCTTCGTCCCCGGTACGGCCAACGCCGTCGGACCGGTCGAGCCGATGCCCGGCGAACCTCAGGAGATCCGGGGGATCGACGTCAGCAACTGGACGGGCCAGGTCGACTGGCCGTCCGTCCTCGAAGGAGGCGGCCTCTTCGCCTTCGTCTACGCCTCCGAGGGCACGAACTTCCGCAACCCCCTGTTCGCCGCGCAGGAGAGCGGGGCGGCCGGGGCGGGGCTGTTCCGGGGGGCCTACCACTTCGCCCAGCCGCACGAGTCGGGCGGCGCCGAGCAGGCGGACTTCTTCGTCGACAACGGCGGTGGCTGGAACGCCGACGGCCGGACCCTGCCGGGTGTGCTCGACATCGAGGACAATCCCTACACCAACCGGAACGGCCTGGATCACTGCTACGGCCTGGACCGGCCACGAATGGTCGCCTGGCTGAAGGACTTCACCACGCGTTACCGGGAGCGGACCGGGCGGGACGCGATCATCTACACCACCACCGACTGGTGGCGGAACTGCACGGGGGACTCCTCGGCCTTCGGCCGTAACCCGCTCTGGCTCGCCCGATGGGGAGCCGAGCCGGGGCCGCTGCCCGCGGGCTGGCTGCGTCAGACCTTCTGGCAGTTCGCGGACAAGGGAGTGCTTCCCGGCGGGCAGAACGTCTTCAACGGCAACATGACGGAGCTGAGCATGCTCGCCCAGCCCCCGGCTGAACTGGCCGCCGCGGGCAGGCCGGTCGGCAGGTACGGCTACGGCATCACGGTCCTCAACACCGGGCCGATCCCGGCGACCAGGGTCTCCGTGGTCGGCAGGACCTTCGGCGGCCGGCGGATCGTCGGGGCGAGCCCCGGCTGTGACTTCAGCGGCAGGGCGGTGCGGTGCACGATCGACGAGTTGCAGCCGCAGGGTACGACAGAGCTGAAATTCGCCACCGAGCCCATTGGGCCCATTGGGCCCGGCGACCCTGCCAAAACTCCCAAGCCCCCCAGGTCCACCAAACCCGCGAAATCCACCAAACCTGGTGAGCCCGTCAAGAACATCAGGTCCGATAAACACCCTAAGAACGATGAATCCGCTGAATCCTCTGGGCTGATCAGTCCGGAGAGGCCCATGCGGATCGGCCAGGAGGGTCACGAAGCCCTCCACGACGATCTCGGCGTGCGGGGCGCGACCACCGCCGACGCCGCGAGGCCCGACACCCCGGAGATCGAGGAGCCGGAGGAAGGGATGAAGGTCACCATCGGCACGGTGATGGTGACCATCGACTCCGGCCGCGAGTGACTCTCGGGAGAGATCGGCCGCGAGTGCCTTCCAGGAGGGATCGTGAGGCGTGCCTCCATAGTGCATACTGCAATAAAGGAGCATGCACTATGGAGGTGTGATGGCCCGCGGCCCCGACCTGGTCGGCCTGACCGTGCTCGCCCTGCTCTCGGTGCGGCCGGGTCATCCGTACGAACTGCACCGGATGATCCTGGACACGCACAAGGACTACGTGACCGGGCTGCCGCGCAGCCTCTACCACGCGATCGACCGGCTGGCCGGGGAGGAGCTGATCGTCCCGGCCGAGACCAGCAGACAGGGCCGCAGGCCGGAGCGGACGGTCTACCGGCTCACCGAGGAGGGCAGGGCGGAGCTGACCACCAGGCTCAGACGGCTGCTTGAGGAGCCGGGGCCGGACACCCGCACCCTCAACGCCGCGCTCTCCCTCATCGGGGGGCTGTCCGCGCGGGAGGCGGAGCGTGCGTTGCTGACCCGCGCCGCCGCCCTGGAGAGCGCGGTCTTCGCCTGCGACGCGTACCTGAGGAACCTGAGGGAGAGCGGGCTGCCCCCGGTGCTGACGCTGGAGCTCGAATGCGAGCGCGCCCTGCGCGGCGCCGAACTCGACTGGGTGCGCGGTGTCCTGGAGCGGCTCGCGTCGGGAGAACTCGCCTGGCCGGACCACACCGGCCCCGGCACGGCAGGAGGAACGCATGAGCAGGGCTCCACTGTGTGAGGTCGCCGGGGTGGTCGAGGCACCGCCGGACCGGGTCGGGCGGCTGATCCTGACGGTCGGGCCGGGTCCCGTCGGCCGGGACAACGCCTGGCTGTACGCCTCCAACGAAGGCACGGTCGAGCCCTACGGCGGCACGGCCGCGCCCCGCGGTGGCGCGGGCGCGTCCTATGGAGGCACGGCCGAGGGCGGCCCACGGCGGTTCACCCTGAGGACACCGGCCCACATGATGACCATCGAGGTGACCGGCGCCACCCTGGCCGTCCAGGGCGGCTGGTGGTACCGGGGGGAACACACCGTCGAGCCGCATCCAGAGGGCACACTCCTCACCCATCGCGTCTTCAACGTCGCGGAACGGGGTCGCTGGGCCGTACCGCTGGCCAACCGGTTCTTCGCCGGGCTCGGTGACAGGACGAGGAACGGCTTCGCGGAGGGACTGCGCCGCCTCGGCCTCGAACTCGGCTGCGGGACACGCCTGCTCTGAGCCGTACGGCGAGACACGCCTTCCAGGTCATAAGAAGACACGCCTGCCCCAGGTTGTACGGCGAGACACGCCTGTCCTGTGTCATGCGAAAGGCTGAAAAATCAGTCGTGCTGGAAATGGGGCGATCGTATGCTCCCCGGCATGACCTTCACGTGGACCCCGCTGACCGGCGACGACGTGGACCGGTGGGCGGAACTGCTCACGGCGGTCGAGGCCGAAGACAGAACCGGGGACAACTACAGCCGGAGTGACCTTCTGCAGGATCTCGCCCTGGCCGATCCCGCCGAGGGCACCTGTGGAGTGTGGGACGGCGACAGACTGGTGGCCTTCGGCGTCGTCTACGCCGGGTCCGTCGCCGAGCCCGGCCACATCATGCGGACGTGGGGCGCGGTGCACCCGGCCTACCGGCGCCGTGGCCTCGGCGGGAGGCTGATGAACTGGACCCTCCAGGCGGGCCGCAGGGTCCACGAGGGGCTCTTCCCGGGCAGGCCGCTCTCGCTGCACGTCTACGTGCACGACGGCAACGAGGGGGCCGGAGCCGTGGCGCGGGCGGCGGGCATGCTGCCGGTCCGGACGTTCCACGTGATGACCCGTGACCTGGCCGCTCCTCTGCCGGAGAGCCACCTGCCGGAAGGGCTGAAGATCGTCCCCTATGGTGACGACCTTGAGGAGGCCGCCCGCGAGGTGCGCAACGCGGCCTTCGCCGACCACTGGGGCAGCACCCCGCACACGGCGGAGAGCTGGCGCGAGAAGCTCATCAGGCTGGAGGCGTTCAGCGGAAAGGACTCCTTCGTCGTCCAGGAGGAGTCGGGCAGGAGCGTCGGGATACTGCTCACCTTCTACTACGCGGCCGACACCGAGGTCACCGGAGTCCGCGAGGCCTGGGTCCAGACCGTCGCGACCCTGGAGGACTGGCGGGGCAGAGGGGTGGCCGGCGCGCTGCTCGCCCACGCCCTGGCCCACTTCCGCTCCGAGGGGTACGGCAAGGCCGCCCTCTCCGTGGACACCGGAAACGCGACCGGAGCGCCCGGTGTCTACCTTCGGGCCGGGTTCGAGGTCTCACGCGGCGCGACAGCCTACGTCGCCGACCTGTGAGACCCCTGACATGAGGACGGCCCGCGCCAGGTCGGCGCGGGCCACCCTCATGCGACGGTCAGGACAGTTTCCTGGACGCCTGGTCCGCCTTGTGCTCGGCCTTGTCGCCAAGCTTGCCCGCCTTCGCCTCGACCTTCGAGGCGGCCTCGTCCGTCAGGTCGGAGACCTTCTCCGAGGTCGCACGGGCCTTGTCCGTCGCCCACCGGGAGGCTCCGGCGGCGTTCTCCTTCATCGCGTCGGTCCACTGCTCGGAGTTCTTGCGGTACAGCGCGAAACCGACCGCGCCGACCGCGAGGCCGGTGAACAGCAGGAGCATCGGCCACTTCCTGGACCTGACAGGTGGCCGGGGATCGACCCTGCTCGCCGCCTGGGACAGCAGGGCGCTGACCTTGGGCGCTATCTGTTCCTCGAACGAGTGGGCCGCGGCGTCCAACTTCGGCGCCGCCCACTCCCTGGCCACGTAGATCTTGTCACCGGCGCTGCCACGCGCATAGGCGGCCGCGTCGCGAGCGTGACCGGCGGCGTCCCGGGCCTGACTGGCCATCGGACCGACCTTCTCGGATGCGAGGTCGCCGACACGGTTGACCTGAGCCTTCATCTGATGCAGCCGACTGTCCGGAATCACGATCGTATGACGCTTTCCAAAAAGTGTAAGAGGCACGTTAACCTCCCCAGTTGTCTGGGCCCCGTTGCGTCCCCTTCCCGCTCGAAGGCGGATCAATCATCGCTGGTCGTGGGAGGATGCTGAGTGGATCGGCTGTCGCCGAGGCCACTGATAGATCACCTGAACGCCATGAAACTGCACATCGCAGAGGTCCTGACCACCGACATGAAGGGGGAGCCCGATCGTGGCTGAGAATCTGATCGCGACCCTGAAGACCAATCGCGGCACGGTGAAAATCCAGCTCTTCCCGAACCACGCGCCCAAGACGGTGCGTAACTTCGTCGAGCTGGCGGAGGGCACCCGCGAGTGGGTGCATCCGGAGACGGGGGAGAAGCAGCAGAACACCAAGCTCTACGACGGCACGATCTTCCACCGGGTCATCGACAATTTCATGATCCAGGGTGGTGACCCGCTGGGTGAGGGCATCGGCGGCCCGGGTTACAAGTTCGACGACGAGATCCACCCGGACCTGTACTTCAACCGTCCCTACCTGTTCGCCATGGCGAACGCGGGCATCGTCGCAGGCCGTGGCACCAACGGTTCGCAGTTCTTCATCACCGTGGTCCCCACGCCGCACCTGAACGGCAGGCACACCATCTTCGGTGAGGTCGTCGAGGGCAAGGACGTCGTGGACGCCATCGCCAAGACCAAGACCGACGGCCGCGACCGGCCCGTCGAGCCGGTCGTCCTGGAGTCGGTCACCATCGACCGCGTCCAGGGCTGAGGCTCCTGGCGGCCTCCCCGACCGGTTCTCACTGTGACGACCGTGACCGGGGAGGCCGCTGTGGCCGTACAGGGGACTTTTCCCTGGTGCGTGTGCTCAGGATCATGAATAGGCTGGCAGTCTGTGGATGACAGCACGGTCGAAGGGGCCATCGAGACGCCATGACCACACCGCCACCACCCAGCGAGCCGGAGACGGCAGCCGTTCCCACGTGTTACCGGCACCCGGGCCGCGAGACCTACGTCCGCTGCCAGCGCTGTGACCGGTCCATCTGCCCCGACTGCATGCGCGAGGCCTCGGTCGGCTTCCAGTGCCCCGAGTGCGTCGCGGAGGGCAACAAGACCGTACGGCAGGCGCAGACGGCCTTCGGCGGCAGGGCGGTCACGACCCCCAGGGCCACCTGGACACTGCTCGTCCTCAACGTCCTGGCCTACGTCGCCGAGACCCTCGCCCCCGGCCCGGTGATCTACGGCTTCCAGATGGACGCGGGCGCCGTCTACCACGGCGAGTGGTGGCGCCTGCTCACCGGTGCGTTCCTGCACGCGCCGCTGGCCAACGGCTCGTTCGCGATCACCCACATCCTGTTCAACATGTGGGCGCTCTACGTCATCGGTCCCGAGCTCGAACGGCGCCTCGGCTCACTGCGCTTCCTGGCGCTCTATCTGCTGTCCGCGCTCGGCGGGGCGGTGGCCGTCTACCTGTTCGGCATCGCCGCGGTCGGCGCCTCCGGCGCGATCTACGGCATGTTCGGCGCGCTGTTCGTGGTCTCCAGGCGGCTGGGCTACAACGCCCGCGGTGTGCTCCTGCTGATCGTCGCCAACGCGGTGATCACCTTCGCGGTCCCCGGCATCAGCTGGCAGGGGCACCTGGGCGGTCTGATCACCGGCACCGTGGTCGGCGTCATCCTCGCCTACGCCCCGCAGCGCAACCGGAACGTGGTCCAGTGGGGCGGGTGCGCCGTGGTGCTCCTCGCGCTGGCCGCGGTGGTCATGACGCTGCCGCCGTACATCTACCAGCTGCAGCTCGGTTTCCCCGGCTGATCGCTCGATCCACACCCTGATGCTTCCCCAGGGTGTGGATAAACGCTGTGGAAAAAACTAACGCCAGCGGGTGGAGAGAACCACACCGAAGATGATGAAGGCGAACCCGATCAGCAGGTTCCAGTTCTGCAGGAGGATGATGCCGGGCGCGCGGGGCGCGACGTAGTAGACGGCGATCCACAGGACCCCGATGATCCAGGAGGCCACCATGACCGGCGCCAACCAGCGCGGGCTCATCTTGACCTGCTGGGAGGTCTGCGGAGGCGTGTAAACCGCCTTCTTACGGGTCTTGGGCTTGGGCACTGGGGCTCTCCTGCGTCAACCCTGCGCGGTCGGATCATGCGCAGGCCGTGTCAACTAGCGTAGTCGCTGGTGGCGAAGACCCGAGTAAGAATAGTCGGGACACCCATGTCATGGCGATCCCATAGCGTGCCATAACCGCGCAAACCTTGGTTCAACGCCGTGATTTCCTCCGGTTGTGATGGATTCGCCGTCATTACCGTGAGCCCGTGAGAGCCATACTGCGGGTTTCCGGAGAAGTGAGCATGACCGCCGGGGTGGTCGTGTTGTTCTTCTGCGCGTACCTGCTGTGGGGAACGGGGTCCTACACGGCGCGGCGGCAGGCGGAGCTGCGCGAGGGCTTCCGCGCCGGCCTTCCCACGCTCACGGCCCTGCCCGGGGCCCCGCCTGCGGTCCCACCCGGGACCGGGGTCCGTCCCGTCCAGGAGCGGCTGCCCGCCTGGTTCAGGAAGGGGGACGCGCTGGCGCTGCTCAGGATTCCCCGGTTCGGCGCGGACTACGAGTACGCCGTCGTCGAGGGCGTCGGCTGGGACCAGCTGCGGACGGGGCCGGGGCACTACCCGGGCACCGCCCTACCCGGCGAAGTAGGAAATTTCGTGCTTTCTGGGCATCGAACCACTTATGCGGCGCCGTTCAACAGGCTCGGGGAACTGCGCCGGGGCGACGAGATCGTGGTGGAGACCCGGCAGGCCGGCTACACCTACCGGGTCACCGGCGAGCGCGTCGTCGACCCGGGACAGGTGGACGTCATCGCCCCCGTCCCCGGCGTGCCGGGCCGCAGACCGACCAAGGCCGTGATCACGCTGTCCACCTGCCACCCGGAGTACTCCGCCGCCCAGCGGCTCATCGTCTCCGGCGAACTCGTCCGGCGCGAGGACCGCCGGGGATAGGACGACCGACATGTACGGCAGGCTCTGGCGTTCGCTTCCCGGCCCCCTCGCGGTCAGGACGCTCACCCTCGTGGCGCTCGTGGCGGCGACGGCCGCCCTGCTGTGGTTCGTCGCCTTCCCCTGGATCGAACCCCGCCTGCTCCTCGACCCCGCCCTCCCGGACCGCTGAGCCGTACGGCACGGACCCGCTGTGCAAGGGGGCCGTACGAGGGCCGAGGAAAGGCCGGAGAAAACTCCGGCGAACCCGTGTAACGCTCACGATGCCCTGAACGACTAACCAGTGAGCCCTTCCGCCATCGCCCCCGAGTGGCGGAAGGGCTCTTCTCCTTTCCTGAGACCGGAGACGCCAACGGTTTCCGGAGCCGGGAACGCCTTCCGGAGACGGGAACGAACGAGGACCCCCGCCAGACGGCGGAGGCCCTCAGGGAAAACCCAGGTCAGAGGCTCAGCTCAGGTCTCCGTCGCCGGAGTTGTCGAAGATCGAGCCGTCGTCGGTCTCCGTCGGCTCAGGGTCCGGCTGCTGGTCGTCGGTGGGCTGCTCTTCGGGATAGTCGGTGGTCGGCTGCTCGGTCGGCTGCGGGGGCTGCCCGCTGGAGACGAGCAGCGTGATCGTGGTGCCGGGGTTCAGCTTGGTGCCCGCCTGGGGAGCCTGGCTGAGGACGGTGCCCTCCGGCAGGTCGCTCGGCTGCTCGACCACCTTGGTCTTGAAGCCCGCGTCCTTGAGCATCCGGGTGGCGTCCTCGACCGTGAGGTTGGCCACGCCCGGCACCTCGACGGCCTCCTTGGGCACGTAGATCCGGACCGTGCTCTCCTTGGCCGCCTTCTCACCGGCCGCGGGGTCGGACTGGAACACCTTGCCCTGCGGGCGGCTGGACACCTTGCTCTGCACGCTGACCTTGAAGCCCTTGTTCTCAAGGGCCGAGGTCGCCTCCTCGACGGTCATGTTGAGCACGTCGGGCACCTCGACCTTCTCGATGCCCTTGGAGACCTTCAGGGTGACCACGGTGTTCTTGTCGACCTCGGTGGTCGCGGCCGGGTCGGTGTCGATGACCGTGTCCTTCGGCAGCTTGTCGTCGAAGGTCTCCTCGATCTTCACCTGCAGCCCGAGGTCGGTCAGCGTCTTCTTCGCCGCGGCGACGGTCTGCGTGGCCAGCTCGGGAATCTTCACCTTCGTCGCCGCGGTGTTACCGCCCGGCGCGCTCAGGAACATGTAGCCGACGCCGATGAAGGCACCGATGATCAACAACGGGACCAGGATCCACGCCGCCGTCTTGACCGCGGTGTTTCCGCTCTGCTGGCGGCGACGGCCGCGTTCCGGCCTGCCGCCGTCCTGCTGGCCGTACTCGTAGGGGGGGACCGCGGTGGTGCGCTGGGTCGAGGGGCCCTCGGGCATCGGGGCCTGCTGCTGCATGGTGCGGGTGGCCCCGCCGTAGCCGCCTGCGGCCATGGCCGTCGTCTGGGCGTCGGTCGGCATGCCCGACATGGCCCGCTGGATGTCGGCCCGCATCTCCGCCGCGCTCTGGTAGCGCTGCGCCGGGTCCTTGGCCATCGACTTCAGCACGATGGCGTCGGCCCACGCGGGGATTTCGGGGTCGATCTGCGAGGGCGGGATCGGGTCCTCGCGCACGTGCTGGTAGGCGATCGCGACGGGGGAGTCACCGGTGAAGGGAGGCTGCCCGGTCAGCAGTTCGTACAGCACGCAGCCGGTCGAGTACAGGTCGCTGCGCGCGTCGACCCGCTCACCACGGGCCTGCTCCGGCGACAGGTACTGGGCGGTTCCGATGACCTGCGCGGTCTGCGTCATGGTCGCGGCCGAGTCGGCCATCGCGCGGGCGATGCCGAAGTCCATGACCTTGACGTCGCCGTTGCGGGTGATCATGATGTTCGCCGGCTTGATGTCCCGGTGGACGATCCCGCCACGGTGGCTGTAGTCGAGCGCCCGCAGGATGCCGTCGACCAGCTCGGCCGCGCGCTCCGGCATCAACCGCCGGTCGGCGCGCAGCAGGTCGCGCAGCGTGCGACCGTCGACGTACTCCATCACGATGTACGGCACCGGCGCGCCGTCCGTCACGTCCTCACCCGTGTCGTAGACCGCGACGATGGACGGGTGGTTCAGTGACGCGGCGGACTGCGCCTCGCGGCGGAAACGGGCCTGGAAGATGTGATCCCTGGCCAGGTCCGCGCGAAGGGTCTTGATGGCGACGATCCGATCCAGCCGGATGTCTCGTGCGCGGTAGACCTCGGCCATGCCGCCACGCCCGACGACGCCGTCAAGCTCGTAGCGATCGCCGAGGCGTCGGGGCTGAGTCATTTCCTGCACTGTCCCTTACCGTTCATCTTGGGTGCCGCTGGCCTCTTGGGCCACCGGTGTCCATCTTCGACCTGTTGCCACATCACGTCTCCCCGGTCGGCTCATTCGTTTCGCCGGTTGTGGGGCTACTGCTCGGGGTGGGGCTGGGAGTCGCCGGCGGGCTCGTGGTGGGCGTCGGGGTCGGGGTGGACGGACTGGGGCTGGGCGATGGTGACGTCGTCGGCCGGACGCTCGGAGAGGCCGATGTGCTTACCGTAGCCGAAGGCGTGGGCGTAGTCCTGACCGACTTTGTCGGAGCCACCGGCGGTCTCGTCCACGCGGGCTTCGTTTTGCGTGGCTTGACGGCAGGGGTCCTGGTCACCGAGGCGGTCGTCGGAATGACCGGTTCCGGTGGGCCGGTGTGGCCCGCGGGAACCGTCGCGTCCCTCACCACCAGGGTGCCGAGCCCGAAGGCGGCGGCGCATCCCGCGACCGCGGCGACGACCATCGTCGTGCGCCGCAGCGCCGTACGACGCCGGGAGACCCGGGTGACCTCCGGAGAGGACGGCTGGGCGGGCTGGGACGGCGGGGTCGCGGGCGTCGCGTCGGGCAGGGGCGGGGTGACCGGGGCTGCGGAGATCTCCCTCGGCCACTCGCCCGCGGGCTCGGGACGCCACCCGGCCGGATCGGTGAGCATGGCCAGGTCGGAGGAGTCGGAGACCGCGCCGGCCGTCACGACGCCGCGCAGCGTCGTCGCCCGCTGGACCAGTTCGCCCGCGCTCTCCGGGCGCAGCGTCGGGTCCTTCTCCAGACACGCCATCACCAGGTCGCGCACCACCAGCGGAACGCTCAGCGGCAGCGGCGGAGGGGTGGCGTTGATGTGCATGAGCGCGACCGCCACCTGGGTGTCCGCGACGAACGGCGGCCTGCCCGCCAGGCACTCGTAGGCCACCACGCCCAGCGAGTAGATGTCGGTCGCGAAGGTCAGCGGCGAGCCCGAGGCCTGTTCCGGGCTGAGGTACTGGGCGGTGCCGAGCACCGTGCCGGTCAGGGTCACCGGCGCGGCCTCAAGCGCCCTGGCGATGCCGAAGTCGGTGATCTTGATCACCCCGGCCCCGGTGACGAGCAGGTTGCCGGGCTTGATGTCGCGGTGGATGATGCCCGCGTTGTGCGCGGCCCGCAGCCCCTTGGCGGTCTGGTGGATCACGTCGAGGGTGACCTCGGTCCCCAGGGCGCCGTCGCGGGACAGGATGTTCGCCAGCGACTCGCCGGGCACCAGCTCCATGACGAGGTAGGCGACGTCCTCCGCCTCGCCGTAGTCGAAGACCTGCGCGATGGCCGGGTCGGCGAGCCGCGCCGCGAACCTGGCCTCCATCCTGAAGCGGTCACGGAAGGTCGAGTCGGAGGCCACGTGGCTGCGCAGCAGCTTGACCGCGACCTCCCGGCCGAGAAGTTCGTCCTTCGCCCGCCACACCTCGCCCATGCCGCCCGTAGCGATCCGCCCGAGCGGGCGGTATCGGCCTCCGAGCAGGGCGGTCATCTGCCCAGCACCGCTTCCATCACGCTCTTGGCGATCGGGGCGGCGGTGTGACCGCCGGAGGCGTCGTCACCGGCGCTGCCCGACTCGACGATGAGCGCCAGGGCGACCTTGGGGTCCTCGGCGGGGGCGAAGGAGATGAACCACGCGTGCGGAGCCCTGCCCTTGACGGTCTCGGCGGTGCCGGTCTTGCCCGCGACGGAAACGCCGGGGATCTGCGCCGCGTTGGCGGTGCCGTTGCTGACGACGCTGACCATCATCTCCGTCAGCTTGTTCGCGTTCTCCTCGCTCATCGCGGTGGACAGCTTGTCGGGGTCGGCCGAGTCGATCTCGCCGCCCTCGGCGTCGGCGATCTTGTTGACGAGGTACGGCTTCATGACCACGCCGTCGTTGGCGATGCCCGCCGCGACCAGAGCCATCTGCAGCGGCGTCATCTGGTTGCTGCGCTGGCCGATCGAGGTCTGGGCCAGGGCGGCCAGGTCCTCCTCGGGGCCGATCCCGCTGCCCGCGACGTCCATCGGGATCTTCAGCGGCTCGCCGCCGATGCCGAACTTCTCGGCCTGCTCCTTCAGCGCGTCGTAGCCCAGGCTCATCGCGATCTTGGCGAACGGGGTGTTGCAGGAGCGTTCGAGGGCGAAGGTCAGCGTCACCCGGCCAGAGCCGCACGCGGCGCCGCCGTAGTTGGGCAGGTCGGCACTGGTGTTGGGCAGGTCGAGCACCTGCGGGGCGTCCACCTGCGTCTGCGGGCCGACGCTGTCGTCGCTGTCCAGGTAGGCCGCCAGGGTGACCACCTTGAAGGTCGAGCCCGGCGGGTAGCTTCGCTCGATCGCCCGGTCGACCAGCGGCTTGTTCTCGTCCTTGTCGAGCTTGCCGTAAGCCGTGTTGACCGTGGCCTTGTCCGGGCCGATCAACGTGTTGGGGTCGTAGCTGGGGACCGAGACCATGGCGAGGATCGCGCCCGTCTTCGGCTCGATCGCGACCAGGGCGCCCTTCTTGCCGCTGGCGCTCAGCGCCTTGTACGCGGCCTCCTGTGCCCTGGGGTTGATCGTCAGGTCGACGTTGGCGCCCTTGGTCTGCTTGGCGGTGATCAGATCGAGGCCGCGCCGGATCAGCAGGTCGGGGCTTGAGCCGTTGAGCAGAGTGTTCTCCGCGGCCTCCATGTCGCGCTCGCTCTCCGGGGCGAAGAACCCGGTGATGGGCGCGTAGACCTTGCCGCCCGGATAGCGCCGCTGGAAGCGGAACTGGTTGTCGCCGGTGTCCACGGACTCGGCGAGCACCTTGTCGCCCGCGGTGATCCGGCCCCGCTCGACCTCGTAACGGGCGTAGAAGTTACGGGTGTTTCGCGCGTCGGAGCGCAGCCCGTCGGCCTTCACGGCCTGCAGGTAGTTCACGTTGAGCATGAGCAGGCCGAACATCACCAGGCAGGCCACGGCAACGCGCTTGAGGGGAGCGTTCATCGCTGGAACACCTGCGTCATTCCTTCGTCCTGGATGGCCTGGGGCGGGGGCTTCCTGGCACTGTCCGACATGCGTACCAGCAACGCGATAAGGATCCAGTTAGCCAGCAGTGCCGAACCACCCTGGGACATGAAGGGGGTGACCAGGCCGGTCAGCGGGATCAGGTTGGTCACACCGCCGACGATGATGAAGACCTGCCAGGCCAGCACGAACGACAGACCGCCGGCCAGCAGCTTGGAGAACGGGTCGCGGGCCGCGAGCGAGGTGCGCAGGCCGCGCTCGACGATCAACGCGTAGATCATCAGCAGCGCCATCAGACCGGTCAGGCCGAGTTCCTCCCCGAGGGCGGGAAAGATGAAGTCGGAGATGGCCAGCGGGATCAGCTTGGGGTGGCCCTGGCCGAGCCCGGTGCCGGTGATGCCGCCGGTGGCCATGCTGAACATGCCCTGCAGGAGCTGTGCGCTGCCGCCCGCCTTGTCGTAGAGGGCGGGGTCGTAGGGGTTCAGGTAGACGGTGAAGCGGTCCTGCACGTGACTGAAGAGCATTCCGGCGAGGATCGCCCCGCCGACGAAGAGGAGGATGCCGATCAGCACCCACGAGGTGCGCTGGGTGGCGATGTAGAGCATCGCGATGAAGGCGCCGAAGATCAACAATGAGGAGCCGAGGTCACGCTGCATGATCAGCACGCCGAGGCTGAGCGCCCAGGTGATGAGGATCGGGCCGAGGTCGCGGGCGCGGGGCAGGTCGATGAACAGCAGCCGCCGCCCGGCCAACGCCAGCACGTCGCGCTTGGCGACGAGGTAGCCGGCGAAGAAGACGATCAGAGCGAGCTTGGCGAACTCGGAGGGCTGGAGCTGGACCACGCCGGGGATGCCGACCCAGATCCGCGCGCCGTTCGTCGAGATGCCGACGAACGGCAGCAACGGCGAGATCAGCAGGACGAGGCCGACGGCTCCGGCGGTGTAGGTCAGTCGTTGCAGGGCGCGATGGTCGCGCAGCACGATCAGCGTCACGGAGAACATGACGACCCCGACGGCCGTCCACATCAGCTGGGTCGTGGCCGAGGCGCCGAACGCCTTCGACTGCTCCAGGCGGTAGATCATCACCAGGCCGAGCCCGTTGACCACGGTCACCAGCGGCAGGATCAGCGGGTCGGCCCAGGGGGCGAACTTCGCCATCACGAGGTAGGCGGCCAGCATGAATCCGCCGAGGCCGAGGCCGTAGGTGAGCATGCCCGCGGGAACCCGGCCGTCGATGGCCAGGCCCACGTTGGCGTAGGCGCCCATCACGATCACGACCGCGAAGGCGAGCATCACCAACTGGGCCACTCGCCGTTTGGCGGGCAGGGGGACGAGCTCGACGCTTGGGGTGCTCATATATCTACTTTGTCGGGTCCGGGGTGGGAGTGCCGCTCGACTGGGGGGTCTGCTTGTCCTTCCCGGTCGCCTTCGGGGTGGGTTCGGGCTTCTGGGAGGGTGTCGAGGACTTCAGCTCCGCGATCTTCTTCAGGCCCGCCTCGACGCTGGGGACGGGGATGCCGTCGCGTACCTGGCCCTGCTGGAACGCGCCAAGGGCTGAGATCGACTCCGTGGTGCTCCGGGCGACGTCGAAGAGCTGGAAGGGGCCGAGGTTGGTTTTCACGCCTTGGAAAACCACGATCTCGTCACCTTTAGCTCCCACGAAATATTGATCTTCAAGCCATTGTGTCCCGAAATACCACCCTAGGCTGCCACCGACGAGGACGACGCCGCCCACCGAGGCCAGAAGCGGCCACAGGCGGCGGCGCCGCCGTGCCGCCGCCCTGGCGACGGGTTCGTCGAACTCGTCGTCGGTGATGACCGGCTGCGGCATGGTGACGACGCCCGCGTGGCCCACGTGGCCGGCGGGGGCGTCCGACGGGGAGGGCTGCCTGATGGACCCGGCGGCACCGACGACGGCCGCGTCGACGGGCAGGGCGGTCCCCTCGTCGACGTCGAGCACGTCGGCGAGCACGCAGGTGATGTTGTCGGGACCACCTCCCCGGTTGGCCAGGTCGATGAGCGCGCGGACCGCGGCCTCGGGGTCGTCGATCGTGGACAGCGCCTGGTGCAGCGTCTCGGCGCTCACCACCCCGGACAGGCCGTCGGAGCACAGCAGGTAGCGGTCGCCGATCTGGGCCTCGCGCAGGGACAGGTCGGGCTCGACCTCGCCGCTGCCGTCGAGCGCCCGCAGCAGGATCGACCGCTGGGGATGGGTGGCGGCCTCCTCCTGGGTGATCCGGCCGTCGTCGACCAGCGACTGCACGAGAGTGTGGTCGTGGGTGATCTGGTACAGCTCGCCGGAGCGCAGCAGATAGGCGCGTGAGTCGCCGACGTGGACCAGTGCCACCCTCGTGCCCGACCACAGCATGGCGGTCAGCGTGGTGCCCATGCCCTTGAGGCTGGGGTCGCCGCCGACCATCTGGTGGAGTCTGCGATTGGCGTCCCTGACCGCCGCCTCGATGGCGCCGAGCAGGTCGACACCCTGGGTGTCCTCGTCGAGGGAGGACATCGCGGCGATGGCGACCGAGCTGGCCACCTCGCCGTGCGCGTGGCCGCCCATGCCGTCGGCGACGGCGAGCAGTCGGCCGCTTGCGTACGCCGAGTCCTCGTTGCCTTCACGCAGGAGGCCGACGTCCGAGCGGGCGGCGTAACGGAGTGCGATGGTCATTTGCGCAATTCGATGACGGTCTTACCGATGCGGATCGGAACACCGAGCGGCACCGGAGTCGGACGGGTGACTTTGGAGCGGTCGAGGTATGTTCCGTTGGTAGAACCGAGATCTTCCACGATCCACTGACCGTCCTGGGGGAAGAGCCGGGCGTGCCGGCTGGAGGCGTAGTCGTCGCTGACCACCAGGGTGGCGTCGGTCGCCCTGCCGATGGTGATCGGAGTCTCCGACAGGGTGATGGTCGTGCCCTGCAGGGGGCCGCCGGTGACGACCATCTGCCGGGGCTCCCCCTTCCTGGGCTTGGCGACGACGGGCTTGGCGGCCTTGGGGGCCTTGCGGGCGGGGATCGGCGCACCGGCGCGTGATCCGAACAAGTCTGTCCGGATCACACCTACCGCGGCGATCACGAAGAACCACAGCACCGCCAGGAACGCGAGGCGGATCAGTAGCAGCGTGAGCTCGGACATGAACCGTCTGTTTACCTTTAATCGCGCCGGAAAACCAGAGTCGTCCGCCCCAGCGTCACGCGAGTGCCGTTCTGGAGCTCGACCCGGCGCACCGGCTGGCCGTTGACGAAGGTGCCGTTCGTCGAGCCCAGATCGACGAGCACGACCTGCGGCCCCTCGACCCGGAGCTCGGCGTGGTGCCGGGAGACCCCGGGGTCGACCAGCCGAAGATCGCAGTCGGTGCCCCTGCCGAGCAGGGTCACCGGGGTCGTCAGGTCGAAGGAGCGCTGGCCCTGCGGGTCGTCCTGGGTGGAGACCAGCAGACGGGGGCGTCCGTTGAAGGCGTGGGGCCGGGCAGGAGGTACGTCGCTCACCGGCTGGCGGATCTCGTCCTGCTCGACCGTCGCTCCGCGGATCACCCCGGAGCGGATGCGGAACAGGCCGACGGCCAGGTCCTCGGCCGTCTCGAACCGGACCCGCACGGGGCCGACGAAGGAGTAGCCCTGTTCCTTGGCGTACTCCCTGGCGAGGTTGGCCAGTTCGTGGCTGATGCTGTCGGCGTAGACGTCGAGGCGCTCGCTGTCGGTCGTCGACAGCTCGACCACGAAGTCGTTCGGCACGAGGGTCCTGCCCTGCGCGACGATCGCCGCCCGTTCGTCCATCTCCCGCTGGACCGCGCTGGCCACCTCGACCGGCTGAAGGTCGGATTTGAACGCCCGCGCAAAGGCCCCCTCAACCAGACCTTCGAGCCTCCGCTCGAAGCGCTGAAGGACTCCCACCGGGTCCCTCCCTTCTTCCGTCTATGTAGGTCACGGCCGCCCGGGGCTGTTCCTCGCTCTCTCGCGCCCCTGCTGCTCCGCTCGCGTCTAGGAGGATCGTATCCGGGTTCGTGGGTATCGGCTGATCCGTGCTAATGTTTCAGCGCACCCAACAAGGGCGGGTGGCGGAACGGCAGACGCGCACGGTTCAGGTCCGTGTGTCCGAAAGGACGTGAGGGTTCAAATCCCTCCTCGCCCACTCGATCAAGACCCCGGTCGCGAAAGCGCCGGGGTCTTTTCGTTGCCTCTGGGGCGCTGTCGCGCATCGGGACCGTCCGAAGGGTGGCGGTTGCGGGCTGGTCGGTGATCAAACTAGTCGTTCGCTTCCTCGTGGAGAAGTCCCGGTCACTCGAATATGTAGCGCCCTGCCCTTTCTGGCCGCTTTCGACCTGCTTGCAGGCGTCCGTACGGCAAGGCTGATTACGCTGACAGAGAAACGGGCCGGTGGGAGGACGTCTCCCACCGGCCCGAGTGCTCCAAAGATCTACCGTGCGGCCAGCACCCGCATGTCCAGCAGCTCGCCGAGCAGGTCGGTGAGGCTGACCATGCCGGCCACCTTCTCCCCGTCGGTCACCAGGCCCACGTGGGCGTGGGCCTCCTGCAGGGCGGAGACCGCCTCGGGGATCGTGGTGTCCCGGCCGAGGAGCGGCACCGGGCGGGCCAGCTCCGCAGGGGAGGCCTCAGGGCGGACCAGGGCGTCCCTGACGTGCAGTACGCCCAGGACCTCGCCGGGCCGTTCCGAGGTCACCAGCAGGCGCAGGTGCCCGCTCTCCGCGGCGACCTCGCGAACCTGCTCGCCGGTGGCGTCCCCGGGGACGCACGCCACCCGTGCCAGGGGCAGCGCCAGCCGTTCGATGGGCTGCTGGTGCACCCGCAGGGCCCGGGTGAGCAGGTCGTGCTCGGCGCGGTCGAGCAGGCCCATCCGGCCCGACTCACCGACCAGCATCGCCAGCTGGACCGGGGTCCTGGTGGTGGCCAGCTCGTCCCTCGGGCGTACGCCGAACAGGCCGAGCACCCCGTTGGTCAGGCCGTTGAGCCCGGCCAGCACCGGGCGGACCACCCGCGTGAAGGCGCGGAACGGCAGGGCCAGGCCGATAGCCGCGATCTCGGGGTGGGTCAGCGCCCACGACTTGGGAGCCATCTCGCCGACCACCATGTGCAGGAAGGTGATCACCGCGAGCGCGATCACCAGCGAGATGGGCACCTGCAGCGACTCGGGCACGCCGATCGCCCCGAAGACCGGTTCGAGCAGGTGCTCGACGGCGGGCTCGGTCACCATGCCCAGGCCCAGGGAGCACAGCGTGATGCCCAGCTGCGCCCCGGCCAGCATCAGGGACAGCTCCCTGCCCCCTCGTACGGCGGCGCGGGCGGCCACGCGGGTCATCCTGCCGCCCCTGCCCGCGAGCTCCTCAAGACGGTGCCTGCGGGCCGAGATGACCGCGAACTCGGCGGCCACGAAGAAGGCGTTGCCGATCAGCAGCGCGACGCCGAGCAGTAGGGCCCCGGTGGTGCTCATCGGCCGTTCACCGCCTGCCTGCGCTCGTTGGGCCGGGGTACGGCCAAGGCGTGTTCCCCGCTTTCTGAGGAGTCCTCGGCTAAGTCGGCCCGCTCGGGAGCGGGGAAGGCCAGCCGTACCCACTCGGGGACCCTGCGGTGGACCGAGAGCACGGTGAGGGTGGCCTCGGCCTCCTGATCGCCGTCGTCGTCGAGCGGGTCGCTCTCCAGGGCCAGGGTGACGGTGACCCGGTCGCCGGGCTCGGCCATCCTGCCAAGGGTGGCCAGGACCAGGCCCGCGACGGTGTCGTAGTCGTCGCTCTCGGGCAGCGAGAGCCTGGTCGCGCGTTCGATCTCGTCGAGTCTGAGCGTGCCGGGCAGGTCCCAGGTGCCGTCGTCGTTGGCGACGACCCCCGCGGGCTCCGGGTCGTTCTCGTCGACCAGTTCGCCGACCAGTTCCTCGGCGAGGTCCTCGACGGTGACGACGCCCGCGAGCCCGCCGTACTCGTCGATGACGCAGGCCAGGTCGTCCATGGCGGCGCGCATGCGTTCGAGCACGACCGGCAGCGGCAGCGAGTCGGGGACCAGCAGGGCCGGGCGGGTGACGAGCTCGATCGGCCCGTCGGTCACGCGGGACCTCAGCAGCTCCCTGACGCCGGTGACCCCGGCGACCTCCTCGCCGTTGTCGTGGCGCAGCACCGGGTAGCGGGAGTGGCCGTGTTCGGCGACGGCGTCGAGCAGGTCGGAGATGGGGCGCTCGGCGCGCAGCAGTACCAGCCTGGGCCGCGGCACCATGACGTCCTCAGCGGTGCGGTCGCCGAACTCCAGCGCCCGTTCGAGCAGGTCGGAAAGGCGCGGCGGCAGGGCGCCGGAGGTCGCGGACTCGGAGATGATCCGTGACAGCTCCTCCGGGCTGGCGCCGTGCTCGACCTCCTCGATCGGCTCGACGCCCACCTTGCGCAGCAGGCCGGTCGCTGCGGAGTCGAACAGCCGGATCACCGGACCGGCGATCCTGAGGTAGACGAGCGTCGAGCGGGCGAGGAACTTGGCGACAGGCTCGGGCCGGGCGATACCGAGGTTCTTCGGGGCGAGTTCGCCGAAGACCATCTGGATGATCGTCGCCACGGCGACCGCCAGCGCGATCGCCACGCCGGGCACGGCGGCCGAGGGCACCCCGGCCCCTTCGAGAGGGGGGCGCAACACGGTCGCGATGGCCGGTTCCGAGATGAAGCCGACCAGCAGCGCGGTCACGGTGATGCCGAGCTGCGCGCCGGAGAGCATGAAGGACAGGCGTCCCGTCACCGTGAGCGCGCGTTCGGCCGCGGCGTCACCGGCGTCGGCCTGCTCACGCAGAACGCCCCGGTCGGCGGCGACGAAGGCGAACTCCTGGGCGACGAAGTAACCGGTCGCGAGAGTGAGGAGCAGTACGGCCAGCAGGCCGAGAACCGTGTTCACCGGGTCCTTCCCCCGGCTGGGTCAGTGGTTCCCGTGCGTTCGCACGGGCAGGTACTCCACGGGTCCGAAGTGGACACGATCTTCCTTTCGAGCAGCGGTCGTCCTCTACGGTAACGATCCACGTGGGGGCCGATGTTTCCAGATCGGCCGACGATCCCATAGTTGGTTGATAACCACCCTTATATGTACTTATCCATAGCGAAAGCTTGGGCACACGCCTACGTGCGCCGGGACCGCGACGTAGCGTCGATAATGACGGTCTCATCGTGACTTCGAGAGGTGGCGGGAATACGACGTGGGCGACTGGACCGAGGACGACGACCGCACCCGTGCCCTGCGGCCGCCGACGCCGGGCCCCGCGTCGCCGCGAGCGGCGGGCCAGCCCGCCTATCCGGCGCAGGGTTCCCCCAGGAACGTTCCCGGCGAGGAGCCAAGGGCCACCTCCCGGGTGTACGGCAAGCCCAGACAGGGATCGGGCAAGGTCAGGCCCCTGCAGCCCTCCCCAGGAGGCCCCGGCGAGCCGCCCTCGGGCTCGGGAGGCGCCCCGAGACGGTCGTGGCGGCCGAAGCGGCCGGGCAGGCTGGCCGTACAGATCCTGGTCGGGTTGCTCGTGGTGCTTCTGGTGGTCGCGATCGGCGGCTACTTCACGATCAACTCGCGGCTGAAGCGGGTGGACGCGCTCGGCGACTATGAGGGCCGTCCCGCCGACACCCCCGGCACCAACTGGCTGCTGGTCGGCTCCGACAGCCGCCAGGGCCTGACCAAGGCCCAGCGCAAGAAGTTCGCCACCGGTTCGGCCGTGGGGCGCAGGACCGACACGATGATGCTCCTGCACATCCCCGACACCGGTGACCGCCCGACCCTGGTCAGCCTTCCGCGTGACTCCTACGTGCCGATCGACGGCCACGGCCGGGGCAAGCTGAACTCGGCCTACGCCTTCGAGGGCGGCCAGAAACTGCTGCCCAAGACCGTCGAGCAGGTGACCGGCATCCGGATCGACCACTACATGGAGATCGGTTTCGGAGGCTTCGTCGGCATCGTGGACGCCATCGGCGGCGTCGAGATCGACGTCAAGCAGGACATCAAGGACCACAAGGCCGGGATCAACCTGAAGAAGGGCCGCCAGGTGCTGGACGGCGGGACCGCCCTCGGCTACGTCCGGACCCGCGCGACCGGCGCCATCCCCGACTTCGAGCGGACCCAGCGTCAGCGCCAGTTCTTCTCCGCCGTGGTGAAGAAGGCGGCCAGCCCCGGAGTGCTGCTCAATCCCTTCACCTCCATCCCGCTCGCCCTCAGCGCCGCGGACTCGGTCGAGGTCGGCGAGGAGACCGGCACCTTCGACCTGCTCTCCCTCGGACTGGCGATGGGCGACAACCCGATCACGACCGTCGTCCCCGTCGGCTCCCTGCCGACCATCAACGGCCAGGCCGTCGTCCAGTGGGACCGGGCCAAGGCGCTGCGCATGTTCAAGGCCCTCGCCGAGGACAAGCCGGTCCCTCAGGACGTCCTGGGCAAGTGACTCACCCGGAGGCGGTCGTGGCGGCGACACTCGCCGCCAAACGG
>NZ_JBEPEI010000011.1:0-265285 GCF_040300765.1 Streptosporangium sp. NPDC000239 | reverse complement strand
TGCCAGGACGCGCCCGCCAAGGTCGCGCCGATCGCCTCGACCAGGCCAGGATGGGCGTCGGAGACGACCAGCTGCACCCCGCCCAGGCCGCGGGCCACCAAGCCCCGCAGGAACGTCAGCCAGCCGGCGCCGTTCTCGGCCGAGGTGACCTCCAGCCCGAGGATCTCCCGGTTGCCGCCTGCGTTCACGGCCGTGGCGACCAGGACGCGCACGTTTTCGAACTTGATCTTCGCTACTCGAAGGATCACGCGATGGCCGTCACCATTTCCCGGCGCCATGCCTGTGCCAGGTCAAACTCGTACACCACCTCCGTGGACGCAACCCCGACAGAATCCAGGTTCTGTCCGATGTGGCCAGCTCAGAACTGATGGCCGTGAGCTGGAGAAACGTCTCCGCCCTCAGCTCTACCGCCAAAATCTGTACCGATCCCCCGGCGGCCGGTCAGAGGTGTCCGGGGTGAAGAACTGCGGGGGGTGGCTCCTGGGTGGTATGGCCGGCCCCAAGTATTTCCATAACGTAGTCAATTAACTACGATAGGTAGCGACTGGTTGCCGTCGATCCCCACGACACCCCGGGCAGAGCGCCCGCTCATCAGCTGCGGAAACGTCCTTCGCCCAGAAAAGGAGCCCCCATGCGCCGCTTGCGGCCCCTGCCCGTCCTGGCCCTGGCCACCGCCTTGGCCACCCTGACCGGCGTGCCCGGCTTTCCGACACCTGCCCAGGCCGCTTCCTCCTTCGCCGAGGCGGCACCCGCTGCCGACTCCGCGGCCCGGGCGGTCGGCGAGGGCCCGGGTTGCGGCGGCCACCAGGCCGACTGGCGCTCGGCCACCCTTGCCGCGGGCTTCTCCGGCTCGGTGCGGGCCACCTTCTGGAACGGCCGCAGCGGCCCTTATGGCCAGCGCCGGATCGCCCTGGTGCCCGGCGGCGTGATCCCGAGCCTGCCCAACGGCGGCCTGGCGGTCATCAGCGGCAGCATCCAGGACGTTTTCGCCGGGCAGCCGGATGCCTTCAACGGCACCGCCGCCGTCGTCGGGCGCGGCTACACCTGGACGATCACTCCCCGCAGCGACTATCCCCGCCGCCCGGGAGGCACCGCCAGCCTGCTCAACCCCCAGTGCGCCGCCGGCAGCACCAAGGTCACCACCGCCACCTACCACTACCAGTCCAGCCCAGCCACCGGCTCGGTCTTCGTCCGCACCCTCGACGGAACCGTGACCCGAACTGGGTGAGGGCCTGCGCTACCGGACGTGTCCCCAGCCGCCTACGAGCGCCCGCAGCAGGAGCTGGACACGCTGCCCGCCGACCGCGCGCTACCCCGTTCGTCGCCGCGCTCGCCGAACTGGCCGAGCTCCAGGCCACTCGGCAAGCGGCCGGCCTCGACCGGGAAGCATCTGATCAGAGCCTGGATCGGGTGGGGTCGGCGCCCGTGCGGAGCTTGCTGAACGCCCGACACCCCTGCGGCCCCTGGGAAGGTAGCCCTTCGGAACGGGCGGCGCCATGAGGTGACGGTAACCGCCCGGCAGGTGCCTGCATCAGTGAAGCGAAGCGCGGGTCACCACATGAGCGAAGATCACTTCCTGGCCAACAGCTTCGGAGAAGAATGTGTTGAATGCGCAGCATCACCGATCTTGAAGCCATCATCGGGCCATCCCGTGTTCCGCCTCCACCCGTGAACTGGACCCTCATCGAAGAAGGCACCGGCCTGGTGTTCCCGGACGACTACAAGGACTGGGCTTCGAGATACTCCACCCTGGAGTTCGACGAGTTCCTCCTCGTGGGCCATCCCGGAACCAGCGAAACCCCGCAGGAGTATGTTCAAAGCTGGGCGGACGTGCTGGAAAACATGCGCCGGTGGGGGGAACGCTTCGACCAGATCGAACTGGTCGACGACCGCGATGTTCCCCGTCCGGCGCCGCCGTTCCCCGTTTACCCCGCCCCCCAGGGGCTGTTTCCCTGGGGTAACACCTCCAACGGAGACTACTGCTGCTGGCTCACCGACCCGGACCCGGGAAAGTGGACCGTCGTCATAACGACACTTCACCGGTGGTGGCACTATCCCGGAACCTTCACCGACGTGCTGGTCGGTCTGCTGAACGGGCACGTCCGGTGCCCCATGTTCGGGCCGGAAGGACTCGTAGGGGCGACCGTGGAGGAGGCTGGGTGGATTCGCGAATCTTGAGTGAGAGAGCCCGCCAGTAGTCAGACCCCGTACCCCTCAGGGCAGACACGGCCGCCGAGATCAGGCGATTTCTCCTGAAACCGCAGGCTGCGGGCGTAGGTGCTTCCCGTAACGATCAGACGGCATCAGGCCGGGGCCAGGCTGCGACGGCTGGAATGAAAGCAATGCCGTTACTTCCACGTCGCCGCTTCCGTCCTTCCCTTCGCCGAACCGTCACGGTGGCGCCTCCGCCGTTGCATACGCCCCGGTCGGCTCTGTGGTGGATCGTCTGCGTGACCGTGCTGGTGGCCGTCGTGGTCGCCGTCACGTTGTGGTGGCTTCTGGCCGACCCGGCCGCCTCCGTTCCCGCCCCGAGCCCTGGCGTCGGAGGTGGGGTGGGAAGCGTGCGGGGGGAGATGCTGCGCACCGCGCTGGCCGCCGGGGCCGCGGTCGGGGCGGCGGTCACGCTGATGCTGGCCTTCCGCCGTCAGCACCCCAGGAGGTCACCGCCGCGCACACCACCCACGACGCGACCGAGCGCCGGGTGACCGACCTGTACACGAAGGCGGTCGAGCAGCTCGGTCACGAGGCCGCCGCGGTACGGCTGGGCGGCCTGTACGCGCTGGAGCGCCTGGCCCAAGACAACCCCGGGCACCGGCAGACCATCGTCAACGTCATCTGCGCGTATCTGAGGATGCCGTGGGCGTCGCCCGGCGGTGTCCGGCAGGACCTGGCGCCCGCCGTCCCGCGCGCCGCCATCGCCGGAGCCTCCGCCCCCGCCACCGGACGCGACCCGCACGAGGAACTTCAGGTTCGCCTCACTGCCCAGCGCATCCTGGAAGACCACCTCCACGATGACCGCGCACCGGGTGAGCGCATCGCCGAACCGGCCGGCCCCCGGTTCTGGGAAGGCATGTGCGTCGACCTGACCGGCGCCATCCTCACCAACCTGAACTTCACCCGCTGCCACTCCGCAGGGGCGATCTTTGTCGGGGCGACCTTCACCGGGGGCGCCAGGTTCTATAGGGCGTCCTTCAGCGGGAACGCATGGTTCGACGAGGCGACCTTCACCGGCGGTGCCCGATTGTTCGGCGCGACAGCTGTTCCTCTAGAGGGTCATAGGTGGCCGGATGGATGGCGTTTGGAGGTGAGGTCCGGCGGCGAGGGCCGTCTGGTCGAAGACAGCGCGGCTGATGATCCGGGGCCGGTCGACGACGCCTCAGAGGAGAAGGCACGATCGAGCAACGCCTGACTGCGGCTGGTGGATCAGGCAGGGGTGTTCCCTCCGTCTGCAGGTGTGGCCTGCTCGTCGGCGCCGAACAGCGTCAGCTGCTCGGCAAGCGGCTCGGCACTGGTGAGTTTCAGGCACCGGCGACAGGTGACCGGCCCGCAGTCTGGGTGGGCGGCGCCCAGGCCCCAGCCGCTGACACCGACCGTGCACGCCGGGCCAGCCACCCGGATCGTTCCGGTGACGGCGTGGTAGGCGCCGCGTTCGCGTTCGGCCGTTACAGGTGGAGAGGGCCGAGGTCGGTGATGACGTCGAGGAACGCGCGGATGACGTCGGATTCGGCGTCGGCGCGCCACACCGGTGCCCAGCGCGAGTCGGGCACGCCCGTGATGGGGATGTAGGCGATGTCGGGGCGGGTGTGGTAGCGCACGGCGTGCGCGTGGACCGGAGCGACGATCTCGCCGTTGGCGACGATGGCGACCAGCTCCATCCAGTCGGCGACCGTCGGTCCGACACGGATGGGATGCCCGCTCGGGGTTCTGAACGGGACCACCGCGGCGCGCCAGTAGTCGGGGACGTCGGCGGCCAGGGTGGTCTCGGCGGCCAGATCCTCGTACGTGACGGACTCGCGTTGCGCCAGCCGGTGCCGGATCCCGACGGCGAGCACGAACGGCTCGGTGAACATGAGTGGGCCGACGGCCAGGTCGGGTTCGCGGACCGGCAGCCACAGCACCGCGAGGTCGAGGTCGCCACGGCGCAGACCGGCGAACGGCCTGCCGAACGGGATCGAGCGGAGCTGGATCGGATGCTCGGGGTGGCGGGAGGTGAACTCGTCGAAGACCGGGCGCAGGTCGTCGAGCGGGCCTCCGCCGACGATCCCGAGCCGGAGCGGGGTGTCGGCCGCCGCCGTCCCGGTGCTGGCCGTAAGGCGGGCGTTGTCCAGGCCCTTGCGCAGAGCCTGGTAGGCCGGCTGCAGGTCGTCGCGCAGGCGGCGGCCGAGCGCGGTCAGCGCCACGTGGTGCGATGAGCGGTCGAACAGCAGCGCCCCGATCTGCCGCTCCTGCTTCTTGACCGACTGGCTGACCCGGGCCGGCGTCAGCCGCAGCCGCTGGGCCGTACGACCGAAATGCAGCTCTTCGGCGAGGGTCAGGAAGATCTCGATGTCGCGCAGTTCCACGGACGTATCTTCCCCGATGGCGGTAAGCATCGCTTAACGCCGGTTGCCGAGTTGAGCGTTGCCGCTGCTGAGCGGGCCGATGATGCTGGCTCTCGCGAAAAGAAGGCGCGCGAGAGGAAAGGCGTGACGATGAGCGACGTCGGTAACGGATTCACCACAGCGGGGATGGCCAGACTGCGCGGCCTGCTGAACCGGTATGTCGAGTCCGGGCAGATTCCCGGCTTGGTGGCCTTGGTGAGCCGGGGTGAGGAGGTCCACGTCGAGGCGGCCGGGACGATGCGGCACGACGGCGGCCCGGCGATGCGCCGGGACACGATCTTCCGGATGGCCTCGACCACGAAGCCGGTGACGATGGCCGCGGCGATGGTGCTGCTGGACGAGTGCCGTATCCGGCTGGATGATCCGGTGCAGGAATGGCTGCCGGAACTGGCCGATCGGCAGGTGCTCGTCCGCCCGGACGGCCCCCTCGACGACACCGTCCCGGCCCATCGCCCGATCACGGTGCGGGACGTGCTGAGCTCGACCTTCGGGCTCGGGATCGACCTGCCGCTGATGGCCGCGCCGATCGGCGCGAAGATTATGGAGGTCGCCTACTACAGTCCGGCGGCCGGGTCCGCGGTCGACCCCGACGCATGGCTCCGGCTCCTCGGCGGGATTCCGCTGTCCTACCAGCCGGGACAGCGCTGGCAGTACGAACTCAGCCACGACGTGCTGAGCATGCTCGTCGCCCGGGTGACGGGTCAGACGCTGGGCGATTTCCTGGACGAGCGGGTCTTCGAGCCGCTGGGCATGCGCGACACCGGATTCTGGGTCGGCGAAGCCGCGATCGACCGGCTGCCGCCCTGCTACATGCCCGACCCGGGCACCGGGGAGTTCCACGTGTGGGACGAAGCCGCCGGCGGCAGTTTCAGCAAGCCGCCGATGTTCCATCGTGGCGGTGGAGGGCTGGTGTCCACCGTGGACGACTACCACACCTACTTCCGGATGCTGCTGGCCGGCGGAGTCCATCACGGCCGACGGATCCTGTCGCGTCCCGCGGTGGAGCTGATGACCACCAACCGGCTGGGGGCCGAGGTGCAGGCCCTACGCCATCAGATGGCTGTCAGCAACGTGCACCTGTCGTACGGGCAGGGGCAGCACGGTGGCTGGGGGTTCGGCATGGCCGTCAGGACGCACCGCGGCGATTACTCGCCGATCGGGCAGTTCGGGTGGGATGGCGGCACCGGGACGTCGGTCTACGCCGACCCGCGCCACGGGGTCACCGGCATCCTGCTGACGCAGGTCGGACTGTCCGTGCCCGCTCCCGCGCGGCTCATCCATGACTTCTGGACCACCGTCTACCAGGCCGTCGACGCATAGCCGCGATGCCCGCTTGCGGGCTTCTTCTTGTTGATCATCCCCGTTACGGTTGTGGTGATGTCGACGAGGTTCATTCGCCTCCCGTGACGACGATCCCGCGCAGACCGGGTCCTGCCGCATCCATGCCCGGCTCGCAGGCGTCGGGATGGGGCAGGTGCTCCTGGGCCGCTCCCCACACGATTCACAAGTCCGCCGCGAAGGTATGAGGGGCCCTTCGCTCGCTGGTACGCAGGGCCCCGCGTCGGGCGCCGTGCCTCGGAAGGTGGGAAACCTCATCGAGGGTGGGATCGGGCCACGGCACCCGGTCCAGAAGCCGGAGACCCGTCGGCGCCGGCCGAGGACTGTGCGGACGTAGCCCCAATTGGCCTGGCGGCGCGTCGGTGGATGCACAGTCGCTGGGCCCGTGACGGCTCAGGCTGGTCAGGTAGGTCTGCGATGTGGGCGACGGAGTCGGCCCAGGACTCCTAAAGCCACGCCCAGGGGCGAAGTAGCGGTCTAACCACAGGTCAGCGGGCTCCCGAAGCTGCGACGAACTGCAAAGCAGGCGGGCCGGTCCAGCTCAGCACGGGTTTCCGTACCGCTCGCCAGGGCCGAGTCTCGGCGGCCCGTCCCGGGTCGGCATCGGGGACCGGATTGGCGGGGCGATCGGAGTCAGAGCCGTGACCTGGAACAATGCGGTTCCGGTGACCGGGCACAGAGTCGTAGTTCTGTCCGGTCGGCCTCCTGCTTTGCCCTTGGCCGTAGCTTCGGGAGTCCTGGGCCATGCCGTCTGACCCGCCCTCGCCGACCGGCAGGGATCTCGCAATGGTCGGGCGTTGACTTTGTCGCAAGTTATGACGCATCATCTTGATACAAAGCTTGCGACAAAGGAGGCGCTGTGACCCCCGAACCGTTACCGGACGCCGGCCCGCAGACGCGTGCGACCGATCTGCGACTGGCAGGCGAGTGGCTGGCCATGCACGACCTGGCCGGCACCCGCCCGACCCCACTGCTGGCCAGCCGGCTCGCGGTCCGCAGACGCGCCCGCCTGGCCGCTCAGATCATCCCGGCCGTGCTGATCATCGCGAGCGCGCTCGCCGCCGCTTCCGCCTTCGGCGGCTCCCCGCCGCATCGCCCACTGCCTCTGCTGGCCCTGACCGCGCTGGTGGCCGGGCTGCTGCTGGCACAATCACTGCTCGACCGGTGGGTGCGACGCGTCGACCAGCGGGCGGGCGCGACACTGTCCCGCAGGGCCACCCACCTGATCCAGCCCGGCTGGCGGGCCGTGCTCGGCAGGCCGTACGCCGCCTTCGCGGCCGCCACGTTCGCCGGAACGATGGCGCTGGCCGCAAGCGCCCTGGCCGTTCCCGACCCCACCCTGCGGCAGCCGGCCGTCGTCCTGCTGATCGCCCTGCTCGGCGCGACGGCCATCACCGCCATGCAGTTGCGCCACCTGCTCAGGCACCCGGTCGTGGCGCAGGATGAGGAGTCGCTGACCGCCGACGTCATCATGCGCGTCGAAGACGCCCGCGAGCTCACCACGCCGAGCGTGCAGTGGTCGCTGCCCATGGTGCTGCTGTTCGGCACCGCGCCCGGCTGGTGGGGCGCCGCCGCGGTCGCCAACGTGGTCCTGGGCATGGTCGCGTGCATCGCCCTCCGCGTCAGGACGCCGTCGAGCGCGACGGTGGCCCGGCGGGCCATGAGCACCCGATGATCGTCATCGACGCGGCCTCGCCGGTGCCGCCGTTCGAGCAGCTGCGGGCCCAGCTCGCCCGGCAGATCCAGGACCGCACGCTGGCCGTGGGCGCCCGGCTGCCGACCATCCGCCACCTGGCGGCCGATCTCGGCCTGGCCGTCAACACGGTCGGCCGGGCCTACCGGGAGCTGGAGGAGGCGGGGCTGATCGAGACGCGCGGGCGGGCGGGCTCGTTCGTGTCGGCGGCCGGTGAGGAGGGCCGGGAGCGGGCCCGCCGGGCCGCCGCCGAGTACGCGGCCGTGATCGCCAGCGTCGGCCTCGACGCGGGCGAGGCGATCCGCATCGTACAGGCGGCTCTGACGTCCGGCGCGGCGGCACCGGCCTCGTCATGACCGCGACCCGGCCGCAGAGGTCACGTCGCCAGGCACACGACGCCGACGTGGCCCAGGACTCCCGAAGCTACGGCCAGGGGCAAAGCAGGAGGCCGACCGGACAGGACTACGACTCTGTCGGTCAGCGGAATCGCGTCGCCCCAGGTCACGGCTCTGACTCCGGTCGCTCCGCTGATCCGGTCCTCGACGCCGGCCCGGGACGGGTCGCCGAAGTCCGGCTCTGACGAGCGGTACGGAAACCCGCGCCGAGCTGGATCAGCCCGTCTACTTTGCGGCTCACCGCAGCTTCGGGAGTCCTGAGCCGTGTGAGCCGTAGGGCAGCGGCAGCACGGTCTCAACGAAAGTGTCATCAGCCCAAAAGTCTGGAGTTCAGTCTCCGACCTGTCCGGTCGGATCCGGGCCGTCGAGTCCGGCGAGCAGTTCACGCAGCAGGTCGGCGAGGAGCTCACGGCGTTCGGGGGCGAGATGGCCGACGAGACGGTCCTCTGTGAGAAGCAGATCGGCGACGACGCGGTCGAGCAGGGCTCCGCCCGCCTCGGTGAGGGTGACCGCGCGCGCGTGGTAGCCCGACCCCACAGCGGTCCGTTCGACCAGCCCGGCCCTGACCGCCCGCTCCACACGCTGGGTGATCGCGCCGCGCGTCACCATGCACGCCCCGGCCAGCTCCCCCGGGCTCATCCGGTACGGCGGGCCGGAGCGCCGCAACGTGGACAGCAGGTCCAGCGTCGCGACGTCCACCCCCAGCGCCGCGAGGGTGCGGCGGCGCTGGTCGCCGAAAACCTTGGCGGCCCACCAGACGCGGGTGACGATCCCGATCGACTCCACCGGAACACCCGGTAGTTCGCGCCGCCAGGCGTCCTGGATGGCATCGGCGCCGTCGCGTGGCGGCTCAGCGGCCACGCTCGGCGCCGCCGTTCACCTGGATGATCTGCGCGGTGACGTGCCCGCTGCCGGGCGAGGCGAGCCAGTGCACGGTCTCGGCGATGTCCCCCGGTGTCCCGGCCCTGCCGGTGTGGGTCTGCGTGACGAGCGCCGCGCGGCGTTCCTCGCTCAGGGTGTCGCCGAAGAACTCGGTGTCCTCGACCAGTCCCGGGGCGACCGCGTTCACCGTGACGCCACGCGGCCCCAGGGCGGCGGCGAGGTCGAATACATACGGGTGCAGGGCCGCCTTCATCGGGCCGTAGGAGGTGCCACCCGAGCCTCGGAAGGCCGCGATCGAGGTGATGAACACGATCCGGCCCGACGGGTTCAGCAGATCGCGGAACGCCTCGGTCGGCAGCACCGCCGTCAGCACGTTGGCCCGGAAGTTGCTCGTCCACCGTTCCGCGACTCCGCCGGACCCGCCGTGCCGTTCGATGTTGCCGCCCGCGTTGTTGACCAGCACGTCGATCACGCCGAAGCGCTCGGCCAGGGCGGCGCGCACCCGTGCGACCTCGGCCGGATCGCTCAGGTCGGCCGCCAGCGCTGTGCCGCCGATCTCCTCCGCGGTCTTCTCCAGTACGCCGGCGCGGCGGCCGATGATCAGCACCTGGTCTCCGTCCGCCGCGAAGCGCGCCGCGATCGCCTTGCCGATGCCGGTGCCCCCGCCGGTGACCACGATCACACGTGTCATGCCATCCTCCTCAAGTTTAGGCCTAAAGTCAGGTTAGCGGAGGAGGGGCAGTCCGTCGCTGGGTTGCTGTTGCGATTGGACCAAGCCGCCCAGCAGTACCCCGCCCGCCATCACCGATAGCTCTCGGACCGCCGCGCTGTGGCGTCTTCCTGCGCGTATTGGCGCTACTAGGAAGTCGCGCCCGGTGTGGAGGTCACGCGCTCGAGCTTGGTCCAGCCCGTCCAGCCTCGCTGCTTCAGCAGTTCGATCAGCCGGCGCGCCGGCGGCACAGTGGCGAACGCCAGCGTGTCCATCAGCTTGACGAGCGGCAGCTCGATATCGATGTCGTCGACATAGTCCTCGCCCCGCTCGTCGGCCATACGCGTGAGATAGGCGGCCAGCTTGTCGGCCAGCTCGATCAGCCGCGGATCGTCGTCGGCCCGGTCAAGGGCCTGGCCCAGGATGAGATAGAAGTCGACCAGCCGCGGATCGTCGAGCTGCTTCCGCTTGCGTGCCATCCACTCCGGGACTCGCTCGGGTGAGTGCGCGGCCAGCGGGATCCAGCCATCACGCTCGGCCTGAACGATCCGCTCGTCGACCCCGAGCGCCCGCATCCGGTCGAGATACTCGACCACTTCCGGGGGCAGGACCAGGCTGTCCCCGGAGGCGAGCCGGGCGATTCGCTCTCGGTGCCGCTGCCTCTCCCGGATCTCCGCCTGCAGCTGCCTGTCGATGTCCGCGACCGCCGCGGCGAACTCCTCCTGCCCGGCCCGTAGCAGCTCCCGCACCCGCGCCAGCGGAACCCCGGCCTCGGCGAGGGTCCGGATCTTGATCAGTTCGATCACGGCGCCGGCGTCGTATCTGCGGTAACCGGAGTTATCCCGTTCAGGCTCCGGCAGCAGCCCCTTGGCGTGGTAGTGCCGCACCGCACGCACCGTCACCCCCGCGTACGACGCCAGCTCGCCGATGGTCACCATCAGACCAGTCTCCAGGAACCGCTCAAGAGATCGCCCGACCGGATGAGACCGGTGCATCAAGAATGATCTGCGCGATGTGCGAGGCATGGGTGAAGACCAGCTGGTGATCGGTGTCGATCCAGCTGGTGGCAATGTGCGGATACTCGCGGACAAGCCGCTCGACGCCGGCACGCCAGTTCTGGTTGAACCGCGGCGCAGGCCCTTCGCCGCTGTCGCCGGCCATCGAGGTCGACATGATCATACTGACGGGCCGGTCGATGTTCCTGTACCGGCCGAGGATCTCGGACCGGATCACGTCGATCTCGATGTTCAGGTCGAGAATCTCCTGGGCGCTGAGCAGCACCTGACGCGCGGTGCCCCGCTCGGCCTCCTGCTGAGTCGCCAGGTCCTCCCACATGGCGCGGAACGCCGGCCGGGCTGCCTCGGTGATGAACGGTTCGGGCACCGGGTTCGCCCCGTCGATGAGAACAAGCTCGGCGACGGTGTCAGGATGCTCGGAGGCATAGTGCACGGCCAGGTCGGCGCCCAGCGAGTAGCCCACCAGTACGGGCGCTGTCGGGAGGCCGAGGTTTCCCAGCTCCGCCATCACCGCGACGAGATCATTGAGGAAGTCCTCGAAGGAGTACCGGTCGGCGGCCGAGGCGAGGCCATGCCCCCGCAGGTCGAAGGTCACCACGTCGTGATCGCGTCTCAGCAGCTCGATCAGCTCGCGCAGGTGGGCCTGGGTCGAGCTTAGGCCAGGGCACAGGACCAGCGGTCGTCCCTGACCGCCGCGAGACACCGGGATTGTGACGCCGTCGTGGTGGATCGTGAAGCGCCGGATCGTCCTGTCGCCTCTCTCCGCCCGCCCTCCATCATTGTTGTGCTCGTCGTACAGCTCGGCGACCTCGATCGCCTTGGTTTCCGTGGTCATGCCACCATGCTGAAAGCTTGACCCTGCGTCAGGGTCAAGCGACGTGGCAACATGACGCCCATACATCCGCGATCGCCGGCTCGGCTCCTGCCGCAGCCCGCCAAGCCGCCGCCGACTTCCTTGGCTCCGAAACCGCGGTCCTCTCCAAAGCGCTTGTCGGCTATGCCCGGGTCTCTACCTGTGCTCAACGGCTGGACCGGCAGACCTACGCGCTCGAAGCCGCCAGCCGCATCCGCATCTTCGCCGACAAGCTGAGCGGCAAGAACACCGACCGCGAAGAGCTCACCAAGGCCCTGGACCCCCTGCGGTCCGGCGACACCCTGGTCGTTCCCTCACTCGACCGGCTCGCCCGCTCCCTGGCCGACCTCATCACGATCGTCACCGAGCCGCGCCGCCTTCCAGTCCCTGAAGGAAGCCCTCAACACCGCCACCCCCGGCGGCCGCCTCGTCTTCCACGTCTTCGCCGCGCTCGCCGAATTCATCCGCGAGCTCATCGTGGAAGGCACCCATGAGGGTCTGGCCGCCGCCAAGGCTCGCGGCGCCCGACTCGGCCGCCCGCCCGCGATGACCCCGAGCAGGTCCGGAACGCCCGCGCCTTGCTCACCCAGCCCGCCGTTGTTCAGCCGCGAGGACTACCGCGCTCGTCACGCCGTCGAATGCGGCATCAACCGGCTCAAACGCCATCGCGGCGCCGCCACCCGCTACGACAAACTCGCCGCCCGTTACGAGGCCAGCCTTCACATCGCCATCATCAACGACTGGCTGCTGACCTCACTTTGAGACAACTCCTAGTGGCGCATTGGTTGACGGCACCCCGCCTGGGCGGTCCGGCGATCGGGCAGGATCGCCGCCCCTGATCATCGCCGGAAGTTCACATGATCCTGATCCTTTGGACGCTGGCCCCGCCCGGGTGGTTCGGGAAGGTGAAGCTGGTCCACGGATTGATCCCGCCCTCGGGCTGCCACCTTCTGTCCCCGTGCCACTGGACACGGTTGTCGCCGGTCCAGATTTCACGGTGTCTCAGGATGTTGGTTCCACGACGTCCTCTGTGGTCAGCCGCTGGGGGAAGGTGTCGAGCGGCCCCGGCGGCTGCTCGAGCGTGACACGGTGGTGGCTGCCGGATGTCCGGCTGATCGGCGGTTTCCCGCTCAAGGCGGCGTGCGGCCGCCGTGGTCGTGCATGTACAACCGACCTTCCCGGTCACGTTTGGTGGCATGGGCGGCGCGGTGTTTCGGTACCCCCGCCGGTGGCTGTTCATTGGGATCTCAGGGCTCCCGGACGAGCGGCCATGCGTGGCGTCAACGTGCGAACTTTTCGATGGCCGCGGGGGTGACGGGGGTGAAGAAGTTGACGAGGTTGCCGTCGGGATCGCGGAACAGCAGCGACCGGTTGCCCCAGGGCATCGTGGTGGGCTCGGTGACGAAGTCGGTGACGAAGCCGGTCAGGTTCTGGTGAACGCGGTCCACGTCGTCGACGAGGAACTCGGTGATCACGCTGTGATTGTCCGCTGGGCGAGCAGAGCCCAGGGCGAACAGCGGAACGGTGCGGGTGCCGGCGATCGCGAGGGTGGCGGTGGGGGTCTTGAGTTCGGCGAAGTCCTCGGTGGCCCACATCGCCGGCACCTCGGTGGCTCGCTCGTAGAACTCGACGAGGCGCGCGACGTCGCCGGTGATGATGCGGATCGAGACGAAGTCCATGGGATCTCCTTGGCTGTGCTGGAGTCGTGCACTCCGCAGGCTAGGAGAAATAGTGGACAGAATCGGTCCTGTATTCGCATTAGGCTGAGAGCATGCCTCGACCCACCGGCCGCGTGCTGACACTCCTGGAGCTGTTGCAGTCAGGCGGCACCCGGACGGTGGCCGAACTCGCCGACCGGCTCGGCGTTGATGGGCGCACCGTACGGCGGTATGTGGACCAGCTGATCGACCTGGACGTGCCCGTGGAGTCGGTGCGCGGCCGCTACGGCGGGTACCGACTCGCCCCCGGGTGCCGTCTGCCTCCGCTCATGCTCAGCGACGACGAGGCGCTGGCCGTACTGCTCGGCTTGGTCGCCGGCCTCCGCACCGGGCTGACGACGACGGAGCGCACAGCAAGCGAGACGGCATCGGCCAAGATCCGGCGGGTCCTGCCCACGCACGTCGCCCGCCGGCTCGACACATTCCTGGAGGCTCTCGCCTTCACGGATCAGCCCGGTGACTTCGACGCCCCGGACGCCGGGGTCCTGCTGACCATCGCCGACGCGGTGCGCCACCGCCGACCGGTCTCGATCCGATACACCGATCGCGACGGACGGCGCAGCGAACGCACGCTGCACGCGTACGGGATCGTCGCCCATTCGGGCCGGTGGTACGTCACGGGCAAGGACGCCCGGATCGGTGAGGACCGAACCTTCAGGCTCGATCGCATCGTGGACGCGAGGACCCTGCCCGGCTCGTTCGAAGCGCCCGTGGGGCCCGGTCCTGCACAGCGTGTGTTGTCAGGGTTCGCCACGGCTGAGTACCGGTATGCGGTGACCTTGCGGATCCACGGGACAGTTGAGCAGATCCGCGCCCACCTTCCCGCCGGCGTGGCGCGCCTGGAGGAGTACGAGTCCGTGGCAGGCCAGGATCGGGTCACCGAGCGCTGGCTACGTGTCGAGCTACGGGCGGAGCGGCTGGACTGGTTGCCTCCGGTACTCGCTTCACTCGACCGGCCGTTCGTCATCGAGCGCCCCGATGAACTGCGCGACCTCGTCATCGGGCTCGCCGAGCGCCTCGCCTCCCACGCCCGCCAAGCCTGACAGCGAGGAACCGATGTCATGAGATGGCGCATCAGTCATCGATACACACGTTGACGGTTCGGGCCGCGACCGGCCTACCGGCCGAACGAAGCAGTCGGGGCGTGACGGCACCGACGCGGGCCGTAACTTACAGGGGTCTTTCCCCTTCGCCTTAGGGTCGCGCATCCAGTAGCGCGTCACGACGCCGAAGTTCCCGCCTCCGTCGCCCGTGTGCGCCCACCACAGGTCATGGTTGGGGGCGGACGGGCTCCTCGTGGCGACCACCGTTCGCGCCCGCCCCGAACGATCCACCACCACGACTTCCACGGCGTGCGGGTAGTCGACCACCGAGCCCAGACGGCGTGAGTGCCGGCTGTGGCCGCCGGCCGCCACCCCGCCGCACTGGCCTCCGGGGATCGTCACCCCCCAGCCCAGGTACAGCGTCCGGTACACCTGCATGAACGTCGTGCCCGCCTCGATCGCGAACGCGCCGTCCTTCTCCACCTGCTGGGCTGAGTCGACCACGTGGAAGTACTCCGGTCTGGTGTCGAACCGCTGGTTCGTCCGGCGCACGGCTAGATCCTCATAATGTGGGTCATTCGGGGCTATACGGACCGGCCCCAGTCGCTGAGCCCACGCCTTTAACGGCATGCCGAGGCCCAGCGCCGTCGTTCCGCCGAGACTGCCGCTCCGCCCACGAATCCGCAGCGGGTCACCTCACTCATGATCAGCCCCTCCTGCTCGCAACCGAAATCCGTGCGATGGCAACGCTAGAAGCGTGATCGCTGGGTGGAGAACCGCCTTGGCACCCGTCTGAGATGGGAGACAGCCCCAGTGAGCCGTCTTCCGGTCGCCGTGCAGGAGCGGCTCCAGTTGCGCGCGTCGCACCGTCCGCTCCTCGACGGCCGGGGTGAGGTACTCGTCGAAGGATCTGTCCCCGAACGCCTGGTCGATCTGCCTGGGGCAGCCGAGCCTGCCGGCGCTCAACAGCGCATCGACCGGCTGATCATTTCCCTGCCAGGGCCATGCTGTTCGTCGTCGGCCCAAATCGGTACCCGGGCGCCGTCGGCGGGCATTCGATGATCGCCGGGCGCAATCCGCTGGCCTCGCCCTATAAGGCGTTGTCCAGCGTCAGGGTGAGCTCGGCGATCCGCCACCTACCGCCGGATCGTCGCAGGCCGAACGTGTAGACCCCGGTCGAGATCATCTGGACGCTCTCGCCGGTGTTCCTCGTCTGCAGCAGATAGGCCCGCACCTCGGCGGTGGTGGCGTCCGTCGTCGTGACCACGACGTTACCCAGGTGGTGCCGCACCCTTCCGGTCTGGGCCGTATGCCCGTCACGGATGAAGTCGAGCACCGCCGCGCGTCCGGCGACCGGGCCGAGCACCCCCTGTCCGGGCATCGTGAAGGTCCAGGTGGTGTCCTCGGTCATGACCGCTTCCAGTTCGGCCGCATTCAGCTCGTCCAGGGCATGGGCGTAGCGCGCCACCGCCTGCTGGAGGTCGGCGATCACGAGAACGCCGTCAGCACGATCTTGCCCTGGATGTGGCCCTGCGCGGCTCGTGTGTGTGCGCTGCCCGCTTCGGAAAGCGGGTAGGTGCTGTCCACCCCGACCTGGAGCTTGCCCTCGTCGAACAGGCGCCCGATCTCGGCGAGCTGGGGGCCGTTGGAACGCACCTGAATGTTCGAGACGGTGATGCCAAGACGCGCTGTCTCTTCCGGATCGTACTGGGCGAAGAACACCGGAAGCATGGTGCCGCCGCGCTTGAGCACGGTCAGGAAACGTGAACTGTCCGGGCCGCCGACGGTGTCGATCACCAAGTCGACGCCGCTGACCACGTCCGCGACCTGCGTCGTGGTGTAGTCGATGAACTCATCGGCGCCGAGCTTGCGCAGGAACTGCTCGTGCCGTCCCGAGGCCACCGCGACGACGTGTGCCCCCTTCCACTTCGCCAGCTGCACCGCGAAATGACCCACTCCCCCAGCGGCCCCGTTGACCAGCACGGTCATCCCTGGCGTGATCGCCACCGGCTGGTGCACCTGGCCGGTGAAGGGAGACGGCACGTCGTGGCCGAGATCGACCAGGTACTGCCAGGCCGTCAGCAGGGCCATCGGCGCACCGGCCGCCTCAACGTAGTCGATACCGGCCGGCTTGTGAGCCAGGTCGGAAGCCGGAGCGGCCACGTACTCGGCGTACGTCCGGCCGTCGAATCCCGGGAACCGCAGCATGCCGAAGACCTCGTCACCGACGGCGAACCCGGACACGTCCGGAGCGACCGCCTGAACCACGCCCGACATGTCCGTTCCGGGGATGAGGGGGAACTCCAGCACCGGCCTCATCTCGGCCGGCATGACCTTCATCCCCTCACGCAGGTACCAGTCCGGCGGGTTGACGCCCGCCGCGCGCACCCGGACGAGCACCTCGCCCGGGCCGATCTCGGGAACCGGCACCTCGTCGTACCGCAGAACTTCCGGCCCGCCCGCCTCGTGGAACTGGATCGCCTTCATCGCGCCTATCGCTTTCTCAGGGAAACGTTGCTCCTTCAGTCAAAGCCGTGGACGGCATGGCCGTCCAAGACCCCTTCGGCAACCGGTCATTCCGAAACAGCATGACGCGTACCCTGTGACGGTGAACGATCTCGGGCAGGACCTGGAACTGCGGCTGGTGCGCTACTTCACCGTGGTGGCGGCGCACCAGCACTTCGGCCGGGCCGCCGCCGATCTGCACGTAGCCCAGCCGGCGCTGAGCCGCCAGATTCAGCGGCTTGAGAGATATCTCGGCACACGACTGCTGGACCGCACCTCCCAGGGCACCCGGCTCACTCCGGCCGGCCAGACATTCCTCCCCCGGGCCCACGCCCTGCTGCAGGCCGCCCGCCAGGCCGAACTGGCCGTGCGTGAACAAGCCCAGACCGAACGAATCACCATCGGTTACGTCGAAGACCTGGTGATCACCACCACCGTACGGGAACTGCGCCACCGTCACCCGGACGCCGAGATCGCCACCCGGCATCTGAGCTGCCGCGACGTCGGCGCACTGTCCGACAAGCGCGTCGACGCCCTGATCGCGCGGACCCCGTTGCCGCTCGCCGCCGACGACGTATTCACCACCCCGCTGTACGAGGAGCCCCGGATGCTCGTGGTCCCCCGCGGCCATCCCTTGGCCGACCGCGCGTCGGTGACCGCGGAAGAACTGGCCGACGAAGAGACGGCGCCGTGCGCGTTCGAGACCGCGGACTGGACGTCCTACCGGATCCTCGGGGCCGGCGTGCCGCCGATCGAGAGCTACGAGGACAAGCTCGAACTCGTCGCCGGTGGCAGGGCGATCGCCGTCCTACCGGTCGGCGATCGGCGCAGTTCACTGCGTCCCGACCTCGTCACCGTCCCGATCGAGGGTGCTCCCCCCAGCCAGGTTGTCCTGGTCAGCCGCAAGGGCGACCCGAATCCAATGATCAAGAATCTCCGGCTGGCCGCAAAGGCCGTCCTGGCCGCCCCGCCATCCTGACCGGACCAGGCCGGGCGATGGCCATGGGCGGCAGGTATATCACGGCCTCCGAGCGCAGGCCCGCCGGTCACGGTGTTCATCGACGCGGCCGGGTCCGAACAGGTAGGCACCTCCCACGCCAGCCGAGTGAGATCCGCCCGGGCGCCACCGCAGGGCCAAGGCGACGCCGCGCCCGCCGAAGAAGAAGCCAGACGCCTCGGCGGGCAACTGGCGCGGCCCTGGTGCTGCTCGGCTACGCCACCGCCGCCCGCTCCTCGGAACTGGCCGCGCTGAACATCGGCGACGTCGCCGAGACCGCCGAGGGACTGGTGGTCACCGTCTACCGGCGCAAGATCAAGAAGTACATCGAGACGGCCGTGCCGTACGGGTCCAACCCGGCCACCTGCCCGGTGCGAGCCACCCGCACCCTGGTCACCGCGCTCGCCGAGCACGACCGCACGACGGGGCCGTTGCTGGTGCGCATCGACCGGCACGACGGCTGGGCGGATGCTCCCGCGCCCTGCTGGGGTATCTGGAAGATGCCGATCAATGGACCGACAATCCGGTGGTGGGGCTGTAGATGAGTGACGAACCGGACCTGTACGCCGCCCTGGCGACGATCGCCGCAGCGGCGCGGGCCGCCTACGCCGACGGCTCGAACCTGCGGGTCCGGTCGTCAGGCATCGTGCACGAGGTCGCCATGACGAAGTGGTTCGCCGACGAACGCATGCCCGGCCCGGCCTGCATGGTCGGCGTCAGCGGCTGGGACCCCGGCGCGGCCCACCCCGACCGCGGGCCGGTCACCTGCCGCCGATGCCTGAAACTCACCAGCGCCGAGCCGGGCAGCGAGCAGTTGACGCTGTTCGGCGCCGACGAGCAGGACGCGCCTGCAGATGGGGGCGGTACGGCGGACGCCACAGCTTGATCTGCTGGTTACAGGCAGGGTCGCCCGGTCAAGCCTTCTCGTCTGGCGCGTCAACCGGTCCGGGCTCGTCAACCGCGTCTGCGACCAGATAATCCTCGCCATCGGACGTCATCTCCAGGCGCCATCCATCCGGCCACAGGTGACCGTTTACGGGAGCAGCCGTCGCGTCGAAGAATTCGACGCCTTGGGGAAAGGCCGCCATGTGGAACACGGCAACGTCGGTGAAGCCCAGTACGAGCAAGACAGTGCGGCCCGGTGCGAGGAAGACGACCCGCCCGGGCACCAGGTAAGGGTTGGGGCGTACAGGTGTCCCAGGCCGGCGTCGTAGCCCCAGGTGCTGTAGTGATCCCAGCCCGGCATGGTGAACGCCTGGATGGCGCCGATTGGCGCATCGGCGGGCTGCGCCGGGGCGGTGGGGGCGCGGTCGGTGTAGGAGTCTCCCATACGCCGTCGCTGTGTTCGAGCACGTCCATCCGGACCGTGTTCTTCATCGTGCGCGGCAGGTGCCGAAACTCTTGGGCGCTCATCTTCGCCTCGACGGCAGGCCTCGGGATGTCGGCGTCGCGCAACTCCAGTCCCATCACCGACGGCCGCTCCTGGTTCCAGGTGTTGGTGCGTTCGGCCAGCAGCAGTAACACGCGTTCGACGGTCGGATCGGCGAGCTGGAGTCCCTGAACGTAGGCGATGGCGTGTTGCTCACGTGCCCTTCCCTTCGGCCGGCGGACAAACAGGTGGCGCAAAGCGGCCTTCTCGGTGTCGAGATGCGCCTACGACACCACCCCCAACAGCAAACGCCCGCTGCCGACCGCGCAGAGGGGTTTTCCTGAGTTTCGCAGCGCTTTACGCACGGGCGCGCGCCCCTACCGGCCGACCGGCGTCTGCAGGGTGAGCAGCCCCTCGTCGAAGGCGAGCCGGAGCGCAGATCCCCGCGGATTGGCGTTCCGTGAGGCGTTTCAGTGAGAATGCGGGAATGGATCTTGCGCCCGATCTCTGCGCGCACGGCAGGAGACAACCACTCGCGCAAAACCGCGTGTCCGGCGCACCGGAAGGTGGTGGCGATGGCTGAGTTGATCGATCTGGTGTACACCACTGCCGGCGGCATCGTGGGCGCCGCGGTGACCACGTATCTGTCGCGTAACCATGAGCGGCGCCATCTGCGCGCCGAAGTGCAGCAGCGGCTGCAGCGCGTCGCCGCGGTACGGGCCGGCGTCCGCGACATCGCACCGAGGGGGGCCGGGAACGGGCGAGGGGGTCGGTACGTGGCGGGCAAACGCCTGCTCGTCTCAGACCACTTCAGGCTGTCGGTGCTCCTTGAGGACGGCATGGACGCCGAACGCGCGCTGCGCGAAGCACTCGATGGCCTCGTCGTGAGCGCGCTGTCGGCAGGTGTGCCCCGCAGAGTTCTGGATTTCGCGGGCGGCGGTGAGGAACAGGCATTCCAGGGCGAGGTCTTACGCCTCATCGATTCGCGCCTCGGCGGCGCCCTGGATGAGGCGAGCCTTGATGCGCTTGTCACTGCTGGCGATGACTACCTGGAGGCGACCACCCAGCTTCTCCTGCAGGCGCTCTGGCACCCATGGCGGAGCCGGCTGCGCATGCGCGCCCGGTTGCGCGCCCTGCGCGCTCAGGCAAAGGCCCTGCACCGGCGTCAGCAGGCTGCCATGGCCATCCTGGCCGGGCCCGAGCACACCCGCGCTCTCGACCAGGCCCTCACGCTCAGCCCTGACCGGGCTTGAGCCCACGACGGCCCCGGTCGCCTGCGGCCGCCGATGCGGTGCGGGCACCGCACGAGGGACTTGCCTGCGGGCAGCACCGACGGCTTGCCTGTGGTCCCCGGGCCGGGGCGAGCGCAGGAACGGCGGCGAACGGATGCGGCTACCGGTGAACCGGCGCCTGCACGGTGAGCAGGGCTTCATCGAAGGTGAGCTGGAACAGCTCCCCCAGCCGCACCGTCACCCAATCCTCGCCCGGCGGTGCGGCCGGTGTGGCGCTGGTCTCGGCGTTGGCGGCCGTCTCCAGCAGTCCCTGCAGCAGGGCGTGTGCGTGGCCGAGCAGATACCTGTTCACCCCTGCCCTGCGCGTCGTCTTGGTCCACCGGCCCGGCAACTGGAGCATCCCGTCCCGGACTGCTTGCGCCTGGGCGGCGATCGTTGCGCTGAAGGCCGGATCGACCGCCGTACGGGCGTAGACGCGCTGGCCGTGGCGACGATACAGCTCCTGCGCCGCGAAGGTCTGCGCCGGATCGGCCGGTGGGTCATCGTGGGGTGTGTCGTCTGCGTCGTCCTGTCTGGGTGTAACTGTTGCGCGCGGGATTGTTGGGCTCTGGCTCACCTTCGGTGATGAGTTACTCAGAGCGAGTTCAGAGCGTGCTGGACGTCCTGCCTGAGTGATCGCCGCAGTGCTCGACGAGGCGACGTGGATGCTTGCCATCAGCCGGACACCGGTGCTCGAATACGGGGGAACGATGCCACGCCATCCGTTCCAGGGCGGGAAGGGCCAGCTGTCACATCGACCTGGTTGGATTCCTGCATGACGGACTGGTCGCAACTCAGCCACGCCTATGGCTCTGCCGAGGACATCCCTAATCTGCTGGATCGGATTGAGAGGGACCCAAGCGCCGACTGGAACGATCTGTGGTCGGCTTTGTGCCACCAGGGCACCGTCTATTCGGCCAGCTTCGCAGCTCTGCCCTGGCTGACGGCGACCGCTGCCAGAGACGAGGGCACACGACTGAGTGCTCTGTATCTAGCGGGCGCGATCGTGGCAGAAGCCGACCAACCACATGGGGCTGGCGATGTTCGCCAGAAGTACGCGACCGAGATCGCAGAGCTGCTGTGGATGGCCACCGAGCACCGACGAGTGCTGCATGACCGCACCGATTATCTCTACATGCTCAAGGCCATTCTGGGATTCGAGGGCGTCCCAATATGGTGTGAAAACCTGGAAGGGCTCGTGATCGGAGAGTACGAGGTCTCCTGTCCTACCTGTGAAACCACCCTGTTCATCGTTATCAGTGGCGACGAACACTTCTCCACCAGCGGTGACCACGCCCTGGAAGACGACGTCGCCAAGACCCCCCTACACTCTGCGGACCCAAAGAGTCTGCGCGGCATCGGCAGACGCCTATACGAAGTTGCCCTGACCGACGGACGGCACGACGTCGCCGCCGCAATGACCTACCTGTTCGGCAACGCACGGTGCACCGACTGCGGAACGGGTTTCTGTGTAGCCGACCAAGTCGGACGTGCTTGAGGGACCTCCATAAGCGACCGCTGATCGCGATTTCATAACGGACCGCGTACACGAACGACCGCTCGTCAACGATCTGGTTTGTCGAGGCCCGATCACCAACGAGCGGCCGCGGGGTCAATTGTGCTGCATTCCCCGGTGGGCAACGATGCCTGCTGCCTCCATCTGTTCTGCCCCGTCGAGACTCGATGACGCTCGCCACATACGAGCTGATCGACGCGGAGAAGGCCGGCCGCGGCATCGTCCGGATGCGCCGATGACTGTAAATGTTCCGCTCGGGCCACCACGAATGGCGCCGGCGGCCCGCCCCGGCCACCGCCCAGCGACGCGAGCACCTCAACAGGCTCATCCCCGGCATCTCCGCCGGCGGCCACCAGACCTACGGCTACCGCCGCGTGCACGCCGCACCGCCCCGAACCGGGTAGCACTACTCGGCGGAACCGGTCCAGGCGCTGACGCGCGCGCCGGAACCGACCCCGGCCCAGGCGCGGGCGCTCCGGCCGGCCACCACCCAGCAGGGCGACTTCCGCGGCATCCCCGATCCGGTCCGCCGGGACTTCACCGCACCCCGGCCCGGGACCAAACCGGTGGGCGACATCACCTATATCCGCACCGGGAAGGGTTCATCTACCCGGCCACCGTCATCGGCTGGGCGATGGCCGGCCACTACCGCACCGAACGGGTCAAAGACACCCCGCGCATGGCGATCGACACCGGCCTGGCCGAGCCGAACGCCGTCTTCCCCACCGATCACGGCTCGAACCACACCAGCGACGCCTCCGGCCGATTCTGCGCCAACCGGCGGATCCACCGCCCGGCCGGCCACACCGGCGTCCGCCACGACAACGCGATGGCCGAATCGTTCTTCACCGCACTCAAAACCGAGTAGCCGGACCGGTTCGTCCTCACCACCCGCGCCAAGGCCAGGCAGCAGGTCATCCGCTCCATCGAGGGCTTCTGCAACCAGCGGCTCCCGCACCCGGCACTCGGCTACCGCACACCCCTTGCGGCACTCGCCGAGCATTCCTCACACCCACGAGCCGCACAGGCTCAGCCCACAAGCCGACTGCCCGGAAAATCCTGGGCATCCCAGGGTCGTTATGGTCGATGAGCCTGCCGCCGATCATCAGCCATTCGGCGTAACCATGGAACGCCTCGGCCTTGTTCGTGATCGCCGTGATCTGCTCCCGTAAAACCGGTTCCGACAGGGACCTCAGCAGCGTGATCGTGCGGATCACCCGCCCCATCTTGTGAAACGCCCGATACAAGCCATTCTTGTGTGAGTTGATTGCCCAACCGGCGCAGCAGCGTCACCGAGGAGACCCGGCCCTCCCGGATCGAAGCTCCCCCGAAACGCTCGAAAGGCCGTCGGCGGTCAGGGCTTGAACCAGCCCTCGAACTCCTCGGATTCCTCATCTTTCTGCGCGGCCGGCACCTGTGCGGCGGCCGCGGCTTGTTGCCTACGGTGCCGGGTTCCCGGCCGGACGCCCCGTGCCGGCCACGATCAGGGGGTCGAGCAGCAATGGAACGGTCAGTGGCGTTAGTGAGGCCTCGGGGCGCGGCCTACCGCCACTCACCGTTCCGATCCGGGTGGTTGCCCGGGCGGCCTACGAATCCTTGGCGTCTGCGAGAGTCTCGTGAACGACGCCGACGGAGATGGTCCGGATGGATTCCCCGCGTTGGCGGTGGGCCAGGATCGGGGCGCGTTTGTCCTCGTCGACCCCGGGCCGGCGGACACCGGCCCGGCCGCGGCGACGGGCCGCCTCCAGGCTGTCTGCTCAGCGGTCGGTCAAAGAGCAGTGCCGCGCCCCGTCAAGCCTTAACCCCAGCGCAAGTCGACATCGGCTCCGTCGTATATGCCTCCCTGACATGTGACTCTGATGACGTTTCCTCCGACCGACTGCCAGTGGACGTGGCCGCCTCCAGCGCGGCACTCATCCCCGGTGACGACCACCGCCGACGCCGCTGGTGCAAAAGCTGTGAATGCTGCTGCGGCGGCCAGAAGGCCGCCGGCCAGTGCTGCGGAGATACGCATGGGATGTTCCTCCTGTCGGGTGGCCCCGGGATGCGGCGGGGCCGGGCGGATGGATCTCGGTAAAGAGCCTTGCCATCCACTTGACTACTGACCGTTACGAATAGTCACTCTTTGCTACCGAAGCGATCCAGAGGAACGCGCCGCCTCCCGCCCGCCAAGGATCGCGGCGGGTCGGCGCCCTGTCCAGCACGGGTATCGCACGGCGGCGTCTTTGAACTCCATCGGCGGGTGGGTGATCGCACACAGGAAAGGCGAACGCGGTTTCGGGTCAGGGTGTGGCCGGCCCGCCCATCCTTGCCCGGCCGTGGGGTCGTTCGCGACGTCTGCCCCTTTCGGCCCGAGTTCCGGCCTTCGTCAACGTCGGCCGCGGCGAGGGGAGCCATCCATTCCGACCGGCGACGACACGAAAGGGTTCAGGCTTGGGCGCGCACCCCCTCGTGGCGCCACAGCCAGAAGTCGATTACCGAACGTTGACGATCAACTACGCTCCGCTATCAATGGGGTGACTGGATCCACAGAAACAGCCCTCGCGGCAGCAAGGAGCGATCATGAGGAGGCTTCCTCCACGAGACCGTTCTCGCGCTGACCGTGGCGCGCGACACGGGGCCGACGCCCGAATCGTCGAAACCCAGCGCCAGGCCCTTCTCGACGTGGGGGGGGACGACGATGACCGCTCACCCCAGCCGTGGCGGCGACCCCGGCGAGGACATCAAGACCGTACAGGCCGACGCCACGGACCAGGTACACCCGGTCCTGGTTTGACCCCGCCCCGCACTGATCCCACCCCAACCCCCTTCGGAGCAGCGATGAGACCGAGCACACGATCGGCGGTGGCGCGTCTGATGGCCGCCGCCGTCACCCTCGGCGCCCTGATGGCGCTCGCAGCACCCCCGGCATCGGCCGGTGCTCTTGCCAAGCGTGGTGACTTCTCCCGCAGCGAGGACCTGGTGTTCTCCAACCCCTACAGCCTGCCCTGCGACGGCGTCGCCTACGCGGTTCGCAAACCGTTCAAGGCGGTCTACACCGAGCCCGGCGGAGACGCCGTGGTGATCAGCAAGGGCGACGCCAACCAGCACACCCTGACCGCGACCAACACCAGAACCACCACCAACACGGTCGCCGACACCTACAGCGTCAGCGCCAAGATCGCCGGGAAGCTGGTCCCGGTGGAGAAGATCTTCGAGGTCAGCGGCGAGACCGTCTACACTTCGACACACTCGGTGAGCACCGCCAAGACCGTCACCTTCGCCGTCGCCGACGCCGTCGTGATCAAGCCCACCGGCAACTCCCGGATCACCGCCACCCCCACCTTCTTCAAGACGCAGGTCTTCGCCGAGTACTGGACCCGCGGCGGCAGTCCGCCCGAGTGCGGCACCCCGAACAAGACCGCCCACCGCGCCCACATCGACGCGGTGGGAGGCATGGGCTGGGTTATCCAATGCGACGGCCGCCCCTGCCAGGCCGGCAAGGACTACATCCCCGTCAGCAGGAACCTGCGGTCGGATGTCATCGCCCAGCCCGACACCCTGCTGACCAAAAAGCACTCGCCGCTGACCTACAAGCTGGTGAAGAACTGCGGCCTGCCCAGTTCGAATGCGGACTACTGCCAGTTCCAGCTCCCCACCCAGTGCAGCGTCGACCTCAACAGCAGGGACACCCACCAGCTGTCGCGGGACTGGACCGCGTCGGTCACCTGCCCGTGGAGCATGCCCTTCGCCGAATACGACCTTGTCTCCAGCACCTACATCGAAACCAGGGACTTCGACGGTCTCGGCCCCTGGAAAGACGACCCCACCGAGTACCGAACCCACTGCAAGGTGGGGAAGGCCTGCGAGGTCAAGGTCACCCTCGACGGCACGCAGCGCGTCGCCTACAGCTTCAGCGGCGGCTCGTGGAAGTTCGGCTCCTCACGCACCCTGCTCATCCCCACACTGTGAGACCCCTTCTCATCCCCGGCCACCCCGTCCGTGAGGAATCTCAATGACCATGCCCCGCCCGCGATGGGCTCGCCGCGCGGCCGCCGCCATCGCCGCACCCCTGCTGCTGACCGTGCACGCCCCCGCGGCCGACGCCACCGCATCCGTCGACGAATGCTGGAACCAAAAGGCCGTCCCCGTGGACGGCTACGCACCCGACATGCCGACCGGCGACCAGCCCACCAACCTGCGCTACGCCTTCACCTACCCCGATGCCGCGCACGGCGGCACCAACCGCGCCTGCTCCCTGCGCGTCAACTTCTACGCCAAATATGGGCCCTCCGGCCAGACCGCCGACCTTGTGGCGGTAGCCATCAGCTTCACCTACAAAGCCGCGCCGAGCCGCCGCATCGTCGACAACATCACCAACAACGTCCCCAACAAGGCGCAGCTCATTCAAGTGCAGGATCTGGAGGTCGTGGTCATCCCACCAATCGGCACCGCGACAGACCCTGACCTCGCCTCCTGCTGGAGCAACGCCACCAAATGCAGCGACCAGAGCGACGACCTGCACTACACGTATCCGTGATCGATGGCAGGGCGGGGTCAGGTCGCGCCCGGACCCCGCCCCGGCGGCGCAGCACGGCCCAGGCGTTGAACACCGTGGCGTAACTCTTGGCCGCTGCGGCTCCGCCCGCCCAGCGCCGGTTGAAGATCTACACCGAGAAGTAGAGGAGCACCGGTCGCCCAGGACCAAAGCACATCCGAACCCCAACTGGAAAAGTCCCCGACGTGGGCAGTTACGCGCTCCTACTTCGCTGAATCTCATCTCGACCATGGAACACCGCAGGTTCTGCGAGTTTGCCGACGCTGTGCGCACTCACCGCTACATCGGCCTGTGCTACGACCAGCCCGGCGTCGGCAAGACCCTCTCGGCCGAGACCTACGCCTGCTGGACCGAACAGCGTCACCTGCTGGAGATGCCGCACGCGCTCGTCGACTGGTTCCACAGCGGCGCCAACCGGCCCGACTGGCACACCGTGTTGTATACGCCCCTGATCAACACCCTGCCCGGCCGGGCGCTCAAAGAGCTGACCGACATGACCAACCGTCACGCGGTGGTCCGCTCCCGCGACATCGACGACCCCAAACGCGAGACCAACCTGCATGACGCCTGCCCCTACACCGAACTGGTGATCATCGACGAGGCCGAACGCCTCACCACCCGGGCCATGGAACAAGTCCGCGACTTCTACGACCGCAGCGCCCTTGGGCCTGGTCCTCATCGGCATGCCCGGCATCGAAAAGCGGCTGGCCCGCTACCCGCAGCTCTACAGTCGCATCGGCTTCGTCCACCACTACCGAACCCTTGCCGCCGACGAACTCGCCACCGTCCTGGCCACCGCGTTCGGCCATCTCGGTCTCGGCATCCTCGACGCCACGACAACCGAGGCCATCGCCGCGATCGCCCGCACCACCGCGGGCAATTTCCGGCTCGTCACCCGGCTACTGGACCAGGCCGAACGTGTTATGAAGCTCAACGAGCTCGACCGGATCACCGCTGAGGTCATCGACGCTGCCCGCGATGCCCTCGTCATCGACACCATGTGACCGCTGAGCCAGATCACGTTAGTTGGCACCAGCAAGCCGTCGTGACCTGGTCTGCGGGATCCCTCGGATCAGGCTTGTTGGCACTGATAGGTCACGCTACCTGCAACCGAACGGGGAGGCCCCTGGGAGCGGCGGTCCAGGACGGCGGGGTGAAACACTCGGAAAGGGTGTCGGACATGTATCGAGATGTCCGACACCTTGGCACGAGGAGAGTCATCTGTGACCCATCCCCCGGGAGCGCGAGACCGCTTCGAAGCGATCTACAACGCGCACTACCCGGCCATCCACCAGTACGCCGCCCGCCGTACGGACTCGCCCGAGGACACAGCGGACGTGATGTCCGAGACGTTCCTCACCGCGTGGCGGCGCATCGCCGACGTGCCCGAGGGCGAGGCCGCCCGCCTGTGGCTGTACGGCGTGGCCCGTCGCGTCCTGGCCAACCAACGGCGCGGCCAGTCTCGTAGGGCCGGGCTGGCAGAACGGCTGAAGGACGAGTCGTCCGCCACACGGCTGTCCGGGCCAGACGGGCTTGACCATGTGCGGGGGGCGTTCGACGGCCTTCCCGCCCGTGATCGCGACGTGCTCGCGTTGGCCTGCTGGGAAGGCCTGACCGGCCCGGAGATCGGCAAGGTACTCGGCTGCACGGCGACGGCGGCCCGCATCAGGCTGCACCGCGCACGCAAGCGGCTGGCCAAGGCGCTGGGCCTGACGGAAGCAGACCAGGCGATCACGGAACTGAGAGGAGAGAGCCTGTGAGCAAGATCGACCGGCTGGTGACCGCCATCGACCCCGTACCCCACGCGCCAGAACAGGGGCAGGACGCGCGGGAGTTGTTCCACGAGATTGTCGCGACGCAGGTCAAGGCACGTCGCAGAGTGCGCTGGCCGGTGTTGATCCCCGTCGCCGCAGTGCTGGCGGCGGCGGCCGTCACGGGGGTGGCCTTCATGCCCACCGACGCGCCGAGCGGCATCACGCCGGCCGCCGCGCTGGCGTTCCAGCGTTCGGGCGATGACTGGATCGTCACCGTCAAGAACCTTTACGCCGGCCCCGAGCGCTTCGCGTCCGAGTTCAGAGCCCGCGGGTTCGACATCCGACTGTCGATCGCCCCAGGCTCGCCGAGCACAGTCGGCCATGTCACGGGCGGGGAAGTCACGGAGGGAACGACTCGCATCGAGGAGGAGTCGGTGGAATGCGAGTCTCCCGGCGGCCGGTGCGCGGTCTCGTTCCGCATTCCCGCGGAGTTCCAGGGCAGCGCACAGATCTGGCTTGCCCGTCCAGCCCGGCCCGGTGAACGGTACGAATCGGCCGGTGATGTCGATGCCACCGGTGAGCTGCTGCACTGCGTCCCGTTCCGCGGCATGACCGTGGGCGAGGTACGGGGAGTGCTGGCCAAGCGGGACGGCTCGATCGAGGAGTTCAGGGTCGGCAAGAGGTCGGAGCGCGCTCAGCAGGTGCCGGGCAACTGGTTCGTCAAGGACGCGGTGCCGACGGCCCCAGGGCGGGTGCTTGTCTGGGCGCAGCCGGACCGGGTGAAGTTCACTCCCGAGCTGACCACATACGTGGAGAAGAAGATGTCCGGATGTCCCAAGGGCTGACCGAGAAATGCCCACATGAGTATGGCGCCGCGGCAGAAGGTGCGGCGCCGTACGTGCGCTGACTGCCGGAACAGCACAACCGCGGTTAGGTTCCACCTAACGTGATCTGGCTCAACCGCGTCGCTGACGGTGACAGATCGGCCAAATAGCGTTGCCGATTTCCGGCCACGAAGCATTGCCCGTCACAGCCGCCGCCGGACTGGCTTCACGCGCGCACATGTAAGGCTCCCCCGAAACGCTCGAAACGCCGTTGCCCGTCGGTTACCGCCCCGGCGGCGGGGGGTCGAGCGGGCCGTACAACGGCGGCTCGTGGCGTGGGGAAAGGCCTTCCGGGCTCCGCGCCGCCGGGGCGGGTGCCGGTGGTGCGCAGCCGGGCGACCTCCGCCCTCACCGAAGCGCGGCCGGTCGAGGCGGGGCGTGCCCACTCGGCCAGCACTTCGGCCGGGGTGGCCGCCGGATCACCGTGGCGGGCAACGCGGGCCCTCGCAAGCCCGCCCCACCCGTGAACGCCGCACACCATAATCATTCCGCCTACCGCACCGGCGATGGAGGACACACGGGTAACGACGAGCCGCGTGAAATTCCCGCGCGGCGAGATCGTCGCCGACGACATCAACGCGACCGTACCGGCCCGCCAGGGGCTCTGCAGGCGCCACCCGAAACTGCCGCAAGGCGAGTCCTACAACGATGACGCGCGTCTGATCAACGCGATCGCCCTGGACGACCTACGCGCAGAATGGCGGAATGTGGCGCTGCGCGACGACGAACGAGCCAGCGCGGAAGACGTCACCGACGCGCTGACACTGCACCTTGCGGAACGCCGACGCGCCGAGGGCAACGAACGCCTGCTGATCGACATGGCGCGACGACGAGAAGTGGCCTGGGCGCACATCGCGCACCTGCTGGGCTACGCCGACGGCGACACCGCCCAGCAACGCTGGCCTTCCTCATCCAGCAGCGCACCGGCGACCACCGCATCACCCTGGTCGACGACGCCGCCGTGGCGCGGTTCCCACACATGAACGCGACCGACTGACCACGACGACGATCGGCCTCGGCCAGGAACCAGAGAACCTGGTCGGGGCCGCGTCGACTCCGGCACTCGTCAAGCCGTAGCGTGATCGGCCCCTCGTTAAGACCGTGTCCTATGTGGTGAGTCGGACGTTCATCTGCACCTGGGCCGAACGGGCAACCGCGACTGTCATTTCAGGGCGGAGCGCACGGATCCCCTGACCCGCTCGCCGGTGGCGAACAGGCGCGGTCTTCCGAACCGCGCCTGACATGGTGGGGTGGTGAATTGGGACACGCGAGCGCTCGATGTGCTGGCGGTGGGTGAACCCACCCCGCTGATCGACTTGCCGATATCGGCGCCCGGGATCAGGCTGCTGCTGAAGGACGAGTCCGCGCAACCGACGGGGAGCCTACGGTACCGGCACGCCAGGGCGCTGTTCCGCCGGGCCGTGCTCGACGGTTCGGTCACCGAGGGCGTGACCGTGGTGGAGGCGACCGGCGGCAACGCGGCCGTGGCCCAGGCGTGGTTCGCGCGGCGGCTCGGGCTGCCGTACATCGTGGTCATGCCGGGCGAGCGCAGCCAGGCGCGGGCGCGGGCGGTGGAGGAACTGGGCGGGGAATGCAGATTCGTGACGCCGCCGCCGGCGATCTACGAGGCCGCCCGGGAGATCGACGGGCACTTCCTGGACCAGTTCGGGCGGGCCGCGCCGCACGACCTGGCGGAGGAGCTGTTCGGACAGGTACGGCCGGACTGGGTGGTGACGGGCGCGAGCACCGGAGCGACCTCGGCCACCCTCGGCCAGTGGATCCGGGCCCACGGTGCGGACTGCCGGGTCGCGGTGGCGGATCCCGAGAATTCGGCCTACTTCCCAGGATGGACCCTCGACGTACCCGACTACGGCACCGGGATGCCCTCGCGGATCGAGGGCATCGGACGCCCACGCATCGAACCCGGCTTCCGGCCCGACCTCGTGGACCTGGTCGTCCCCGTGCCCGACGCGGCCGGTCTGGCAGCGGCCCGGCACATCCGCGAGGTGACCGGGCTGCCGGTTGGCGCCTCCTCGGGCACCGCGTTGTGGGCGGCGCTGGAACTGGTGGAGCGCATGCGGGCCAGGGGCGAGACCGGCACGGTGGTGTCGCTGATCGGCGACGCGGCCGATCGGCATCTGGCGACCTGCCATGACGACGGGTGGGCCGCCGGGAAAGGGCTGGACGTCGGACAGCACATGGGCACCCTGAGGCGGCGCACCAGCTTGTGACGCCTCGACGTACGGGGTCTACGGCCTGCTGCGTAGCCACCGGCGTCGCCCCGGGTGCCTGCTGTGACCGGAGGTGCGAGCTGAACTTGACCGATCGGCCTTGCGCTTGTCGAAGTTCCTCCGCACTCCGCCCAACCGATCAACCGGACGCCTCACGGCGTACGCCGAAATCCAGGTGCCCGACGAGTTGGCGATCCGGCACTCTGCCCGCTATGACCTTGAGAACGACGACCGAACCCCCCGCAGGCGTGCTCGCAGCCTTCCGTCTGGCGGGAGCACCCCGCCCGCTTGCTGGTGGCCAGGGGCAGAGCTTCCGCGTCGGGAACGCGGTCTTGAAGCCGGTGGACACCGCGGAGGAGGCCGAATGGTGCGCAGAGGTGTTCGCGGGCCTGACTTCCACGTCTGAGTTTCGAGTTCCCCGGCCCTGTCGTGCAGATGACGGAAGCCACGTCGTAGCCGGGTGGGCGGCCTTCGAGTTCGTGGACGGCCAAGCGGGGCCGGCCGGCGAGTGGGCGACGCTGATAACCGCCGGCAGGGCCTTTCACCGGGCCTTGCGTCATCTGCCCCGGCCCGGCCTGCTTGACCGGCGCCAGCATCCCTGGGCGGTAGCCGACCGCATCGCGTGGGGCGAGATCAGTTCGGTGACATCGGCTCACACCAACGGGCTGCTGGCGACGTTGCAGGATCTCCAGCGTCCCGTGGACGCGCCCAGCCAGCTCGTGCACGGGGACCTTACGGGGAATGTGCTGTTGATGTCCGGGCGACCGCCTGCTGTGATCGACTTCTCGCCGTATTGGCGGCCGGCTGGGTATGCCGAGGCCATCGTCGTCGCCGACGGCCTCCTCTATCACCGTGCGGAGCCTGAACTCGTCGACAGGGTGCTTCCCGGCCGCGATGGGCTCCAGATGCTTGTCAGGGCTCTGACCTTCCGGTTGGCCACCGCGGCCCTCTTCGAAGGCCCGAGCGGGACGCTCCCTCAAGAGGAATTGGCACGCTTCGCACGTGTGACCCGCCTGGTGGCGGAACGGATTCACACAGATCATCACTTCGGCATCGGTCTTCGGGAGCCTGAGTACAGAAATTAGCGGTAGAGGCTGCCACCTGCGGAAACGTGTGATCATGGCCAGACGGAACGTTAACTCTGTCCGGTCTTTCAAATCACATCCGCCCAGGTCAATGCTCTGGGACGTCCGAACGCCATGATTCGGCCACTGCCCCACCCTGGTCGTCCACAGCCGTAACCACTCCGGCGGCCACCCGCAGCCCGGGCCCTCTGACCAGCTCGGACGCTCTACTTTGCGTCTGGTGACACCGATCCGAGCGCCGGGCCTGGACGGGTGAGTCCGCGCCGGGGGAACCGACGAGGTACGGCCCGTCTCGGCGACCGCCCTGGGCGCCGGGGCCGAGTACGAGACCTGGCCCGGAGAAGTGTCCGCCCGGCATCCTGTGGCCGTCCGCGGAGGGAGAGAACGGCGTGCCCGGGACTCCGCACATCCGAGTCCCGGGCACGCCGTTTTCAGGGGGCTCAGCCGACGGCGTAGGCGCGGGTGATCGTCTGCGTGACGCCGTCGCCGGCGGAGTCTGTCACCGTGGCGCGCAGTGAGACGAATCCCGGCGTGCCGGGGTTCGTCAGAAGGGCCGTCCACCCTGCCCGGGAGGGGATCGCGGGAACCGGACGCCAGGTCGCGCCGTCGTCGAAGGACGCCTCCAGTTTGATCGACCTCACCTCGGCCCCGGGAGCTCCGGGGTTCCTCTCGACCCAGACGGGCAACCGGGTCAGCGACCGCGGCCTGGCCCGGTTGAGGTCGTCGAGGCCGGCCGGCGCGTAGCGTACGGCCATCAGGGGCAGCGGTCGCGGCGTGGCCGTACCGGCCGAGTGGAACGTCCAGACCGCGTCCACCGCGGTGGACAGCGTCGCGTTCGGCACCTGCCTGCGTGCCGCGGCGGTGAGGGTGTAGACGGCGGCGTCCGGGGGGAGCTTCGCCGTCAGGCAGTTCCTCACCCGAACCGCGCAGTCCGCCAGGTCGGCCCTGGCGACCACCTTGGTGTCCCGGGTCAGGGTGACGTCGCCGGTGATGGAGGCGTCGGTGCCGGTCCGCCCGGCCACGCCGTCGGTGAACAGACCGCCGGGGAAGAAGGTCAGCTCATCGCCCGTCCGGGCGCCGCCGGAGGTCGCGAACGCGGGACCGGTCACCGCGGGATTCCACAGCTCGCGGTGAGGTCCGCCCGCCGGGTACCGGTCGGTGCCCGTCGTCGAGAGGGTGCCGGACCGCAACTGAGAGTCCCAGACGAACCCGGGGGTGCGGTAGTGGGTCATGGTGCCGGGCAGGTTGACGTCACGCGTCGGATACACGATCGATGAGCCGGACTCGGGGAAGAGGGGGCCCAGGGCGATCTCTCCCTTGGCGGCCACACCGGACGCCCGGTAGGTCGCGGCCACCTTGACGAGGTCACTCGTGCGCGCGGTGTAGGAGGGATCGTCCGGGATGCCGCCGGTGCGATGGTCGACGAGGTCGTAGCGGTACGGACTGGGAACGGTGTCCTTCCTGTGCCATACGGTCCTGGTCCTGTAGCTCAGTCCGGCCTGGCGGCTCGGAAGCACGAAGAAGGACCGGTTGGGGTCGGCCCAGGCGATCCACGCGAAGTTCCAGGACCCGTTGGCCAGGGCGAACTCCAGGACCTGGTCGGGTACGGCCGTCGGCTCGTCCAGCGAGAACCGGACCTGCTTGCCCTGGCGCGCGTCCAGTGCGATCCGCCGGTCGCCGTCGACCTTCACCGGCACGTGCGCGGTCGTGATCGCGATCGTGGACTCGGTCACCACCTCCGCGTAGAGATTCCACTCCCCTTCGGGTAGCCGGACCTTGGCCGCCCCGTCTCTGAAGGGCAGATACTCCTGGGCGCCGGTCTTGAGGTTGTACATGTGCCCCTGGACGACGGCGGAGCCGCCGTCGAGACCGGTCGCGGTGATGGTCACGTCGTGGGACTTCGGCTCCACGTACGCGCCCGCCAGGGTGCGCAGGACGGTGCCGCCCGATGTGGCCGTGATGATTCCGGGGTAGTCTCCCGGCGCCTTCCCCTCGGCGTCGATTGTGAGGGTGAGCGAGGACTCTCCTCCGGCGGGCACCTCAAGCCGCTGGACCGGCAGCTTCAGTACGTCGACGTCCGTGGTGAGGTCCAGGGTGACCGGGACGTCGCCGGAGTTGGCGTAGGTGAGGGTCCTGGTCGTCTTCCGGCTGCCGGACTCCTGCCAGGGGAAGACCACCCAGAGATCGGCCGATGGCGACACGACCGGCTGCGCCAGCGCGCGGACCAGGTCCACCCGCCCGGTGCCCTGCTCATACGGCGTGGCGCCCGCGGTGGGCGCGGCGGTGCCGGTCAGTGCCGCCTTGAGCCGTTCGCCGTTCCAGTCGGGGTGGCGCTGGGCGAGGATCGCGGCGGCCCCCGCCACGTGCGGGGCGGCCATTGAGGTGCCGCTGTGCGCGGCGTAGGGGCCCTCGGCGGTGCCCTCGGCCGCCGCGGCCACGATGTCGACGCCGGGGGCGGTGAGGTCCGGCTTGATCGCGTGGTCGCCCACCCGGGGGCCGCGGCTGGAGAACTCGGCGATCTGGTCCGCCCGATCGACGGCCCCGACGGTCAGAGCCGCCTCAGCGCTGCCCGGGCTGCTCACCTTGCCGAGCCTGCCTTCGTTCCCCGCGGACATGACGAACAGCGCGCCGGTCCGGGCCGACAGCGTGTTCACCACCTCCTCCAGGACGTCGATGTCCGGTGTGTCCTGCCCGCCGATGCTCACGTTGATGATCTTGGCCTTGACCTCGGAGGCGGCCCATTCCATGCCCGCCAGCAGGGCGGAGTCGGTCACCCCGTTCTCGTCCCCCACCTTTCCGAGGGCGATCTTGGCATCCGGCGCCACACCCCGGTACTTCTCGCCGGCCCCCGCGATGATCGAGGCGACGTGCGTGCCGTGGCCCTCACCGTCTCGCATGTCGGGGGCGTCGCTGAAGTTCCGCGCCTGGGTGACCACGCCCTTCAGGTCCGGATGGTCGGTGTCGTAGCCGCTGTCGAGCACGGCCACCGTGACGCCCTTGCCGGTCAGGCCCTGCTTCCACGCCTCCGGGGCGCCGATCTGCTTGACGCTCCGGTCGAGGCTGAACGAGCGGCGGCCGTCGAGCCAGAGTCTGGTCCTGCCCGCGACCAGGGCCCGGGGGCCGCCGATCAGGTCCTTCCAGGTCTCGCCGGCGTGTGCCTTGGGGAGGCGCAGGGCCGTCATGCCGAGATCGGCCAGCTGCCTGGTCTGCCGCGCGGCTCGCGGGGCGGGCGCGAGTCCCTGGGCCGACTGCGCGATCACCGGGATGTCGGTCCTGTCCGCGTCGCCGTACCGCCATTCAAGAAGCTGGGTGACGTCGAACAGCCGTTCGTCCAGCACTCCCTCGGCCACCAGCGGCATCGCGTCTGAGGGGAGGACGAGGAGATGGCCGCCGCGGCGCTGTACGGCGTAGCGCACCTTCCTGCCGGGCCCCGGCTCCACCCGGTGACTCCTGCCGGTCACGACGACGCGGTCGCCGGTCACCAGGGTCACGCTGCCGGTCTGCTGTGCCGTCCCCCGCGCCTCCTGTGTCGTCCGCCCTTCTCCTACGACGTTCTCCCCTTGGGGAACGGGATCCTGGACAACCGTGACGCCGACCGCCACGGTCAGAATCGCGGCCATCAAGCCACTGCCCAAGCTCATGCGCACCTCTCGATTCAAAGGAAATGGATCATCCGCTTCCCTTGGGCAGTTGGCCGCATTTGGTTACAGGCCTCCCCAGCCGCCGCCGAGCACGTCCGCACCCGGCGCGCCCACGGCGCCGGATCCCGTGGTGGGACAGGGGGTCACGCGAGGTGCCGTTCCGCCGCTCACGCGTAGGAGCTGAGCGGCCGGATCAGACAGTCGGCTGCCAGTTGCTCGTCGATGTGGGCCATCACGAAGATCGGGGTGAACGTCGGGATATCGGCGTCCTCCAGATACCCCAGCAGGGCGCGGGAGCCATCCGCCCAGCCGCCGTGGCGGCTTGGGCGACGTCGTCGGCCTCACGCAGCGCCCCGTGCACGGCGGCCACGTCGCCGACGTGTCCGGCGCGGGTGGCCTCGACCATGAAGAACATGCCTTTGAGCAGCGTCCGCATCGCCTCGGTGTAGCCGTGGGCGTCGCGGGCCTTGCGGCTTTGGTTCATCGCCGGGCCCAGCGTCGTACGGGTCTGCTCCAGCAGCCGCTCCAGGTCGGGCAGCGCGGTCAAAAGCGCCGCGCTGGGGCGGGGGGGTAGTGGGGGGCACCGGTCGTCTCCTACGGCGGGGGGCGGATACTGGCGGGGGCTACCAGCGTCTGGGCGAAAGTCTCCACCAGGGCGATGCCCGCGGACGGGGAATCCGGGTTCACCACCAGATGGCGGAAACGCCAGCCGAGCGGCCAGGAGCATGTGCCGTTCAGCGAATCGGGTGCCGCGCCGGGGCGTCAGCGCGGCCCGCTGGGCGGGCGGGGCGGCAGACCACGGCGGGGTGACCGCGTCGGCGACCTGGCGTGCGAACGCCTCGACGGCAGCCGTACCCGGTCGCACGCCGAGCTGCGCGGCGCGTGGGCCGTGCTCGGCGACGGCGCGGAGGACGCCTTCGAGGTGGCCAGGCGTCGGTGGCTTTTGAGCCACACCATCAGGGCCAGCAGATGCGCGTCGGTCGAGGACTTGTCCCGCGCCCACTCGATCTCGTCGTCCGACGGGGTGAACGCGTCGGACAGATCACGCGACGCCCATCCGCTTGAACGTCGGGTAGGCGGTGTGATCGATCGACGTCACCCGCACCTCAAAGATACGACCGACAGGACCCCTATTCGCTCGCTCGGCGCCTCCACCACGGGATACTGCATGTCGATGATCGAATACGACAGTCCGGTCTCGTTCCGCGGTCAGCTCCAACGGGGACGCGGTGCCGCAGTGCATCGTACGTCGACCGCCCCCGGCGCCGCCGACACGGTGTATGAGTGCGTGATTACGGACACGCGCTGGGACCGACAAGTTGATCAACGCGACAGCTACCTCGCCGGCCTCATCGCTCGGCTCGACCTGCCGCTGGCACCGATCCAACAGCACCTGCTCACGTACGACGGCGAGGACGCTGAACCGGTTGAGCTTGCCTTGCAGGTCCTTGCCCTGCTTCCGATGGTCGGTCGACTCGACGCGGCGGCCGTGCTGCGCGGGTACGCGATCGACGGGCCGCATTGGTCCACGGCACTGGAGGCGATCGTCGACAGCGGGGCGATGAAGCTTCCCACCATCTGGGACGGGCTCGCTGACGACATCATCGCCAACCGCGACGATGCCCAGCTTGCACAGGCGATCTGGTGCGACACGGAGCCGTGGACAACGTTCGCGCAGTCCCAGCCACGGGTCCGGCGAATCATCGACGAACTCAGGGCCTCCCGTTCACCCGGACCGGCCAGGCGCGACACACGACCCGAAATCGTCGCCATCGACAACGAAGACCTGATCGGGCTTGTCGCTGCCGGCGGCTTCGAGCAGCCGCGGGCGCTGGAGGAACTGGGCAGGCGCGGCGATCGCATCGTCTTCGACTTCGCCGAAGACTCCGGCCTACGCAACGCGGCCGGGTGGCTGCCGGGTATCCCACAGGCGCTCCACCACCTTGGGCCAGACGCGCTGCCACGCGCCCGCACGTGGATCGGCAGCGGCGACGACACACTCGTCGCGTTCGGGGAGCGTGTGGTGGCAGAGGTCGGCGACCGGGGCGATGCGCCGGTGTTGCTGGCCGCGTTGCACCGCACAGTCGTCGCTGGGGAATGGTGCGCTGCCGAGGTTCCGGCACGAGGCCTGGGCCGGTTGGGGATCCATGAAGCCGCAAGCGAGCTCATGGCCGCATGGGAAGGCACAGTTCATTCACTTGCCCGAGAAGCGTTCCTGGACGGGCTTCGGGGATGTGCGCCGCATGAAGCCGAAGCCGTCATGGTCGAGGGACTTGACGATTGCGAGCCAACGGTTCAGCAGCGCGCGTGTGAGGCGGCGCCAGATACGGCCGCAGTCCGCTCGCGTCTGCGGGAGTTGACTGCCGATCCCCTGGCACCTGAGGTTCATGAGGCCGCGAACACGAAACTGCAGTTCCTGGCCATTGATCCCTGAGCTTCTCAACCGCGCGGCATCACCTGACCAGAAACCGGCGTCGACCTGCGGGGAAGCACTACCAAGATCGGGTCATGGCCCCTTTCCCACGTACTCGGTTCCCAGCCATCGAGAGGGCGAGATTCCTGGCCAGCTGCTGATTGTGCCAGCCGTCCACCATCACTTCGAACACCTGCTCCTGGGGGGTGCAGTAACGTCACCCCATCGGTCAGCTGCAGCCGAGCGGTACCTGGAAGCCGGTCGTTCGCCCTGGACACCGTCACTCTCCGTCGTTCGCATCCAATGCGAAGGCTGTATAGCGCCCCAGGTCAGCGTATGGATCCCTACCTTCTCGCCTGTCTCAAACCGCGCTCGGATAGGTAGAGTGCAGTCGGCCGAAACGGCGCGCACAGCAGCCCCTTCGTCGAGTCCGAGCCGTCGGGCGCGAGGGGTCGCCAATTCGCATCTGATGCGATACGCGGCGGTCCCGGAATACGGCGGAAACGGGCTGCGTCCGCCGGAGACCGCAGGTCAGGCGGTGGGAGCGTACACCGGGTTTCGGCTGTGGATGGCGGTGCCCGGTGTGGGGCCGGATTGGTTCCCGCTGCGGCCTCACCCCGCTGAGCTGGTCAGACGCCGTTTCAGGAACCGGACAGAACGCAGGTTCTGTCCGGTCAGCGTCCCGGAGTGACCCGTTTCCGCCGTATTCGGCCCAGGACTCCCGAAGCTACGGCCAGGGGCAAAGTAGGAGGCTGACCGGACAGGACTACGACTCTGTCCGGTCAGCGGAACCACATCGTCCCAGGTCACGGCTCTGACTCCGAGCGCCCCGCCAATCCGGTCCCCCATGCCGACCCGGGACGGGCCGCCGAAACCCGGCCCCGGCGGGCGGTAATGAAAACCCGCGCTGAGCTGGACTGATCCGCCTACTTTGCGGCTCGTCGCAGCTTCGGGAGTCCTGGGCCGGAAGGAACGGGGAGGAGGACGGTCAGTGGTGAGCGGGAACGGGAGCGGCGGTGACGGCGCCCTCCCGCACGGGGGCGCGGTGCTCCAGGACGGCGGACCAGACGGCCAGCAGGAGGGCGGACCCGGCGAGCAGCGCGCCGACCCAGTTTGGGGCGGTGTAGCCGAGGCCGGCGGCGATGACCTGGCCGCCGAGCCACGCGGCGAGGGCGTTGCCGAGGTTGAAGGCGCCGATGTTGACGGCGGAGGCCAGGGTGGGCGCGCCGTGCGCCTGGTCGAGCACGCGCTTCTGCAGCGGTGGGACGGTGGCGAAGCCGAGCCCCCCGACGAGCAGGATGGAGACCGCGGCGAGGATCTTGTTGTGTGCGGTGAGGGTGAACAGGGCCAGGACGACGGCGAGTCCGCCGAGGGAGGCGTAGAGCATCGGCATCAGCTTGCGGTCGGCGAATCTGCCGCCGAGCAGGTTGCCGAGGAACATCCCGACGCCGAACAGGACCAGCAGCCAGGTCACCGCGCCGTCGGAGTACCCGGCGACGTGGGTCATCATCGGGGCGATGTAGGTGATCGCCGCGAAGACACCGCCGAAGCCGAGGACGGTCATTGCCATGGCGAGCAGGACCTGGGGGTTGCGGAACGCCGTGAGCTCGCGGCGCAGGTGGGCGCCCTCGGGGCGGGGCAGAGCGGGAACGAGCTTGGCGATGCCGAACAGTCCGACCACGCCGAGCGCGGCGACGACGGCGAAGGTGACGCGCCAGCCGACGGCCTGGCCGATGAAGGTGCCCAGCGGAACGCCGGCGATGTTGGCGACGGTGAGGCCGGTGAACATCGTGGCGATGGCGCCGGCCTTCTTGTCCGGGGCCACAAGGTCGGCGGCGACCACCGAGCCGATGCCGAAGAACGCGCCATGGGCGAGGGAGGCCACAATGCGGCCGGCGAGCATCACGCCCATGATCGGTGCCACGGCGGAGAGCAGGTTCCCCACCACGAACAGGCCCATGAGGATCATGAGCATCGTCTTGCGGCCGATCCGGGTGCCGAGCGCCGTCATCAGCGGGGCGCCGATGACGACGCCGATCGCGTAACCGGTGACCAGGAGTCCGGCGGAGGGGATGGACACCCCGTAGTCGTCGGCGATCTCGGGCAGCAGGCCCATGACCACGAACTCGGTCGTACCGATCCCGAAGGCCCCGATGGCCAGGGCTAGGAGCGCGAGAGGCATGGTGTGCCGCCCTCCATACGATTGCTGTTGCGCCTTACACGCTTAGACAATAATTGCATACGCGGGCTAAGTGCAAATGCGGGTATTTGCTCGTCAACGACGGTGGGCGACGGCGGCGGCGGAACGCGCGGCCGGGCGCGATGAGGGTGATACTTGCATGAGCGGGATACACGTGTTAGCCGATATTGCGTGCAAGGGTTTATCTTGGAGAGCATGCACCATGGAAGGAGAGTCGCACCCATGACCGCCACGGACCCCGCGCTGACCGCCCTCGCCAACGGCTGGGCCGCTCTCTACCTCCTGGCCGGCCGGATCGAGGCGCACATCGAGCGTGCCCTTCAGGCCAAGCACGACCTGAGCGTGCGCGAGTACTCACTGCTCGACGTGCTCAGCCGCCAGCACGACGGCGAGGGCGGGCACCTGCAGATGAAGCAGGTCGCCGACGCGGTCGTGCTTAGCCAGAGCGCCACCACCCGCCTCGTCACCCGGCTGGAGGACCGCGGCCTGCTCTCGCGCTACCTCTGCGCGACCGACCGCCGCGGCATCTACACCGACGTGACCGGGTCCGGCCTGGAACTCCTGGAAGCGGCCAGGCCGACCAACGAGGCCGCCCTCCGGGAGGCGCTGGACGAGGCCGCCAAGAACCCCGAGCTGGCCCCGTTGGTCGCCACCGTCGAGGAGATGAACATGTCGCGACGGCTCCCGGAGCCCGCTGCCACACGCTGAGCACGACGAAGCTCCGGGACCTCGACAAGGCTCGGGGCCTGGGTCGGTGTCACCAGGGGCAAAGTAGCTCAGCGTGAGGTCTGACCAGACAGAACGTAGCTCTGTCGGATCTTCCGAATCACATCCGACCAGGTCAGCACTCTAGGACTCCTGAACGCTATGATCCGGCCGCTGCCCCGCCCTGGTTGCTCACAGCCGTAACCACCCCGGCGGCCACCCGCCGTCCGAGCCCTCTGACCAGCTCGGACACTCCACTTTGCGCCTGGTGACACCAACCCGAGCGCCGGGCCCCGTCGCCAAGCGCGGCCGCTGGGCTCCGGCCACCCCGGCCGTGCTGCGCTACATCCGTGCCATCGACCGCCGGCGCGACAACGCCATGCGCAACGTCGGCCTGTGACCCGTCCTATAGGGCTTCACCGCTCGTGGCCAATTCTCATTGGCCACGAGCACGGTCTGGCTGTCGGCGAGACATCGAGGGTCGGGGCATGGCCATTCGTTTGTGAGTTGAGGAACGTGTCACGTCTCTGAGCCGGAAGCACTCCCAGGGGGCTGGCCATCAATGAGACGTCGCGGGTCACCGAGGCGTCGTTGGTCACGATCCGCGAGGCCCCACAGTCCTGCAGGGCCTCAGGCTCCGTGACACTTTCTCATCCGTCCTCTGGGACGCAGCGGTGCGGTGAGGGCGCCAGGCGGCCACCGAGCCTTCAAAAAGGCCTCTGAGCTGCGCACTGACACCTCGTGTGGATTCGCACAAACGGACAATCCACGCCGCAGAAGACCTCCGATCCGCCTACTTGCGGGAATTGTCATTCCCGGTAGTAAGCGATCTGTGCCACCAACGCAACGAAACGTGATTATTGATTTTGAATTTCTGGAAAACAGAAAATGCTAGCCTGGAGGGGTGAGCGAGAGAGCCGGCGCGGTGACGCCGTGCAAGCACTGTGGGATGCCGATCGAGCAGCGCCAGGGAAGAGGACGGCCCAAGGCCTACTGCCCGCAGGGTGACTGCCAGGCGGCGGCCAAGCGCGAACGGGAGCTGAAACGCGCGACCCCCGGCCTTGAGGGCGCGCTCGCCCGCGCGGAGGAGTTCTACGAGCGGATGGAGAAGGGCATGGCGGCGGCGATCGCGCCGCTGGCGCAGATCCTGGCCGACGAGCTGAGTCCCGCCGGGGTCGAGGCGAAACTGAGCGCGGTGCAGGCCGAGGCCCACACCCGGGTGGCGATCGCGCGCACCGAGCGGGAACAGGCCTTCGAGCAGGTACGGCTGGCCCGCGAGGCCACCGGACACGCCCGCCGGGAGCGGGACACCATGGCCCGCCAGGTCGAGGAGGCGAACGCCGAACGGGACATCGCCCTGGCCGACGCCGAGACTGCCAGGGAACAGGCGCTGGCCGCCCTGCACGAGGCAGCGGCCACCGAACGGCTCGCCAAGCACGCCGAACAGGAGGCCAGACGACGGGCCGACCACGCCGAGGCGGCCAGGGACGCCACGTTGAGGGAGACGGCCGAGCGGATCGAGACGGCCGAGACCGCCGCCGAGCAGGCCCAGGCGCTGGCCGTACAGGAACGAGAGCAGGCGGAACAGGCCCGCGCCGAGCGTGACCAGGCGGAACGGGCGGCGGAGGCCGCGCAGCGGGCGAGGGCGGAGGCCGAGCGGGCCGCCGTCGCCTCCGAGGCCCAGGCCAGAGCGGCCGAAGCCGAACGGGACAGGGCCCAGGCCCGGGCGGACGCCGAGGCTCAGGGCCGGGCACAGGCGCTGGCCGAAGCCGCCGAGGCCCGGGCGCAGGCGGCCCGCGCCGACCGGCAGTCGGCCCAGGCGGACAAACGAGCGGCGCGCCAGGTCACCGAGGCGGAGGAACGGGCCATGGCGAAGGTCGCGGAGGCGGAGGAACGCGCCGCCGCGCGGATCGCCGAGGCACAGGCGGAGCGGGACAGGGCGCTCATGCAACTGGCCATGGAGCAGGTGAGGCTTTCCGACCTGCGGGAGCAGATGGAGGCTCTGCGCCTGGAGGCCGCCCAGCTCAGGGAACGCGCGGTGACAGCGGAACTCCGCGCCCCCGCCACTCCCCCGGAACCGGCTCCATAGGCGTCGCGACCTGACGTCGTCAGTCCGCTACGCGGGCCTCCAGGTACTGACGTGTCCATGTCGGCCCGAAACCAGGCTGGAAGTGGAGAGGCACCATCTCCGGGAGCTGACGAAGATTCGTCCGCGTCTTCCCAAGACCCCGCGACACGGCCGTCCCAGATCCTCGGAGGCCATAACCGGAACGGTCGGACGCCGCGGTTGCCGAGTCTCCGGACGGCTCGTGCTCCACCTGGTTCTCACAGGAGTACACAAGTCGGCCCGCTCCTTCACGGAGGGACGGCCGCCGGTCCTGTCTATGCTCAGGCCCATGGCACTGGAATGGGAACAGATCATCGTCGACTCCGCCGACCCCGTCGCTCTCGGGCGCTGGTGGGCAGAGGCTCTCGGCTGGGTGGTGGTCGACGCATCCGAGGAGATCATCGAGATCCGGCCTGAGCCGGACCGGATGCCGGGGCTGCTCTTCGTGCCCGTCCCCGAGGGCAAGACGTCGAAGAACCGGCTCCACCCCGACTTCCGCCCTGACGACCAGGAGGCCGAGGTCGCCCGGCTGCTCTCGCTCGGTGCCCGGCGCGCCAACAACGGGCAGGAGGAGCAGCACTGGGTGACCCTCCTCGACCCGGAGGGCAACGAGTTCTGCGTCCTGAGCGACCGGAAGAGCTGAGCGGAGGCCGGGCGGCTGTCCGGGCCCGCGCATCCCCCGCAGCAACACGGACAGAATTGACACGGAAGTGGTCTCCGGCACAGATCGCCGACGTGCTGACCATCCGGTACGCCGCGGGTGGGGCGGCGCGAGACCCGCTCGGCCTCGGCGATGCCCAGCGTGCAGGGCGGTGGCGTCCTTCACGATCTGGTCGTACTGCTGCCAGTCGATCGTCTTGGTGGACAGCGTCGGCGCCAGGTGGGGCCAGTTCTTGTCCTTGCCGGCCGTCGGCCGGTACGGCTTCGCCGAGCCGATGTTCTTCAGCCTCGGCCTCAGCTTGAAGTCCAGCATGTACGCGAAGGCGAACCCGACGATCAAGGCGCCGTGCGTGTCGGTGTACCGCCGCGACACGCTCTCGATCATCGAGGCGACCTCGGAGGCCGAACAGGACTTCAGCCGGTTGTAAGCTTCCGCACCCTCAGAAGCTTGTTCGCCTCCGCCCACGGGCTTTCCATCTTGGCGGCCTCGGGGAACCGGGCATCCACCTCGAAGAATTTCAAAGGGTGTCGACCAGGGTGACTTCGGCGGTTCTGACGCCGCCGTCGGGCCTGCGGTAGGTGACGGGGACGACGGCTCCCGCGCGCAACACTCCGACACGGGCGGCACTCTGCTCCCTGGCATTGGTGATGACCCTGCCGTTGAAGGAGACGATGACGTCACCGGGCCGGATCCCGGCCTTGTCGGCAGGGCTGCCCGGCACCACGTCGGACACCAGCGCACCGCTGTTGTTGGGGGCGTCCTCACGGACGATGCCGAACAGACCCTGCCTCCCCTCGGTGATGACCACGTCGAGTGGTTGCCGCTCACCGTCGACGCTCAGGTTTCCGCTGTAACGGGCCCGCTGCATGGGGGCGTTGGCGGCGGCCTGAAGCCAGACCCGTACCGGCACGTTCCAGCGCCAGCGCCCGGGGCCCGTGCGGGCGGTGGCGGTGGAGCCATCGGTGGCGATCGCCTCCGCGCAGGGCCGGGGGCGGCAGTTCATCTCCAGGCGCGTGATGCGGGTGTGCGGAGGGGCGGTGAAGACGAAGGTGCCCGATGTGGGGCGGGTGCGATGGTCCGGCGGATACGTCACGGGTTCGGCGGCGCCCGGGGCATCGAGTTCAGGCACCTCTTGCTGTGGTTCGACCTGCGCGGAAAGTACTGCCGAGGCCGCTGCCGGTCCGGTGACCGGAAACGCGGACGAGGCGGGGGCGAAGACCGTGGCGGTCAGGACGGCCGACATAAGGCACGCGGTGACCGCGGTGCGCCGGACACGCGGCCGGTGGGCACCGACGGGGTTGCTGAGGTTCACAGGGAACGTCCTTCCTGAAGGCGGCCAGGCAGCGGTGACCGTCGATGGGCGCCGGGGCTGTCCATACGCGCGGAACACAGCGCCCAATACAGCAAGTAGTCATCCCATGACCGAGAGTGTCCGACAAGGTCGGACCTTACTACAGGGAATCGGACCGCAGGCCGACCGACTCGCGGCTGCCTCCCGCCACACGTGCGCAGGGCAGGAACGGGCCGCCGGGCCGTGGGCGGCGTCTCGGCGTTTCCCCGGGACTCGGCTCGACGCCCCTGACAGGATGAGGTGACGTTCACGGTCGCGGCGGGAGGGCTGGGCGCGCGATGCTGGGTCGGCTCGCCGGGCAGTTCCGGCTCATCACACGTTCGTTTCCCGCCGCGCGACGGAGATACGGTGTCGTCCGGACGATGCGGCTGGTCTCGCATGAGCTTCTGTTCGACGTCCGGCACGGGACCGACACCTCTCTGGAGCCGCCCGGCTGCGCGACCGCGCACGAGGGCACCAATCCGCTGCTCTTCGCGGAGATGCTGCGAAACGCCCCGTTGACCACCGACGGGCGGGTGTTCGTGGATTTCGGGGCGGGAAAAGGACGGGTGCTCATGCTCGCCGCGAGACACGGTTTCGCCGCGGCGATCGGGGTGGAATCGTCGCCGGAGCTGTGCGCGATCGCGAACGCGAACATCGCCAGGTTCGGCCGCCGCCGTCCCTGCGCGTTGAGCGTCACGTGCGCGGACGCCGGGTCCTTCGCCGTCCCGACGTCCGTGACCGTCGCCTACTTCTTCCATCCGTTCGGTGCCGAGACCATGCGCGCGGTCGTGGAGCGCATTCTCGAATCGCTCGCCGAGGCTCCCCGGGACTTCTACGTCATGTACCTCAACCCGCGGTACGCCGACATGTTCGTCACCGCTGGATTCGATGAGACCGGCCGGTGGCACGACGCGGTGCTTCTGTCGCGGCCTCGATGAGAGTCCGGGCCACGCGCGAGCGGTACCAGCGGCTGAGGAAGTCGTAGAGGACAAGTTCCTGGGCGCGCGCGGCGGCGGGCAGCATCCGGTTCGCGTGCATGTGCAGGAAGCTGCCGACGAGGGCGGTCGCATGACGGGTGAGCCGGCCGGCCCCCGCGCACGCCGCCAGGTCGCCGGCGATGGGACGCAACGCCTCGGAGCGTGCCCGGTACAGATGATCCGGTGCGGCCAGGAGCGACTCCAGTCGCGTCCGCTCCCGCCGGTAGCGGGCGCCGAGCCGGTGGGCGAAGGCGGTGTCGGCACCGAATTCGCGGCGGAAACGATCACGTGCCGCCGTACTGACGGAGAGCCGCCCGGCCAGGTCCAGGCCCAGATCGTCGAGCAGCCGGTCGAGACCGACCAGCGCCAGCCGCCAGCGTGCGTCCATGTCGCGGGGAGTCTCCCCGATCACCTTGAGCGCGGCGTCGCTGTCGGCGTGGAACAGCCGTTCGGCCAGAACGATCCCGTCGGCTCCGCCGTAGCGTTCGACCTCGCGTTCGTAGGTGTCCAGTTGGATCCGCCAGAGTGTGCCCTCGGCGTGGAACGGCGCGCAGGCGGCGAGCAGCGCGGGCAGCACCTCGTTCATCAGGCGGCCGGGATCGCCGTGCAGCCGCAGCCGCAGATGCGGGTCGGGATCGGCGTACCGGACGAAGAACCAGCGGTCGACTGAGGCGTCGGACACCGCCGCGCGCACCAGGGGCCGCACGACCTGCTGGAGTATGGTGTCGGCACCGACCGGGCCGCTGTACAGCTTGGCGTAGAGCCAGGGCGATCCGGGCGGGAAACTTCGGGTGAGCGGCCTCTCCTGGCGCGCCGGGGTACCGGCAGTGGGCTCGGGAGCGCTCGTGCGCAGGAACGGCACGATGATCTCGTGCGCGAAACGACCCTCCGGTCCCGTCGCGGGCACCTCGTCCGGCCCGAAGAACACTTCCTCAAGCCGCACCGGCCGGTGCTCGCGGAACAGGTGGACGGCCATGTCGGCGAAGAGGGGGTTGTCCAGGTCGATGGGCAGTCTCCGATCCGCGTCCACGACCGCGACCCATCGCGGCAGGCGAAGCAGGCGTCGCAGATCCTGAACCGCGGCGAAGCGGGCGGCGGCCGTCGGGCCCTCCAGGGACGCCAGTTGCGCGTCCGACAGACGCCAGCGGGCCCGGGACAGCACCAGCCGGCCGGCGGTGACCCTCGGCAGATAGGGCGCGTCGTCCAGGCCTCCGAACGAGAAGGACAGCCCGCCCGCCTTCCCCTGGCGCTGCAGGTGGCACAGGAAGCGATACAAGGCCGGGCTGCCGGCTCCGTCGAAGCGGTGCGCGACCGTGAGCCGGGGCAGAACCTCGCGGCCGAGCGAACGCGAGCGAAGCACCACCCGCTCGCCGGTGACGGAGACCGTGAGGTCGTCGAGGGGCATTCGCCGCTCCGGCGCGGCCGGTCGGCCGAGGTAGACGATCTCGTACTCGCGAAGGCGCGGCCGGACCAGGACGTTGCCCACCTTGCCCGGCACGGGATGCACGATCTCCGCGTAGACCGCCTCCGGTCGCAGCGCCTCTTCGGCCCGTAGGTGCCGCTGCAGATGGCGGAGCAACCGGTCGTCACGCCGGCAGAACCGGCCCATCAGCGTGGTTCCGGACAGACCGCCCACCGCGGACAACATGATGCGGTAGCGTCCCGCGGCCACCTCGTCCTCGTCGGCCGCGATGATCGTGGCGACGACCCCGAAGGAGTCCGGCGGCGAGGCTGCCTCGCCCGCCTCCTCAAGGGCCCGCACCTCGGCCTCGCCCAGCGACAGCTCCGCCACGCCCGCGCACGCGGCTTCGGCCAGCCAGCGCGTGACAAGCGCGTCCCGCCTGCTGAGCCGAGTGTCCTCGGCCCGTGGAGGAGCCGGGAACGCCAGATCGTCCAGCAGCGGAGCCGGTGCCGCCCCGAACGGGCCGTCAGCGGGGAATCCGACACCGATCTCGTCGTCCAAGGCCTCGCACAGCGGCACCTCGCGCCGGTCGTACCGGTTGAGGAACGCCTCACGGAAGCGGGCCAGAGGGTCGCCGCGCCGCCCCGCGCCGACGCGGCGCAACAGACGCACCCCGCGTTCGATCTCCGCGAGCACGTCTCGTCCCAGTGTCGTCCCGGCGGGCTTCGTGAGATCGACGTGGAAGGAGACCGGGACCTCGGCCAGGGCCGGAAGCGCCGCGGCGACTTCGCGGTAATGCTCCGGATCGGCCCCCGGCGGCGACTCGTCCAAACCCGCGAGCATGGTCCGGGCCCGGCGCAGGGCCGAGACGACCGGCCGGGCGCGCTCTCCGCCCGCCCGGTCCAGCCGGTCAAGGAGGTCGTCGACCGGCTCGGGCCCGCTCACCGTGGGACCGAGTTCGCAGACCAGGAGCTGCGCGTCGATCAGCCGGTCCACGAAGTCGAGCGCCTCGTCCCGGCCGACCTCGGGGTCGACGGCGCCGACGGCGCAGGCCAGCTCTCCGGGCAGGGCCCCGCCCGCGGCCCGCTCAAGCACGGCCTCCAGGTGGGCCGTCGGTTCGACGGCCACCAGATGGTACGACGTCCCGGCGCCGGCAGGGCGCGTCTCGGTGTACCTCAGACGCCCGGCCGCCCGGTAGACGCTGGAGTTCGGCAGATACCTGAGCCGCGGCCGCAGGGCCGGATCCCGCTGCAGGGACTCCGCCAGGGCAGCGAGATATCGGGCGTCCAAACTCGTGTGGCGGCGGTAGGCCTCCCGGCTCGCGAGGCGCAGCCGGGTCTCCTCACCGACCGTCCCGAGCGAGCACCCGGCGAAAAGCCCGAACGGCGTCGGGCGCCCCGCCATGCGCGCGACATACCGAAGAAGACCATGGCCGATCCTGAACCCGCCCCGCGGGTCACGCGCCCAGCCGTCCAGCCGCCCCTCCAGCGACGGTGAGGCCACCCACAGGGCCTCGCGCACATCGGGCCGCAGGCACAGCGCCCGCAGCCGGTCGAGGGCACGCGCGTGCTCCGCCGTCGCACGCTCATGCGAGAAATCCGTCTCCACCAGGCCGTCACCGCCCAGCGCGAACAACGCGTCCAGCGGAAGGTACGGTGTGCGGAGCACGAAGAACTCCGCAGGCCGCCAGGCCGGCTCCTCCTCTGCACCCGTCATCCCCGCAGCAGCCGCCTCACCCGGGCCGCCCCCCGCCGGAGCAGGAACCGCCACAGCGACGGCGTCATGACGCCCTGCGGAAACGGACGCGGCCAGAAGAAGTTGACGTTCAGCGCCCACGGCGTCACCACCGTCACCTGGTGATACCAGCCGACCGGGATGTAGAGCGACTCCCCCGGCCGCAGAGTGCACTGCCAGCCAGACGCCCGCCGTGCGAGCGGGAACCTGTCGAAGTCCGGAACGTTGGGGTCGAAGCGGCAGTGGGTGATCCGGGGAATGCGGTACACCAGCCGGGACTGCGAGGGCGGGAACAGAACGAAATGCTTGCGGCCGATCACCTGGACGTTGCAGTTGGGAGTCACATCGCAGTGCAGTCCGGAGGAGGTGCCCAGGACGCCGCACCACAGATTGGTGTCCACCGGGGAGGCGCGGAACCAGTCCGGGGCCGGCGCGTCGGCGGCGAGCCTCTCTGACAACTGGCTCAGCTTCGCGTCGAGGTAATAGGAGTCCTCGAAGCCGCTGGCGGCGACCGCCTTGGTGATGGCGCGGACGTCGGCGTGTCTTTCGGTGACAGGCCGTAGGTCGTGCGCGGTTTCCACCACCCAGTCCAGATAATCACCGAAAGACGTACGCCCGCCGCGGGCCAGATTCTGGAAAATATTGCTGGGTGGGCCGTTCGTCTCTCGCACGGCGACCTCGCGGTGGCCTGCCACGGACTTGAGGTAGGCGCTGTTCCAGCTCTTGACGGCCCGCCATCCGGAGACATTGTCCACGACCACCTGAGGAAGGCCGGCGAGGCGTGCCGGCCGGAAGTCACCACGTGAGACACGTGGAACCGGTTTCAGATTCAACGCCGACCCACCGTTTTCGTCTACTTGACCCGCTCGCCCTGAATCTCATGCTCGGAGCCGGCGTCGTCGCACGTCCACAGACTCCATCCCTGCGTGCTCAGGATGGGGTCATTGAGGTTGCGCACCGTCTCCCGGTCCAGCGAGAGTTTCTTCCGCGGCTTTTCCGCTGTTTCTTCCATGAATATCATCCTTTCTCGTTACGACGACCGGAGCCCGTCCCGGGACAATCCGGGCGTCCGGCTCCGTGTCAATTGCTTACCGGCTCCGCCGGTGCGGTTTTCCTTATGCCCTTCATTTCCTCGTGTTAATTGTGGTGACCGGTAAACAAACGGGCGGCGTTCGCAAACGGTCACCGGCCCCGGGAGTCCTCGAAGGGGACCGTTCCCGTCGGGCACCCGACGGCGGGCGGTTGTTCGCCGGAGCCTGGCGGAGGAGCGGGAGGCCGACCGGCGTCTTCGCCGAGGGACCCGACGCGGAGCCGTACGACAACGACCTGTGCGGGCATCGCCGAGGCACGGTCCGGTTTACCGTCATCGGCGTACGCCTCAGGGGCCGGTCGTGATGTGCCGGTTTGGCAGACTGCTGGTCATGGCGAGTGAACGGGTGCGCGTCGGTGTCCTCGGCCCACTGGTGCTGGACACCCCCTCCGGTCCCGCACAGGTGGGAGGCGCGCGGCTTCGGGCGTTGCTGGCCCGGCTGGCGCTGGACGCCGGGCGTGCCGTACGGCCCGCGACCCTGGTCGAGGCGCTGTGGGGCGAACCGTGGGGTGCGGAGGCGCCGGAGGACCCCCAGCGTGCGCTGCAGTCGCTGGTCTCCCGGCTGCGCCGTGTCCTGGGCGACCCCGGGCTGCTCACCCTGGGGCCCGCCGGATATCGGCTGGCCGTCGAGCCGGAGGCGGTCGACGCCGTCCGGTTCGAACGGCTGGCCCGCGAGGGGCGCGACTCGTACGCGCGGTCCCGGCCCGCCGAGGCCGCCGCGACCCTGCGCGAGGCCCTGGAACTGTGGCGCGGTCCCGCTCTGGCGGACGTGCGTGAGGCGCCGTTCGCCGACGCCGAGGCGGAGCGGTTCGAACGGGCCAGGCTGTCCGCCCTGGAGGACCGGATCGAGGCCGACCTCGCGCTGGGCGTGGAGCCCGGCCTTGTCGCCGAGCTTGAGTCGCTGACCGCCGCGCACCCGCTGCGGGAACGGCTGCAGGCCCAGCTGATCCGGGCCCTGGCGCTGAGCGGCCGGGGCGCCGAGGCCCTTGCCGCCTACCAGCGGATCCGTGACCTGCTCGCGGACGGTTTCGGCGGTGATCCGGGACCGCACCTTCAGCAGGCCCACCTGGCGGTGCTGCGCGGCACGTCTCCCGGCCCCCGCCGGTCGCACGGAAACCTGGACGTCCCGCTCACCAGCTTCGTCGGCCGCGACGAGGACGTCCGCCGGGTGGTCGGGTTGCTCGGCCGCGTCCGGCTGGTCACCCTGGTCGGCCCCGGCGGAGCGGGGAAGACCCGGCTGGCCAACGCCGTCGGCCGACGGCTCTCGCCGCCCGGCGGGGTGTGGTTCGTCCCGCTGGCCCCGGTCGCCGCGGACGACGTGCCCCGCGTGGTGCTCGACCTGCTGCGGAGCCGCCGGGAGGGTGTGCCGTCCCGGCCCGTCACCCGGGAGGACGTCCCGGACCACCTGGCCGAGACGCTCGCGGACGACGACCTGGTGCTGGTGCTGGACAACTGCGAGCACGTGATCGAGGCCGTCGCGACGCTCGCCGGGACCCTGCTCGCCCGCTGTCCGGGCCTGCGGGTGCTGGCCACCGGCAGGCAACCCCTGCGGATCGACGGTGAGACCCTGCATCCGGTGCTCCCGCTGGAACTCCCCGAACCTGGGGCGAGCCCCGAGCGGGCCCGTGCCTGCGCGGCGGTCCGCCTGTTCCACGACCGGGCCGCCGCGGTCCGGCCGGACTTCGCCCCCGAGGGTGGCGCGCTGACCGCGGTGACCGAGATCTGCCGCCGTCTGGACGGCCTTCCGCTGGCGATCGAACTGGCCGCGGCGCGGTTGCGCGCCCTGCCGGTCGAGGCGGTCGCGGCGCGGCTGGACGACCGCTTCCGGCTGCTCACCGGCGGCAGCCGTACGGCGTTGCCACGGCACAGGACGCTTGGCGCGGCGGTGGCCTGGAGCTGGGACCTGCTCGGCTCCGACGAGCGGACGCTGCTGGAACGGTTGTCGGTCGTGCCCGGCACCTTCGCCGAGGACGCGGCGGAGGCCGTCGGCGGGCTGGGTGAGGTGCGGGAGTCGCTGGCGGCGCTGGTCGACAAGTCCCTGCTGCACCCGGTGGAGTCCGCCGACCCGGTCGAGCCGCGCTACCGCGTGCTGGAGACCATCAGGGAGTACGGCCTGGCGCGTCTGGCGGAGCGGGGCGAGGTGGAGGCCGTACGGGGGCGGCACGTCGCCTTCCTCCTGCGGACGGCCGAGTCCGCCGACCTACATCTGCGCACCTCAGAGCAGCTTCGCTGGCTGGTACGGCTGTCCGCGGAGCGGGACAACCTGTCGGCCGCGATCCGCTGGGCGGCCGAGTCGGGCGACGCCGGTCTGGCGGTCCGGTTCGGTGTCGCGCTGTGCTGGTTCTGGTTCCTTCGGGACCATCCACCGGAGTCACTCGACCTGCTCGACCGGGTGCTCCAGGTTCGTGGTCCGGCGGAGCCGCAGGCCCGCGCGCTGGTGGTCGTCGCGCACGCACTGGCCACCGTCGAGGCCGTCGGCGAGCCGGAGGAGGCGAAGGAGGCCTTCGACCGGATCGGGAAGGCGCTCGAAGAGGCCTCCGGCACCCACCCCGTCCTGAGGATGGCCCGGCTGGTGCTCGCCATAGGCGCGGGCGCACCGGACATCCCCGGCTCCCCCGACGAGGAGACCGATCCGTGGAGCCGGTCGCTGACCCTGCTGGTCCGGGGCGTGCTGGCCATGAACACCGGGCGGGCCGTGGAGGCGAGACATCTGTTGTCGCACGCGCTGACCGGTTTCGAGGAGCTCGGCGAGCGGTGGGGGCTGGCGACCACGATGAGCACCCTGAACTCGGCGGCGCAGCGGGCCGGCGAACCGGCCTCGCCCGTGCTGGCCGAGCGGGCCACCCGGCACTTCCGGGAGCTCGGCATGCCCGAGCACACGATGGAGAGTGAGGTCGCCACCGCGCTGCGTCTCGCCCAGACCGGTGACGCGGACGGCGGGCGACGGCTGCTGACGGACCTGCTCGCCCAGGCGGGCCGGGCCGGGTCCGCGGAGTCACAGGCCCAGGTGTGTCTCGGCCTGGCACGGCTGGAGTGGCAGGCCGGACGGCCGGGGGCCGCCCGCGAACACGCCGAGGCCGGTCTGACCGAGGCTCCGCCCGGCCGGGCGACCCCGCACCTGACCGCGTTGCTGCTGGCCGTGCTCGCCCAGGTGGACGTCGCGGAGGGGGCGCCCGACGAGGCGGCGCGCCGGCTCGACCACCCGGCGGTGCGCCTGACGCTGGCCTGGCACACGCCGGTCGCGGCCTCGATCGCGGTCGCGACCGCCGCGATCGAGCTGTGCCGGAACCGGGCGGAGCGGGCCGGACGGCTGCTCGGGGCCGCCGCCGTACTGCGGGGGCGGGACGATCCCGGTGACGCGGACGCGCGGACGGTCGAGCGGCGGGTCACCGCCGTCCTGGGAGCCGCCGGGTTCACGGCCGCCTACGCCGTGGGCGCGGCGACGTCACGCGCCGAGGCCGAGCGGCTGGTGTCCTCGGTCGTCACCTCCGCCGGGGTCGGCCGTGCGGGTCAGCCGGTGTGAGCCGGGGCGGCTTTGCCGAACATGGCGCAGATCGCCGCGAGCTGGAACGCCTGGGCCGCCTTGGCGAGCTTCGGGTCGCTCCCGTACTCGGCCCAGGACTCCGCCAGGACGATGAGGGTCGCCGTACGGCCACCGGCGCGGTCGGTGACGTTGGTGGTGAGGTAGCCGGGGATGCCGCCGTCGTGGCCCCAGAACGTGCCGCACGGGGTGGCGCTGGTCTGGACGCCGAGCCCGTAGCCGGCACCGTCCGGTTCCCGGGGGTCGACCGGCACGGTGGCGCGCAGCTGCGCGAGCTGGGCGGCGGGCAGCAGCTTGCCGGACATCAGCGCGGTGGAGAAGCGGGCCCAGTCCTGTGCGGTCGAGACCATCGCCCCGGCCGGTCCTCCCCACCCGGGGTCGTTGCCCGAGACGTCCACGTGCCCGTCGTGACGGGTCCCGGCGAAGTTCCTGAGCCCGGCGGGCACCGTCGGCGGCATGTGGGCGGCGTCCGGTTCGTAGCCGCGGGCGTACGGCCCGCGCCAGGTGGAGTCCGTGGCGTAGTAGGTGTGCCTGAGGCCGAGCGGCCGGGCGATCCGGTCCCGGACAAGGTTCGCCAGGCTCGTCCCGGTGACCCGTTCGAGAACGGCGCCGATCGCGGCGTAGTTGGTGTTGCTGTATGACCATTTCGTGCCGGGCGCGAACAGCGGGTCGTGCTTCACGCCCACGGCGAGCAGCTTCTCCGGGGTCCATCGCCGCCGGTCCCTGCCGAGGATCGACGGCCGGAGCGCGGGGTCCTCGGTGTAGTCGAACAGGCCGGCGGTGTGGTTCAGCAGCATGCGCAGCGTGATCGTCCTGCCGTTGGGCACCCTGCCCGGCAGCCACTTCTCCACCGGGTCGGACAGGGCGACCCTGCCCTCGGCGACCAGCTGCAGCACGAGTGTGGCCATCATGGTCTTGGTGTTGGACCCCATCCGGACCTCGTCCCCCGCCTTGAGCAGGTGGTCCCTCCTCGTCCAGGAGGCCTGTTCGGCGATCTCGACCGGTCGGCCGTCGCCGTCGTCGATCCGTGCGATCACGCCGGGCGCTCCGGCGGCGACCAGTTCGCGTGCCAGCCGCCTCAGCTGGGCGCTTCGCGCCTCGTCACCGGTCTGGGAGGCGCTGCTCTGGGTCGCGGCGGCCGGGGACGCCAGGGCCACGGAGTTCGCGACCAGGCTCGCCGCCAGCGCGAGCGCGGCGGCCACGCGCGGGCGGCGGCGCCGTACGGCACGGTCGTGCGGGAGGAGATTACGAGGCATCGGACTGTTCCTTTCGAGGATGGACGTCCCCACCCTCGGCCCCTCCGCGCACAGACCGCACTCAGTGCGCTGTCAGCCGTCTGTCACGCCGCCTTCCTCCAGGCCGTCCGCCTGGCCGTCCCCCGGGTTGTCCGTCAGGAGGAAGGGAGCCGTGACCGACCAGAACTCCTCCGGTTTGAGGCTGTGCACGCGGTGCCCGGCGTCCTCGACGGTCACCAGGCGGCAGTCTCCGATGATCTCGCACACCCTGGCCAGCGTGTCCGGCGAGACGTGGCTGCTCGGCCCGCCGCCGACCAGCAGCGTGGACGCGCTGACGGCCTTCAGCTTTTCCCACCAGAGGGGCTGCGGGGTCCTGAACTCCGTGATGAGGCGACCGGTTGGGTACCGGCCGGGCCACGCCCCGCGCAGGGAAGGGGCCTTGAGCCCGCTTTGAGGGTTTCCCTTCAGGGACCCTGCCATTGTCGTGGAAAGTCTCAACAGAGTGATCAACGATACCGTTTAAGGCATGGTTGCTGATGTCAGGGGCGTCGTGCGTCCCGTGGAGTCCGTCATGGGGCTGTTCCCCTCCCCGCCACGGCTGCTCGCCCTCGGGGAGCCGACCCACGGCGAGGATGTCCTGCTCGATCTGCGCAACGACCTCTTCGAGCGGCTCGTCGAACAGGAGGGTTACCGGACGATCGCGATCGAGAGCGACTGCCTGGCGGGGCTGGTCGTCGACGACTACGTCACCGGGGGAGCGGGCACTCTCGACGAGGTCATGGAACGCGGATTCAGCCACGGCTTCGGCGCGTCCCCGGCCAACCGCGAACTCGTGCGCCGGATGCGCGCCCACAACGAAGACAGGCCCGCCGCCGAACGACTGCGTTTCGCCGGGTTCGACGGCCCGCTGGAGATCAGTGGCGCCGCGAGCCCCCGGCCCGCCCTCACCGCGCTCCACACCTACCTCGCGGCCCGGGTGGACGCCGGCCTGCTCGCCTGCACCGGGGAGACACTCGACCGGTTACTCGGCGCCGACGAACGGTGGACCGACCCCGCCGCGATGATGGACCCGTCCCACTCGGTCGGACGGTCCGAGGAGGCCGTACGGCTGCGGCTGCTCGCCGACGACCTGGTCGCGCTGCTCGACGCGCAGACGCCGGACCTGATCGCGACGTCATCGCGGGAGGAGTGGGAGCGGGCGCGCCTGTACGGGCGCACCGCGACCGGCCTGCTGCTCTACCACTCCTGGATGGCCGACACCTCGCCGGGCCGGATGACGAGGCTGATCGGCCTGCGCGACGCGATGATGGCCGCCAACCTCTTCGCTCTCGCCGAACGGGGGCCGGTACTGGTCCACGCCCACAACCGTCATCTCCAGCGGGAGCGGAGCACGATGCGGCTGGGTGCCCTGAACCTGGAGTGGTGGAGCGCGGGCGCCCTCGTGAGCGCGCGCCTGGGAGAGGAGTACGCCTTCCTCGCGACGGCTCTCGGCACGCTCCGGCACCGGGGGGTGGGCACCCCTCCTCCGGAGACCGTCGAGGGCCTGCTGTACGGGCTCTCCGAAGAGCGGTCCGTCGTCGGCGCCCGTGACCTGGTCTCCGCCCTCGGGGACACACGGCTCACCCCCCGCGTGTCCCCATATTTCGGTTATTTCCCCCTTGATCCGGCCCATCTGGCGGACAACGACGGGATCGTGTTCGTCAGGGACCTGGGACCTACCGCAACGACGTCGTCGTCAGCTCCGGACACGCCCTGATCTCGGCCTCGGTGAACCGTTCCGTCACCCACAGGCCGCGGGAGAACAGCTCGGTCTGGTCGGTGTGGTGCGGCGAGGCCGGGTTGGCCGACAGCGAGTACGTCAGCACGGTACGGGTGCGCGGCCCGGCCGGCGTCAGCTCCACGGCGATCAGGAAGCTGGAGCCGGTGTTCACGTCCGGGTAACGCCCTTGCTCACCCAGCGGGCCGCCGGTGCGAATCCGGTCGAAGCACCCCTCCCCCTCCGTACAGCCCGGCACCGGGACGGCGCCGTAGCGCTGGGCCTGACCCGGCGTGAGCGTCAGCGGGATGTCGTTGGCGGTGAAGAACCGTACGGCGTCGGCCAGCGCGGTCGCCACCAGCGGGTCGGCGACGTCGAGTCCGCGTGGCGTGGTGAGCGGGTGCGCGGGGTCGAACGGCACCTTCCACCAGCTCTTCCGTGGGTCAGCCGCCTCTGACCGTCTGTGCGGGCGGTTCAGGTTCTGCAGGAACTCACGCCACAGGATGGCACCACGGCTGTCGAGGCGGGCCCGTCCGTCCCAGGCCGCCAGCGTGGCGCAGGCCCGGCGGACGTCGACCTTCCCACCGTCGCTCGCGGTCATCACCGGCCTGACCCGGCACAGCGCGCGCAGGTCCGGGCGGAGCAGTTCGGCGCTCAGGTTGCGCTTGCCGACGGCCGTCCGCTGCAGGGTCTCCAGCGTGAAGCCGGGGGCGCCGAGCCCGTCGCCGCCGGAAAGCCGCTGGGCGACCATGTCGAGGCCGACCCGGGTGCGCAGGTCCCGTTCGGTACGGACGTCACCGTAGACGCGCGGATAGCCGGTGAGCGGGGCCTTCGGATTGGTCAGCCAGGGGCTGGCGTTGGCGTTGGTCACGTAGTCGGCGCGGGTCAGCCTGGGCTGGGCGGCGGGGCCGAAGACGCCCGGTTCGATCGCGTCCGCGTCCCGGCCCCACAGACACGCCGATGTGGAGCCGTCCAGGACGAGCGCCTCGGGGTCGTCCCCGGCGCGACAGCGTTCGGCCTGTTCGTCGGTGACGTGCGGCACGACAGAGGCGTCGGCGAAGTACGTCTCGCCCCTGGAGTCGGCGGCGAGCGTGTAGACGAAGGGCATGCCCTGGTAGGTGTCCTGTGCCCGGCGCAGTTCGGTGAGGTCGCGGGCGGCGCCCATGGCCAGCCACTCGTCGGCGAAGCGCAGGTTGGCGGCGTTGACGTCGGCCAGGGCGAGCGCCTCCTTCCCGGTCCAGCCGGTGGCCAGCACCGGGCCGTACCTGGAGGTGTACAGGGTGGTGGTGACGGCGCGGGTCCCGCCCCGGGCGTCCCGGACGGTGACCGACACCTCCTGCCTGCCCATCGGCTCCGGCCGCCCGTCGACCAGGTAGGAGGTGCGCAGGCCCGGAGCCAGTTCGAGCCGGTACAGCGTGAACCGCTGGGCGTGGGAGACGGTGTGCGTCCAGGCCACGGTGGCGTTGTGGCCGATCTGGACCATGGGCGTGCCGTACAGGCTGCCGCCCGACACGTCGAGCACACCCGGGATGGTCAGGTGGACCTGGTAGAAACGGCGGCTGCCGTTCCACGGGAAGTGGGGGTCGCCCAGCAGCATGCCGGCGCCGTCGCGGGTGGCCTCACGCCCGATGGCGTAGGCGTTGCTGCCGGGGGCGGACGGCCCTCTCCTGACCGGCCGGTCCTCTCCCTGCTCCGACGTCCGTCCCGAGGCGGCGATGGCCTCCTTGAACGAGGAGCCGCCGCCCAGCCGGGCGAGGTCGAGCAGGTTCGTCCAGACATCTGTGGCCGTGATGGGCCCGACCCATTCCTTGCCCCGGCAGGTGGGGTCGGGCAGCCGGTCCACACCCGTCTCGCCCAGGTACCGGTTGAACCCGGCGACGTAACCGTCCACGAGGGCGCGCAGCTCGGCTCCGGGGCCGTGCGGCGCGGGCCGGGCGAGTATCCGGCGTAACGTGCCCGACGCCTGGATCCCCTTGTAGTACACGTCGCTGGCCAGGTTGGAGACCGGGTCGATCGGGTCGTCGGACATCGCCTCCGCGCCGAAGTACCGCGAGCGTTCGCCGCGCAGGGTGAGCACCCACGAGGCCATGACGCACAGGTTGTCCTGCGCGAAGGCGTAGCCGTAGCCGTAGCCGAGACCGCCGTGGTCCTTCGCCTGGATATGCGGGATGCCGTACTCGGTACGCCTGATGTCGGCGGAGTAGCGGCCCTCCTCCGCCCGCACCGGCGCGGGCACCGCCACGAGAAGCGCACCGGTCAGCGCGGCCAGGAGCGGTACGGCCAGCCGCCGGACACGTGTGATGATCATCGGGGGTCCTGTTCGAAGTGGGCGTTGTCGGGTGCGGTCACACGCTTGAGCAGTGGCAGACCGGCGAGGATCACCAGCAGGGCGGCCAGCAGACCGCCGCCGACGGTCAGGAAGTAGGCGGGGCCCGGCAGCGCCACCGACACGTTCCTGATCGCCAGCCGGTCGATCAACGGCTTGGCCACACCGAGGCCCGCGGCGGCGGCCACCAGGGCGGCCAGTACCACGGGGGCCGCCGTCTCCAGCAGCACCACCCTGGACAGGGTCCGTGTCGGCGTGCCGCCCAGCCGCAGCAGGGTGAACGGCTGCCTGCGCTCGACCACCCCTCCCGCGACCGAGACCAGCAGACCGCATCCCGCCACCAGCAGGGTCAGCGAGACGACGGCCAGCGCGGCGCGTTCCGCCTGTTCCAGCAGCACCGCGCGGGCCTGGGCGACCTCGGCGAACGTCTGCGGCGTCTCGGTACTGCCGGAGGCGGCGACGTACGGGGTGAGCAGCGTGCGGACTCGTTCACGGACGGCCGGGTCCTCCACGCGGACCAGTACCGCCGCCAGGGGAAGGCCCGCGGAGGCGGCGGAGGTGTCGGGGTTGTCGGTGTCCACGATCGGCAGGTGACGATCGACGGCGAGCATGTTGTCGCCGGTCAGCAGCCGGTTGAAGTCGGCCTTCACCTCGCGGACGCCGGGGGCGCACCGGCCGAGCGCCGGGAAAGCGGTCAGGGCGTCGCAGCCGACCACGTGCCCGAGCAGGAAGTCGGGCCGGCAACCGGGCCCCGGGTCGCACGGCGGCGGCCCGTCCGGTCTGGGCGGCGCGTCGGTCCCGCGGTAGACCGGCAGCACGGTGACGCCGGGCTGGGCGCGTATCCCGGCCAGCAGCCCGGCCGCCGTGTCCGGCGGCAGCGGCAGGCCGTCGGCGGCCTCGCCGTACCCGAAGGAGGCCCGCATGACCTCGTTCAGCGTGCCGCCTCCCGCCGCCTTCTGGCCGGAGACGACCGCGGGGACGACACCGGCGACGGCCGTGCCGATGAAGACGGCCAGCACGATGCCGTTCACCGACCGGAAGGCTCCCTTCGGGTCGGCCGCCAGTCGTCGCGCGGCCAGCAGCGTCGCCGCTCCCGAGGTGACACGGGCGGTCAGTCGCGCGGCCAGCAGCGTCAGCCACGGCCCGGCGACCACGAGGCCGACCATGGTCAGCGCCAGGCCCACGTCGACGAGCACCGTGTCCGGGTCCCCGCCCTTGGCGAACACCGGGCCCGCGAACAGCCCCAGCCCGGCCGGCAGCGGAAGCGTCCGCCACCATCCCGGGGCGGAGGCCCGCACCCGGCGCGCCGTACCGAGCGGGGTGATCCGCACCCGGCGCAGCGACCACAGGGCGGCGCCGACGGCGGCGAGCGGCACACCGACGAGCACGGCGGCGTACTGCGGCCCGGTCGGCGCGACCGTTTCGGGGAAGAAACGGGAACCGGTGACCGTGACGCCCGCCAGGACCGGCCGCACCACCTGGAAGAGAAGGACGCCGGCGATCGCACCCGCCGCCGCGCCGAGCGCCGCGTCCGCCGACGCGATCGCGTTGATCTGCCGCGCGGTGGCGCCCGCCAGCCTGATCGCCGCGAAACGCGCCTCACGACGGGCCGCGGCCAGGCGGGTGGCGGTGCCGATGAGGACGAGCAGCGGGAGGATCAGGCCGACCGCGGCGATGCCGAAGCCGTGCTCGTACAGGGCGGTGGTCTCGTCGTCGGCGGGGGTGGTGGCGACGGTGTCGACGGCCGTGGTTCCGGCCATGGCGGCCAGTTCCGCCGGGGTACGGCCCACGACGACGACCAGGTCGTCGGGGCCGGACAGCGCCGCCGGCCCGATCAGGCCCGCGCGGGCGCCCGGGAAGCGGTCGGCGAGCTGCTCGCGCGGGACGGCGTCGACCAGTTCGGCGAGCGCGGGTGAGAGGTGGTACCGCCCGGCTGCGGGCAGGGCGGTGAGGCCGGGCACGGTCGGCGTGGCCGTTCCCTGATCGAGGACGGCGACGTCGAGCCGTTTGATCGGGCGGCCCGCGTAGACGTCCCGGCGGTGGTTCCACAGTACGGCGCCCGGGGTGGCGCCCAGCGCCCAGCCGCCTGGCGCGGAGCCGGTCGTGCACTCCCAGCACGGGCGGTTCGCGGTGGTCCTGAAGGCGTTGAACAGCGCCACCGTGCCCAGCAGCACCGTCACCCCCGTCGCGACGGCGACGGTGACGAGCGCCAGCCTGACGGCGGCCTGCCCGCCGCCGCGCAGCGACAGCCGCAGGCCGAGCAGGAACGTCATCGGACGGCCTCGCTCGCGTAGGGGTCGGTGACCTTGCCGTCGCGCACCACGACCTCCCGGTCCGCGCAGGCGGCGACCCGGGCGTCGTGGGTGACCACGATCACGGTCACGCCCTCCTCGCGGGCCAGGCCGACGAGCAGTTCCATGACCTGCTCGCCGGAGAGGGAGTCGAGCGCGCCGGTCGGCTCGTCCGCGAAGATCACCTTGGGCCGCGTCACCAGGGCCCTGGCGATCGCCACCCGTTGTGCCTGCCCTCCGGACAGTTCACCGGTGCGCCGCTCCCCCAGGTCGTCCAGTTTCAGCCGCAGCAGCGCCTCCCCCGCCCGCCGGTAGGCCTGTTTGCGCCGGGTTCCGCCGAGCAGCAGCGGCAGCGCGACGTTGTCGGCCACCGTGAGCTCCGGCACGAGCTGGCCGAACTGGAAGACGAAGCCGAACGCCGTACGGCGCAGCTCGGAACGTCTGGCGTCGTTGAGGAGGTCCAGTCTCCGCCCGTCGAACCAGATCTCTCCCGTGTCGGGGGTGAGGATGCCCGCCAGGCAGTGCAGAAGGGTGGATTTTCCAGAACCGCTCGGCCCCATGATCGCCAGGATCTCCCCCGCCGCCACGGACAGGCTCGCCGCGCGCAGCGCCGGTGTCCGGCCGTGGGCACGGTCCACGGAACGGGCTTCGAGCAGTGGGCCTGGAACGGGAACGGCGTCGATGGCGGCGGTCATGCGTTGCGCACCGTTTCCGCCAGTGCGCCGAGCCGGGCCGTGGTCACGTCGATCCAGCGCAGGTCGGCCTCAAGGTGGAACAGGGCGTGGTCGGCCAGCAGGGTGTCCACGAGGGCGTCACCGCGTTTGATCTCCGACAGTTCGCGCATGCGCCGCATGTGCGTGGCGCGCTGGGCGTCGAGGTAGCCCTGCGCGTCCTGGCCGAGCAGCAGGGCCAGCACGACCTTCGTGAACAGGACGGTCTGCAGGAACGGCTCGGCCGCCACCGGTTCGGCGAGCCACACCGCCACCTCCTGGCTGCCGAGCGGGGTGATCGCGTAACGCTTGCGGTCGGGGCCGTCGCCCGGCTCGCTCTGACCGGCCGTGACCTTGCCGTCCCTGGCCAGGCGGCCGAGCGTCGAGTAGACCTGCCCGAAGGGCAACGGCTTGCCCCTGCCGAAGTAGGTGTCGTAGGCGCGTTTCAGGTCGTATCCGTAGCTGGGCTCACGATCCAGCAGGCCCAGGAGGGCCAGGGGGACTGTCATGGAGCCTGACTATATACCGGGGGTATATACGCGGTGCATAAGGAAACGCGGGCGGGGTCGAGAGGTCAGCAGGACTGGAGGGCGGGGAGGCGGCCCTCGAAGAAGGCGGCCGGGGTGACGCCCATCAACGTACGGAACTCGGCCGTCATGTGGGACTGGTCGTAGTAACCGGTGGCCGCGGCCAGGCGGGCCCAGCGGGGACCGTCGGCACAGGCCAGGGAGAGGACCGCACGGAGACGTTCGATGCGTTCGAAGTGTTTGGGTGACAGGCCGACCGCGTCGGCGAACAGGTCGCGCAGGTGCCGTTCGCTGACGGCGAGGTGACGGGCGATGACGGGCAGCGGTTCGTGCCGTCCACCCCTGCGGCCGCGCAGCGCCCGGGCCGCGGCCCGGACCAGCGCGCCCCGCGCCCCGTCCTCCGGGGCCCTGGCGGACAGCGCCGCCTCCAGATGCCCGAGCACGAGGCCGTCGTCACCGGCCGCCTCCGTCAGCGCCTCCTGCAGCCGGTCGGAGGAGGCGCCCCACAGTTCCCCGATGCCGACCACCCGGTCCACGACCTCGTTCACCGGGACGCCGAGCAACGGCCGGGCGGCACCGGGACGCAGCCGCAACCGCAGGCCGTACGGGATGTCCTTGCCCGCGTGGTACGAGGCGCGGGTACGCGGGCCGACCACGAGCAGGTCTCCGCGCCCCGCCGGGGTCGTCCGGAAGACCAGGGAGGTGTCGGTTTCGGGGACGTGCACGAGCGGAAGCCGCCCTCCCCGTACGGAATCGCCCGCCCGCAGCGCGCTCACCGCCCTGACCAGCGACCGCAGGCCGTACGGCACGGCCATCGGGACCTCGATGCTCACCACCTCACGCTAGCCGGGCCGCAGGGCGGGCAGGCGTGCCGAAAACTCCTATAGGGGCTGGTGGGCGGGGCGCCAGGGTTGGCGCATGATTCTTGTCACGGGTGCCACGGGCACGGTCGGCGGTGAGGTGGTCCGGTTGCTGGCGGGCCGGGGAGAACGCGTCCTGGCGATGACGCGGGAACCGGCGAAGGTCGAGGAGTCGCCGGGGGTGGAGGTCGTCCGGGGGGATTTCGACGATCCGGCGTCACTGGCCGGGGCGGCGCGCGGTGCCGACGCGTTGTTCCTGCTCAGCGCCCCCGGCCCGTGGGTCGCCCGGCACGACGAGGCGATGGTCGCGGCGGCGCGGGCCGAGGGGGTGCGGAAGGTGGTGAAGGTCTCGGCCATCGGCACGGGAGAGGAACGCGAAGGTGTCACGGTAGGAGACTGGCATCTGGCCGGGGAGCGGGCGCTGCGCTCGGGTGAGCTGGACTGGACGATCCTGCGGCCGTCGAGCTTCGCCTCCAACGCCCTGGGCTGGGCTCCCCAGATCCTGCGGGGGCAGCCGGTGCCGAACACGATGGGCGACGGCAGGCAGGGGGTCGTCGACCCGCGGGACGTGGCCGAGGTGGCGGTGACGGCGCTGACGTCCGAGGAGCACGTACGGGCCGTCCTCACACTGACCGGGCCGGAACTGCTCAGCGTCCCGGACATGGCGAAGGTACTGGGCGAGACGCTCGGGCGGACCGTCGAGACGGTCGAGGTGCCGCTGGAGGTCTACCGCGAGAGCCTGATCGCCGCCGGAGTGGATCCCGGGTTCGCGGACATCGCGGTCGACGGCTCCCGGACGGTGGCGCGGGGCGGCAACGCCCGGCTCACCGGTGACGTCGAGCGGGTGCTGGGCCGCGCGCCCCGCACGTTCGCCACCTGGGCGGCCGACCACCGGACCGCCTTCGTCTCCGGCTGAACCCGGGGTCCGGTCACGCCGTCTCGGCGCTGAGGGTCGGCGCCACGGGCCTGCGGGCCGCCAGGCGCGCGGGCAGCGCGGTGAGCGCCGCCGTCGCCAGGAGGGTCGCGAGCGCGGCGCCCGCCATCCAGAGGAAGGGGGTCTCCACCGCGTTCCTGGCGGTGAAGAGGGAGAGCATGCCGATGCTCAGGGGAACGCCGACGACGGCACCGGGCAGGCCGGGCAGGAGCTGGGCGGCGGACAACCCCATGGAGATCTGCCCCGGGGTGGCGCCGAGTGTGCGTGCGACGGCCATGTTCGCCCGGGCCTCCAGGGCGGTGGTCCAAGTGAACGTGATGGTGTTCACGACGGCGAGGGTGATCAGCAGGATGGTGACGAGGAGCATCAGCCCGCGGTCGTGCTCACCCCGCAGGTTGGGCAGGACGGAGGAACCGTCCAGGCCGTAGCCCCTCTCCGGCTGGGCGTTGAGGGTCAGCACGGCGACGATCGCGATCACCGTGGTGGCGGTCGAGCACGCCTGCAGCACGGCACGGCCAGGCCTGCGGGCGGTCAGCCGTACCCCGAGCAGCAGCGGGGTGGGCAGCAGCGCCGACAACGCGGTGATCCAGGGGCGGCGGCGGGGCTGGTGCGCGGTGGCGGACAGCGCCGTGACCGTCGCCGTGCGCATGGCCCGCAGTGTGGGGCCCAGCGTGGACAGCACCGCCACCACCACGGCGAGGACCGTCGCCGTGGCGACGGTGCCGCCGGTCAGCCCGGCGGTGCCGATCCTGCTGGCGGTGGGACTGGCGACGGCGGGCACCGTCAGGCGGGCGATCGCCAGCCCCAGCGCGTCGCCGGCCAGCGCCAGCACCAGATACTCGGTGAGCAGGACGGTCGCGATCAGTCCCGGGGTGGCGCCGACGGCCTTGAGCAGCCCCGCCCGGCGTGTCTGCTCGACGGCGCGTCCCGCGGCCAGCGCCGCCACCCCGGTGACGGCCAGGAAGCTGAGCAGCCAGCCGCCGAAAACCAGGATCGGCTGGCTGTTCCTGAGGATCACCGTGTCCTGTTCGGCTTTGAACTGCCAGGAATGGAAGGTGATCATGGCGCTGGAGGCGTGGGCGTCGCGGAAGGCCTCGGTCGCTGCGGGGTCGCGAAGCTTGAGGTCCAGGGCCAGGGTCACCGGGAGGTCGTGGGACGACGCCAGGGCCCGGGCGTCTGAGCGGGTCATCCAGGCCAGGCCGCTGTAGTCGCTGGGGCCGCCGTACGGACCGATCTGCGCGGCCCAGGGGTAGATGGAGGTGGCCGAGGTCACGGCGATCCCGACGACGGGGTACGGCCGGCCCGCGATGGTGACGCGGTCGCCGACGCCGACGCCGAGCGCGGTGGCGAAGCCGCGTTCCAGGACCGTGCCGCCCGGGCGTACCCACCGCCCCGAGGTCACCAGCGGCCGGTCGAGTGCCCCGGGGGTCTCGGCGAAGCCGTGCACCACCACCGGGGACGACGTGGAGCCGCGCACGGTGAGGTCGGCGTAGACGATGCGGTAGGGGCCGTGGTGGGCGACGACTTCCGGAGCCTCCGCCAACGAGGTCAGGGCCGAGGTCACCTCGGGGCCCGTCTCACCGGAGAGCGCCACCACGTCCGGTCCCGCGCTGGCCTCCCGGGTCTGCTCGTACAGCGCGTCGCTCACCTCGCGCAGGGACAGGCCAAGCGCCATCGTGGCGGTGGCCACCGTGACCGCGAGCAGGAGCATCGCGGCCTGAACCCTGTGCCTGCGCAGGTCGGCCAACACCAGACGCACGACGAGTACGGCGGAGCCCACGACGTTCAGTCCCCCAGTCCGATCAGCCCGCCGAGTCCGCGCGGGTGGGAGGCGGCCAGCCGGGTGTCGTCGACGAACATCCCGTCGCGCATCGAGACCAGCCGGTCCGCCGTGGCCGCGACCCGTTCGTCATGGGTGACGATCACGAGGGTCTGTCCCGCGGAACGCAGCTCCTCGAAGATTCTCAGCACGTCGAGGGTCGCCGCGGTGTCGAGGTTGCCGGTCGGCTCGTCGGCCAGGACGACCAACGGCTCGTTGGCCAGCGCGCGGGCGATGGCGACCCGCTGACGCTGCCCGCCCGACAGCTGGGACGGCAGGTGCCGGGCGCGGTCGGCGAGCCCGACCCGTTCCAGCAGCAGGTTCGCGCACCGCCTGGCCTGGCGGCGTGAGCGTCCGGCCAATAGCGCGGGCAGTTCCACGTTCTCGGCCGCGGACAACTCCTCCACCAGGTGGAAGGCCTGGAAGACGAACCCCACCGAACGGCGCCGCATGCGTGCCAGCGCTCGCTCGCTCAGCGTGTCGACGCGTCGCCCGGCCACCCACACCTCCCCGCCGGTGGGCCGTTCCAGGCCTCCCAGCAGGTGCAGAAGCGTGGACTTCCCACAGCCGCTCGGCCCCATCACCGTGAGCGTCTGCCCCTGGGGCACCTCCAGGTCGACCTCGTCCACCGCGCGGACCCGGCTCTGCCCCTGACCGTGGGTCTTCACCAGGCCACGGGCCCGGACCACGACGTCTGACACGTTCATCCACCCTCGACTTCGTCATCGGCCCCGGACCAGGCCCGTTCGCAGGCGTCCAGCCAGCGCAGGTCGGCCCGTAACCGCAGCACTACCCCCTCCAGCAGCAGGCCGGCACCCGATCCCGCCGGTTCGGCCAGTGCCGCCTGTTGCACCTCACGCAGACGGCGCAGCAACTCGCGGCGCTGCGCCGCCACCAGCTCGACCGGGTCGGCCAGCCGGGCCGCCGCAGCGGCGGCGAGCTTGAGGTGGAACTCCGCCAGGTCGGGTTTCGGCCAGCCCACCTCGGTCAGCCAGGCGGCCACCCGCCGCTGCCCGGCCGGTGTCAGCGCGTAGACCTTGCGCTCGGGCCGTTCGGGAAGCCCGTCCGCCCGCTCGCAGACGACGAGTCCCGCCTTCTCCAGCCTGGTCAGGGTCACGTAGATCTGACCGGAGTTCATCGACTCGCCCAGCGGGCCGAGACACTGCCGCAGCCGGGCACGCAGGTGGTACCCGTGTGATGGTTCCTTGGCGAGCATCGCCAGCACCGCGTCCTGCACTCCACCCCCTGACGGTTGGCAAATAGATAGCGGTTACCTATGGAAGATGTCAAAAGCCCCTGCACGGGCGGGGTGTGCGGGCACCGTCAGGGGTTCGCGTAGCGGGCGGCCATGGTGTGGAACGGCGAGCTCGGCGGCGAGTGAGAGCCGTTCCGGCGTGCCGCCGGTGACGCGCACGGCGGCGGTGCGGCGCAGCTCGTCGGTGACGACCCGGGCGAGGTCGTCGAGCGCGTGCAGGACCAGGGACTCCTTGGTCGGGAAGTAGTTGAACAGCGTCGCCTTGACGACCCCGGCCGCCTCGGCGGCCTCGTTGACGGTTACCTCGTCGAACCCCCGCTCGGTGAACAGCCGCATCGCCGCGTCCGCGATGTGGGCCCTGCGCCGGGCTCGTTTCTCCTCTGCGATCACAGCGGACAGGGCACACGGATCGGGTCCATAAATGAACCCGATCCAAAACTATCCGTCGAGCGAGGACTCGGCCCCGTGGGCCTGCCCGCGCCGGGCGCGGATCTCCGCGGCCCCGGAACCACGACCAACCGCCTGGCAGCCTCTTACCGGAGCCCCGTGTCCTCAGGGGCGACGGTCGAGGTGGACGGTGGCGACCGGGGCGAGCACGGCGTCCATCCGGGCGACGAGGCCGGAGTCCAGGGTGACGCCGGACGCCGCCGCGTTCTCGATGAGCTGGTCGGGACGGGATGCGCCGACGATCGCGGCGGCGACGTCGCGGTTGCGCAGCACCCACGCCACCGCCAGCTGCGCCATGGTGAGCCCGGCCTCGCGCGCGAGCGGGCGAAGCAACCGCACCCGCTCCAGGACGTCGTCGCGCAGGTAGCCCTGGATGTTCAGGGCGCCGCCACCGGTGTGGTCGGACGCCCGGCTTCCGTGGGGAGCCACGCCACCGGGTGCGTACTTGCCGGTCAGCACGCCCTGGGCGATCGGCGACCAGACCACCTGCCCCATACCGAGCTCGCGGCAGACCGGCAGGACCTCGGCCTCGATGACCCGCCACAGCGCCGAGTACTCGGGCTGGTTGGCCACCAGCGGCACACCGAGTTCGCGGGCGTGGACATGCGCGGCCCGGATCTGATCGGCCGTCCATTCGGATACGCCTATATATAGGGCTTTGCCGGACCGAACCACATCGGCGAACGCCTTCATGGTCTCCCGCAATGGAGTGTGGTGGTCGAAACGGTGCGCCTGGTAGAGGTCGATGTGATCCGTTCGCAGACGGCGCAGCGACCGTTCGACCGACGTGATGATGTGTTTACGGCTCAGGCCGCTGTCGTTGGCGCCGCGCCCGGTCGGGAAGTAGACCTTGGTGAATATTTCGAGTCCTTCACGACGTTCACCGGCCAAGGCCCGTCCAAGCACCGTTTCCGCACGTCCGCCGGCATACGCGTCGGCGGTGTCGAAGGTGGTGACGCCGACGTCCAGCGCGGCGCGCACGCAGGCGATCGCCGTTTCCTCATCGACCTGTGAGCCATGGGTGAGGAAGTTGCCGTAGGCGATTTCACTGACCACGAGGCCGCTGCGCCCAAGCCGCCGGAATTTCACGCCGACGACCGCCCGCTGAGGTTAACCATTTATGAATCATCTTTCGTTGAAAGATATTCGGCAACTGGTAAACTGTCGACCCATGTCTGCCGCAGCGAAATCGGGGTCCCGCGCCACTTCCGCCATCCTCAGTGACGCCTCTGAAATTCTGCTGGCGTTGTCCAACGACCGGCGGTTGGCCATCGTCAACACGGTCGTGACGATGAACAAGGAGTCCGGTGCGGTGCGGCTGGCGGAGCTGGCCCGCGCTCTGGAGCTGGACGTCAGGAGCCTGTCCCGCGACGTGATGCGACTGGTCGAGGCCGGCGTGCTGCGTCGCGAGGGTGACGCGCTGATCGCCGACATCGCCTCGCTGGGGCGGGTCGGCGACTCGGTGGTGGAGATGACCGCGCTGTGCCAGGCGATCCCACCGGAGTCGCCGCTGCGCCGCTACCTCGCCCACGGCCGCATCGTCGACCTGCCGAAGCGCTCCGAAGACCTCGACGTGATCGCCAGGGTCCTCGCCGGTCTCCTGCCCGAGGACCAGACCCTGACCGAGGGCGAGGTCAACGCGATCCTCTCCCACGCGGGCGACGACGTCGCGCGGCTGCGGCGGCTGCTGGCGGATCTCGGCCTCGTCGAGCGGTCCGGATCGGCGGAGTACCGGCGCCCCGCCGCGGCGCCGGCCAGGGCGTTGTGACCGGGCGCACCGCCTCCGTCCCGGTCTTCGACTTCGATCGGCTACCGCCGGACTGGGGGCACGACCCGTGCGTCCTGCGTGGCCTCGACGGCATCGACGCGGTCGACACCTACGGCATCCTGCGCAGCATCGGCACCGCCGTGCGCGCCGGGACCCACCGCCGGCCCGACGACGTCAAGGTCTTCACCGTGCCGCGGGTGGCGGCGGAGCTCGGCGACTGCCTCCCCGGTCCCGGCGAGTCCGAGTTCGGCCCCTACGCGCGACGGGTGTCACAGTCGTTGAACGTCGGCTGGAGCGTGGTGGCCAACTCGGCACAGTCGCACTCCGCCGGCCTGTACCGGTTCGCCCGTGACGTGTTCGTCCGGCTGCGCGGCACCGAGCGCGGACTTCCCGCGGGCGTCTCGGACTGTTTCATCGTCGCCGGCTCGTACGCGTCGGGGCCGACCCGCATCCACAAGGACACCGCCGACGTCTTCCTGTACGTGGCCGAAGGCGTCAAGACGATGTTGCTGTGGCCGTTCGAGACGCTCGTCGGCCACGCGCCGGACGGTTGCGACCCGGAGCACGAGTACGTCGCGCTCGGCATCGGGCCCGAGGCCGTCGGCACGCCGCCGCTGCGGCTGACCGGCGTACCGGGCGACGTGCTCTACTGGCCGGCGTCCTACTGGCACTGCGGCGAGTCCGACGGACGGCCGTCGCTGAGCCTGCATCTCGCGACGCACAACTTCCGCGACATGGGGCCGGTGTGGGCCGGCGCCTTCGCCCGCGCCGGGCTCGGCGCGCCGACACCGCGATGGAGCACCGCGGAACACGAACTGGCCGCGGAAGCGCTGACGTTCGGGCACACCGCCGCCGCGGCCGCCACCTCCGCCGTGCACCAGTGGGGCCTGACGCGGCACAGCACGGCCAACTTCGAGATCCTCCCCGACCTCCCTCAGCGCACACCGCCCGACTGGCGGCGCGCGACGGGCGTGCGCGCGGCGCAGCGTACACCCCTCTCCTGGGCGACCGACGCCGCGGACCAGAGAACGGTGATCGTGGCGGTCAACGGCCGCTCGTTCCGCATCCCGCCGCGACAGCCGTTGGTTTCCCTGCTCACCGCGCTGGGCGACCTGGCCGTGGGCGCGGTCCTGAGCCTCGACGCGTGGCGGGGGAAGGACGGGCTGCCGGCCGACGTGGTCGCGGTGCTCGACGTCGCCTACGCCGCCGGGGCGGTGGACGCCTGCTGAACGTCCGGCCGCACCGGCACGACCAGGGTGGTGGCGAGCGGCTCGGCGTACACGCCGGGCACCGCCGCGTCCACCTCGGTGAAGGTCACATCCCGCAGCGCCGCCGACAGGGCCGTCCACAGATCCACCGGCAGGCCGGAACGTTGCGCCTCTCCGTGCGCGAGCAGCAGGGAGTTCGTCGACGCGAGACGGCGCAGCACCTGGGTCCGTACGATGCGCCTGGCGTCCTCGACCGGGCGTGCCGAGGGACGCGCCGCGTCCGCGTGCGCCGCGTGAATCAGTGACACCACGCGGTCGGCCGTCGCCGCGTCCGGTGCGGCGAGCATGACGAACTCGCCGCGGGCGAGGTCCGTCACGCAGTCCCACAGGTAGCTCACCGCCGCACGGGACCGTATGACGTCGTCGAGCTCCGAGTGGTACGGCCCGAACGCCGCCTGGTTGGCGATGAGGGTCGCGGCGAGCTCCCGTACCGTGCGGACCGGCGGAATCGCACGCCGGACCTGCAGATAGGCCAGATCCGCGCGTGGTGAACCGACCTCAAGCCACGCCGGTGGCCTGCGGGGCCGGTGCAGGCCGAGCGCCGGGTCCTCGCCCGACGCCAGGGTGCCCGGCCCGAGCGCCGCGGTGACGGCCACGCCGACCGGCACAGCCTCCGCGGGCTCCTCAAGCAGCCTCCGGGCGGCGCGCACGACGTCGGCGACGAGCCGCCCGGCGTGGATCCGGTCGGGGATTCCCGGCCGGGCGAAGAGCGTGGCCAGGGTGGCGAGGCGGTGCGACGTTTCGACGGACGCTGCGGCGGCCCGCTCCAGCGCACGCCCGGCCCGCTCGTCGAACACCGGGGCCGCCCGCACGACGTCGTGCAGGCGCGCCGCCTGTTCCCAGACACATGCCGGGTCGAGCTCCGGCATCGTCACGTCCACGCCGATGACACGGCCGTGGTCGACGAGCGGGGCGGCCTCACCGAGGCGGGCGCCGAAGGCCCAGACCCGTGGGAGGGTCAGCGCGTCGTGGACGATCTGGACCACGGGCTCGTCCGGTGGGGGGCCGTCTGCGCGCAGGTGCAGGCGTGGCTGCGGGTCACCGGTGTGCACGTACCGCACGCTGCGGTCGCCGTCGCGGCGCTCCCAGGCCGTCACCGCCGCGACCCGGCGCGCGCGCGGAAGTCCGCGTGCGGGCTTTCGGCGAGCAGCTCGGCGAAGTCCCGCATCGTGTCCGTGGACGCCTCGCGGACCGCGTGCCGTACCGCGTCGTGACCGGTCGCCGGGCCGATCAGGTCGATCGCGTCGATGGCGGCCTGGTCGGCGGCCTCGATCCGGGTCGCGTCGGTGGTGGCGCGCACCGCGTCGAACTGTGCCAGGTCGCCGCGCAGCAACGGAAGCAGGTGATCGTGGACGAGATCCGGAGCGGGTCCGTCCGCCAGACCGGCGGCGACCGCGAACAGGTGGCCGCCGCGCACCGCCGCCGCGCCGAACGGGGAGACGACCCGTCCCGACACCCACCGCAGCCCGGCCGGTGGCGGGCATCGCTCGATCAGGCCGATGGCGAGCCAGGCCGCCGCCGCGACGTCCACGGTGGGCGGAAGAAGCCAGGCGGTGGCGCTCGCCTCGACGTCGTCGGTGGCGACGGTCCAGCCACCGGCCAGTGCCGGCGCCGGCGCCGGCGCCGTTCCGTCCTGGTCAGGCGGTACGGCGAAGGCGGCCAGCAGGTCCTCGGGCGACGGCAGGGGCGACGCCTGCGGTCCCGCGACGCACACGGCGAGGCGGCGCCCGGTCAGGAAGGAGGTGATGTCGTCGAACCGCAGGCCGTCGGTGTCGACGGCGACAGGATCGAAGCCGGGGTCGCCGCGCAACGCCCGGGCGATGTCGCGGCGCGGAAACCCGAAAACCCGCCGTTCCCGTCCGGTGCGCCGCTCCAGCGCGATGAGCCTCAGCGAGGCCGCGACGCGCGGCGCCATCGCGTCGGGCAGCGCGGCGCGGCAGCGCAACAGCCGTTGCGCCAGGGCGGGGACGACCACCGGAACCTCCTCCGGAGGGCACACGTGGTGCAGCACGACGGCGTGCTCACGGGTCTCCCCCCACTCGACGGTCGGCGCGTCGAGCTCATGCGCGAACCACACGTGTTCGAAGAGGTGGGCGAGGCCCGCACCGGACACCGGGTCGTCGAGGTAACCGCGGGCCACCACCACGCAGATCGCGCTGTACGGGCTGTCGGGGACCACGCGCACCGCGGCGCCGACGTCACCGCGGCGCGAGGAGGAGATCAATTGAGATCTCCCGGGAGCGCGGCGGCGCCGTCCTGCGGCACGGTCGCGCGCCGGGCGGCCATGAGCACGAGGCCGACGGCGGCCGCCGCGACCGTGACCGCGCCGGAGACGATGAACGTGGCGCGGGGGTTGCCCGCGGCGAAGACGCCACCGAGCACGAAACCGACCAGGAAGAACGAGTTGACGATCGAACCCGCCGCGGCGTGCGCGCGGCCCAGCAGCTCGTTCGGGGTGCGGATCTGCACCGCCGTACGCATGCCCATGTTCTGGTAGGCGTTGGCCGCGCCCGCCGCGAGCGCCGCGACGACCGCGAGCACGACGGCGTTGACGAGTCCGTACGCGAGGATCGCCACGCCCATGGCGGCGGCGCCGACCAGCACGACACGTTCGGGAGTCCGGAACTCGCGACGGGACCCGAGGGCCGCGCCGACCAGGGCGCCGACGCCCCACGCCGCGGTCAGCACACCCAGGGCCGTGGCGCCCGAGTGCAGGGGGCCCTTGACGAGGAACACCAGCGCCACGTTGACCATCGAGCTGGCCGAAACGGTGATGACCACGATGGGCAGGATGGTGCGCAGGTCGCTCTGGCGGGCCAGGAACCTGATGCCGTCGGTCGCGCCCGTCCACCACACCCGGCCGTCGTCGTCGACCGGGCGGCGCACCTTGATGAGCACGATCGCGGCCGCGGCGAGGGCGAAGGACACGGCGTCGACCAGCAGCGCCGGACGGAGCCCGATGCTCGCCACCAGCACACCACCGACGACCGGCCCGGCGAGCGTGGACGCCGAGCGGCTGACCTCCAGCAGCCCGTTCGCCCGAGTCGGGAAGGCCTCGCCGGCCAGCAGCGGGATCAGCACGATCGCCGCCGGGGTGGAAACGGCCGCGCACAGGCCGACCAGCGTCGAGCCGCCGAGCAGGACGGCCGTGTTCGGCCAGGCGCTCATGGCCAGCACGACGACGGCCTGAATCCCGGACACCAGGGCGAGCATCCGCCCGGCGTCACGCCGGTCGAGCAGCTGGCCGGCCAGCGGCGCGAGCAGTACGGCGGGCACCAGTTGCAGCACCAGCAGCGCGGCGACGAGGAAGGACCGCCCGGTCTCGGCGAGGTGGAACATGACCGCGATGGCGGCGATCTCGTCGCCGACGGCCGAGACGAACACCGCGACGAGGAAGACAGCGGCGGCGCCTCGGCGGACCTGAGTGACATCGGTGGACATGGTGGTGTGGTTCATCCCTTGCGGCCGGTGAGAATGTAGTCGGCGTCGGTGCCGTGGGCGTGCAGCGTGTCGAGCCCCGCGTCCGCGAACATCTCGGCGAGCGCGGCGATCGGGCGCAACCGCCGCAGCTGTGTCCCGTGTTGTGTCCGCCGTACGGTTCCGTCGGGGGCGACGACCCGGATGACCCGTTCGATCCGCAGGCACCGGCCGTCGGCGTCGGGCGTCCGTCGCTCCTCGACCTGCGCGAGTGTGGCCTCGGCGACCGGCACGTCGGGGCGCCGGATCCAGCCGGTGCCGTCGCGCAGCGCGTCCTCACCGGCCGAACCGGCGAGCGCGAGGACGCCGCCGGGCTTGAGCGCGGCGGCGTAGCTGCGCACCGCGGTCATGGCGAGGGCGTCGTCCACGATGAAGCTGAACGCGTTGAGCGGGCAGAAGATCACCGCGTACCCGCGCAGCGACGCGTCGAGCGGCGCGAAGCTGCCGCGATGCACCACCGGGCGCAGCCCGAGGCGGCCCGCCTCGGTGACGCACACGTCGGTCATCTCGTCGGAGATCTCCAGCCCCTCGACGTCGTGCCCGGCGGCGAGCAGGCGCAGCATCAGGCGTCCGGTGCCGCTGCCCAGCTCCAGGGCCGGGCCGTCGGCGCCGGCGACCAGTTGGGTGAACACGTCGTCCTCGACAAAGCGTTGGTCGGCGATGGCGTTGGCGTACACGGTCCCGAGGAGGCCATCGTAGAAGCTCGTCGTCGTCATGGCTCAGATCCGGAACGCGTTGTCGGGCAGCCGTGCCGCCGCCGCGTCGGGTGTCCACCGCGCGTACCGCCGGTGCACCGCGTCGAGATGCCCCCGGTACAGGTCGATCATCTGCCGCAGGATGACGAACAGATGCTCAACGACGGCCGGTGTGAGGTGACGCTCCTCCGACAGCAGCAACGCGGGCAGCCCGGCGTGGTCGCCCTCGACGTCGTCGTCCTCGTGCGCGCGGAACACCTTGATCAGGCGGTCCGGCACGCCGTGGTCACGGGCGAGCAGGTTCAGCACGTCGTCGCCCGACCGCGTCCCGCCGGACCGCGGCGCCGGAACCTCGGGCAGGACGAGCGCGGCCGCGAACTGCGCCACGCCCTGCCAGGCGAAGGCGCCGTAGGCGTGGCTGTAGGCCATCGTCTCGACGGCCTCCGGAGCCCGGCGCAGGACGTCGACGTCGAGACCGGCGAAGGCGAAGCCGCTCAGCAGCAGCTCGCCGTGGCCGGACTCCGAGTCGCGGAAATCCTCCAGCGCCGCGCGCTGGGCGCCGGTCATGTCGTGCCGGAACACCGGCTCGCTGGACCAGCGGGCGCTCCGCACGACGAAGTAGGTCTCCACGAGGAATCCGAGCGCGAGCCCCGGGTTCGGGCCCTCGGCCAGGGCGCGCAGCAGGGGCGCGTCGCGAACCGCGGCCGGGAACCGGCGGCGGAACACGTCGAGCAGCCTGCACGCCACGTACGTCCCGGGCACGTGCTCCTGCCGGGTGGCGTCGGGGTCGACCAGCAGGCCGGTGCTGAACAGCCGCTGGACGGCCGCGCGCGCCTCACGTTCGCCGCATCCGAGCCAGCCGCCCACCTCGGACAGCAGTTGCTGCGGCGGCACGCCGTGCGCCAGCCGCGTGAGGTCCGGGGTTTCGGCGGTGCGCGCCGGGAACTCGGCGCGGTACGTGCCGTCCTCGATGCGCACCACGCCGTCGTCGACGGTCAGGGACGCGCGGTCGCTGAACCGCGGGCGTACCGCGAAATCAATGACGTCTGGCATCGGTCCTACCTTTCAGCGGGTTTCACGAAGACACGGCCCTGGGTGTCGATGCGGTGCAGCAGCACCCGATGGTCCAGCCCGGCGAGGTACTCATCGGTGGCTCGCGTGGCGCCGCTCAACTTGCCGTAGTCGTCGACGATGACCACCCCGTGGGGTACCACTCTCGGGTACAGCTCACGCAGCTCGTGCAGGGTCGACTCGTACTGGTCCGTGTCCAGGCGCAGCAGCGCGATGCGGTCCGGCGCGTGCCCGGGGACGGTGTCCTGGACGAACCCGGTCACACAGTGCACACGCTCGCCCGGGTACCCCGCCGTGGTGATCCGTTTGTGGATCTCGGCGGCGGAGGTGCCGGATGACATGTGCTCCGGCGTCGCGGCCTCGGCGCCGGTCGTCTGATCCCCCGCCCCGACCATGCCGTCGTGCCCGCCGGCCGGTTCCCAGGCCCAGTCGAAGGTGTCGAACAGGTACAGGTCGCGGTCCTCGGCGTGGTGGTTGAGCAGGGCCAGCGCGGCCAGCAGCATGCTGCCGCCCCGCCAGACGCCGCACTCCACCACGGCGCCCGGGATGGCGTTGCCGGCGATGTGTCCCACCGCCGACCACAGGGCGTACTGCGCGGCGGCCGAGGTGAGGGTGAGGTCCTCACACTGCCGGGCGGCTTGGAGGAAGTCGTGGTCGTGGTCGAGGTCGGGAGCGGCGGACACGACCTTCGCGATTTCGGCGTGTACGTCACGCAGGGCGACGCCCGGTTCGTCGGCCACGACACGGGCCCCGCGCAGATGCCCGAGCAGGGCGGCGGCCGAGTGCCGGTCGAGCCCGGTCAGAGGGGCGAGCGCCTCGGGCAGGTCCTGCGCCGCCGTGCCGCGCGCGATCTCCGCCAGCACGACGAGGACACCCGGATCGACCTGCCAGAGGGTGAACGGCCGGTCGACGTGGCCGAGGACGAGCCGGCCGTCCTTGACGGCCACGAACGCCCCGTCTGTCAGCTTCATGACGTCGTCCTTTCCTGGTCCAGTGCGCCGCGCCGGACCAGTTCCCGCATGAGCGTCGCGGCTTCGGCGAGGCCCGGCGGGCCACCGGAGGCGCGCATCGTCTCGCTCCATCCGGCGAGGGTCCGCGTCGTACCCGGCTCCAGCGTGGCCAGGAATCCGTCGAGCCATCCGCCGCCGCGCACACGCATGACGTGCCCGTTGGCCGCCAGATAGGTCGTGTCGTCGACGACCAGCGTCGCCACGGCCGACACGTCCGGGACCGTGAGCAGGTCGGCGGCCGCGAGGCCGGGGCACGGCCGCGGCGGCGGCACCACCTCGAAGTTCGACGCGGTCCTGCGCCGCAACCGGCTGAGGCGCGTCTGCAGGTCCAGGCCGGTGCCTTCGAGGACGCGGGTCAGGGCCTTGCGCACGGCCGCCTCGACGGCGTCGGCCCGGTCGGTGCCCTCCTCCCCCGGTGTGCCGCCCAGGAACCGGGCGACGCCCAGGTCTGCCTCGGCCTGCTTGCGCAGCCGCCGCAGCACCGTGGCGAGCCGGTCATCCCACTGGTAGTACGCCATGTGCAGGGACACCGTCGCCTCCCCGTCGGAGGTCGCGCAGTGCCAGCGGTCCGACGGCCAGTACATGACGGTGCCCGCGCCGCCCTCGACCACGGTGGCCGTGTCGCGATGGTCCTCGACGCGCACCGACGCGGGCAGGTTCACCTGACGCTGGGTCGCCTCGGCACCCGCGACGTGGCCGAACACCTCGAAGGGCCATGTGTAGTAGCGCTTGGTGCCGCTGATGACGTGGGTGAAGACGCCTGCGGTGTCCTTGTGGATCAGTGTCGGCGCGGTGCCGTACGCGGAGGCGATGAGGTGGCAGTCGACCCCACCGGCTGCCTCCGAACCGGTCGCGGCGATGACGGCGTCGGCCTGGCGGCGCAGGACGCGCCAGAAGTCCCAGTCGAACTGCTGGAGCGAGTTGACGGTCAACGCGAAGGACCGCACCCGACCGCGGAGACGGTCGGCGTATCCGGCGAAGCCGCTGTCCAGCCCGCGGTCGGGCAGGTACGGGTCGAGCTGGGTGGGGTTGACGATGTTGTCGTCGGTGAAGAGCCGTACGTCCTGCGGGTCGGGCAGCGTCGTACGGGTGGCGGCGGCGGTGCACGCGAGCGTGAACAGCCGCTCCTCGGTGAAGGCACCGGTGTCCCAGGGCGGGTCGATCACGCCGGGCCCGCTCTCCCACAACGTGGTGATGTCCGGTCGCCCGCTCATCGCAGCGACCGCCGGGCGTGCTCGACGTAGGGGGCGACGCGGGGGTCCCGGGCGCTGAGCGACTCGCCGTGGTCGCGGACGAACCGGTCGGGATCGGTGACGCCCTCGTCCTTGAGGAAGGCGGCCAGTTCTCCGCCCTCTGCGCCCGCCCACAGCAGGCCGGCCAGCAGCTGCGCGTCGACACCGGGGGCGAACACACGGGAGAAGATCTTCCGGCGGCGGAACTCGGGCACCGTCGGGGCGAGTCTGGCGAGGTCGTCGTCGGCGCGGGCCGCGGCGGCCCGTTCCAGCAGCGCCGACACCTCGTCGGGCGGGTTGTCGCTCAGCTCGTCGAGCACGTGGATGAGATGGATCGGGTCCACCACGGTCATCGCCTGTTCCAGCGTTCGCAGGTACAGCCGCCGGTTCGCGCGGCGCAGCATGCCGAGCCCGTCGATCCATCGCTGGACGTTGGACGTGCGGTGGAAGGCGGCGGGCAGGTATCCGATGCCGGGACCGACGAACTCGTGCGGCCGATGCGCGGGGCCACCCGCCTCGGGTTGGGCGGGCACGCGTCGCACCGCCACCGTCACCGACGGCTTCTCGATCCAGTAGAGCTCGTGGACGAGGGTCGGCAGGATCGGCGAGACCGACGCGGCGCGCATCATGGTGCGGCTGGTCGCCGACAGTGTCGCGGACGTGACACCGTCACCGAGCGCGTCGAGTGCGGAGAAGTCGTACTCAAGGTGGACACGGCGGCCGCTGAGCGCCAGGAACGCGCCGGACGACACGTGCTTGTGCAGGGTGGAGGAGTTCTGCAGCCAGTACAGTACGTCGACCCGGATCGTCTCGGTCCTGACCACGGTGATGCAGGCGTTGCCGAAGTAGTTCTCCCATGACTGGTCCGGCCAGCCTCGCGGGTCCGCCAGCAGTTCCGCGAGGAGCAGGCCCGGGTCCACCCGGGCGAGTGCCGTCGAGCCCGCGAGGGCGGCGGCCAGCGCGTGCGCAGAACGGTCGTCGTCGGCCGTTTCCGTCTGTTCCTCGACGGCGGTCAGAGCGTCCTGAAGTTCACGGAACGCGTCGATGGTGCTCACTTCGGCTCCTTGTCGTCGTCGGCCGGTCAGGTCGGTATGCCGTGCCGCCACGGCGCGTCGGTGGGCAACCGGGCCCCGCCGCGGCTGGCCGAGGCGTACGGCACGGTCGCCGCCCCCGGTACCAGCACCCGCACCACGGTCCAGTCGGGGCCGCGCAGCGGCAGCCGGACGACGATCGGTCCGCGGTCCGCGGCGGCGAGTCGGCGCACCAGGTGCTCCAGCTGTCCGGGCGCGTCGTGGTACGGCATCTCGGGTACGGCGTGCGGGCGCTGGGAGTCCAGGTACCGGCGGCACTCGTCGATGACGGACGGCCGCCGCCACCGCGCGTGCACGGTGCTCGTCGCGGCGCCCGCGCGATGCGCGCGTACGCCCTCGTGGTACACCTGGCAGAGCTCCAGCATCGCCGAGTCGACGGCCTCGTCGAACGTCAGGCCGGATCCGCTGGAGCGCACGAGCAGCCCGGCGTGCGGATCGTGGTGGAAGGCGTGCACGTCGGGCATGAGGTATTCCCGGTTCGGCCAGTGCAGGACCCAGAGGTCGCCGCGGAAGGCGCCGGTCAGGCGGAGGCGGCGCAGGGAGGCCGCGGTGTCCAGCCGGTACGCGGGCCGCAGCCCGGTGAAGTGGTGGTAGAGGCTGTCGCGCTCAAGCACCTCGCGCAGGCCGCGCAGGGTCGCGTCCGCGACATCCGGTGCCGCCGCGAGACCGGTCGTGCCGCCGTAGGTGGGCCGGTCGGCACCGACGTAGGGGAACGTGACCAGGGCCTTGGGCACCGCGACGGTGGTGTGGTCGGTCAGATCCGTGCCGTCGACGTAGTCGGCCGTGGGCGCCGGGCCGCGGTCCCAGGCGTCGCCGTACGGATGGAACTGCGCCAGGTCGACCCTGCGTGACGTCTTGGCCGCCGGTGGCAGGCTCCAGTTGGCCTCGTAGGCCGTGTAGCGTTCGACGGCCTCCCCTACCGCGCCGGTCACCGCGGCCTGTGGATCGGTTCCCTTGCCGCTGTTTCCCTCCAGGTGGTCCTGACCGGAGGCGGGGGTCCGGCAGGTGGCGATGTGGCTGCCCGCGACCGCTCCTGGCCCGCTCTTCAGCCCGCGCACCATCCCGAACGTCCACGCCTGTGTGTCCGGCACGTCGCGGAACGCGGTACGGCGCAGGGCGGCGGGGGTGGCGAAGGAGACCCGCCTCCCGGAGTCGGCGAGGACTGCGTCGTCCGCGGTGTGGCGGGTCGCGGCCAGCACGGCGCGGACCAGGCCGTCCGGGTCGGCGCGCAACCGCCACAGCGTCGTGGAGGGCCGGTCGTGCAGGCCGAGTTCGGCGAGCCGGTGCTCGAAGGCCCAGCGCCGGTCCGGCCCCGGCCCGGACAGCGGCCCGGACAGCGGCTCGGGGCCGGTCACGTACAGGCCCTCGAAGGACTCGCCCACGCGCAGGAGCCGGCCCGCGCGCAGCGTGCGGGCCAGTGCGTCGTGGTCGGCCTGGCGATGCGTGACGATCAGGACGAGCGTCTCGGGGAGCGACGGACGCCCGACCACCCACCGGGCCTGACCGGCGGCGGTCAGACGGCGGGCCAGCGCGGCGCACGCGCGGGCCGGCACGCCGGCGCCGCGCACGAGCACTCCCGTCACCGGTGCGCCGGGCCCGGAAACGTCCGGGCCGAAATCTCCCGTTTCCAAATCGCCGGAAAGCGCGAGAGGCTCGATGAAACCCGCTTCCACCGCATTGTCCGCACCCATGGCCTGCGCAATTGTGGACGCATCGATCATATCGGTCGCAAGGCGGACCAATGAAAGCTTCGGCCCCAGGAGGAATGCACTCGCCCCCTGGGCGGCGGTGACCACCCAAGGGGCGAGACCATAGGCGAAATCGCTGCTTTCGGACGCCACAGAATGTGATCCAGAGGCAGCCGGATACGAATTCGCCATGCGCGACGTCAGTAGGACTTCGGCTGCAGAATGATCGGGTTGCTGTCGAGTTCCATCATTTCGACAGTGAACTGGACATGCTCCTCGCCTGCGGCGGGGAGCTCAGACTCGGAAGCCAGGTTCTCAGCCATGCGTACCTCTTTCGAGGGTCGACGACGATTCTGACAAAAGTTAACAGGCGCAGACAACATAATCAATGGTGCGGGTGGCGGGAATGGACGGCCGCTGTTATGGTCGGATTTCGGCGGCGGCAAATCAAGCGCCCGGACGTTGACATGTCTTCTGAGGGGTCGTTGCATGGTCACTCACGCCGGCGTGCCGGATCTCTGGGCATTGGACCGGATCGAAGAGGTCGCGTCGCCCTATCACGACTGGGTGCCGCAGGATGAGCCGGTCCTGTCCGAGAACGTCGTGCTGAGGGCCGAAACCGACGGCGTCGAGATCGTCCGCGCCGGGACCGTCGCCGGCCGGATCCGGGGCGTGTCGTGGTCGGCCGCGTTCGCCGAGCACCTCGCCGCGCGGCCGCCACTCACCGCGGGCGACCTGGCACGGAGACTGTCCATCCCCTTCCCCCAGCTGGCCGAAGCGCTCATGACACTGGAACGGTTCGGCGTCGTACGCACCGCGCTGGCCGAACGCTGCTCCCGGGGAGGTGCCTGATGGATGCCGATCCGTTCGCGCCGCGGGTCTTCGACGACGTGCTGCCCCCGGCACTGCTCGAAGCGCTCAGCGCCGCGGCCGCCGCGTTGCCCAACCGCACGCTGTCCTTCTGGACCGGCCTCGACGCGCCCGGGCCACCGCTCATCGCGGCCGTCCTGCGCCACCTGAAGGCACTGGTCGGGCTCCCGCAGCTCGACCGGCCCGGCGCCGGGGTCGAGTGGTGGGTCCGCCGAGCCCCCGCCTACCACTTCCAGCCCTGGCACGTGGACAAGGACGAGGCGCTGTTCATGCGCGACGGCGTCGTCCGGCCGCCGACGGCAGCCAGCGTCTTCTACCTCGGCGACGCGGGCGGTGCGACCATCTTCTCCTCCCAGGTCTGCGACCAGGAGGGCACGGCCCTCGTCCCGCGCCGCCTCGAACGCGCGTGGACCATCGCGCCACGCCGCAACCGGTTCGTGGTCGCCCGGGGCGACGCCGTCCACGCGGTGCTGCCCAGCCGCGACCACGCGCAGCGGGTCCGCACCAGCGTGCCGATCAACTGGTGGTCAGCTCCGATGGTCGGCAACGAGCGGCTGGCGACCGAGGCCTCCGACCACGAGGCCCTGGCACGGCTGACCGACGCGCCGGTGCCGGCTGAGCCGTCGAAACCGGTGCGGGTGCCGCTGCGCACGTGGTACGCCGCGGATCTTCCCCGCCCGGTCGAGCAGCGCTGGCCCGCGTGGAAGGCCGAGTCCCAGGCCTGAACGGCCCGCCGTGCCCAGAAGCCGTCGCCGGCGAAGGCGGAGGTTCCGTGGAACGAATCCCGTTCCACGAGGTCATGGACGCCCGACGACGAGCTTGAGGGAGCCGAGGAACTCGGGCTGCTCACGCAGGTGGCCGAAGCGCTCGTCCCAGGCGCCGCTTTCGAGGTCGCGCCGCAGCCGATCGACGGTACGGGCCTGAACGGCGTCGTCGACGAAGCCCCACGCCGACTGCGAAGCCCGGACCTCGGCGTCGAGGAAGCGTTCGGGGCGGGCGTAGTAGGCCTCGGCGAAACCGTCGACGCAGTCGAACGGGATCGCGACCGGCAGCACCTCGGCACGGCTCCCGATGTGGGAGGCGATCAGGTCGATCGGCGGGTAACGCCGGTGCTCCACGGCGATGATCTCGGGGGCGTACTCGGCGAGCCAGTACAGGCCGAGAAGGTCGCGGTCGAAGGTCAGGACGACGACCGGGCCCCGGCTGACCCGGCGCAGCTCGCGCAGGCCCTGCCCGAGGTCGCTCCACTGGTGGACGGTGACGGTGGCCATGGCCGCGTCGAAGGCGCCGTCGTCGAAGGGCAGCCGCTCGGCCGCGGCGTTCACCGCGGGGGCCAGGTGGCGGGGCCGCTGGGCGCGCATCATGGCCGACGGCTCGACAGCCACGACGTGCCGGTCCGGCGGCTCGTAGGAGCCGGCGCCCGCGCCGACGTTGACGACGGTCCTGGCCTGCCCGAGCGCGGCGTGGACGTGGGCGGCGATACGGGGGTCAGTACGGCGCTGCCCGGCGTAGCCGTGGCCGTGACGCTCGTAGTCGAAGTCCCCGGCGGGAATGGTGGTCAAGAGACCTCCTGTGAGGAGCGGGTGACGACGGCCCGGACGGAGCACGGCCCCTGACACGCCCCGGGGGGGGGGGTGGTTTCGCCACGTGAGGACCGGCGGCCGGGCACTCTCTTCGAGGAGCATCGCATCCGCCGCCCCGCCGCCGCACGGCGGCCCCGGAGAAGTCCTCGTTCAATCAAATGGTTGACTATCGTGATCCACATGGCCTCGTCGAGGAAGCCCTCTCCGGACGGGCGCGCGGACGGCGGAGGAGACACGAGAACGCCTCCTCGCCGCGGCCGTCGCCGAGTTCGGCGCCAAGGGCTACGCCGGAGCCCGTACGGCGTGCATCGCCGCGCGGGCCGGGGTCAACCAGCAACTCATCTCCTACCACTTCGGCGGCAAGCAGGGGCTGCTCGACGAGCTCCGGTGCCGGAGGGAGGAGATCCAGGCGACGATCGTCCCGCCGGGGGCCTCGTTCGCCGGACGGATCCGCGCCTACCTCAACGCAACGTTCGACCGGCCCGACTGGGCCAGGTTCGTGGCCTGGCAGGCGCTGGGCGACTGCCCATTCGCCGACGCCGAGGAGGAACGGCTGCGGGCGGAACAGCAGCGGGAGAAGACGGTCGCAGCGGTGGCCGAGGCCAGAAGACGGCAGGAGAACGGTGAGGTCCGCGCCGGGATCGACCCCGCGTTCGCGCTCCTGGCCGCCTACGCGATCACGCTCGCGCCCGTCACGATGCCGCAGCTCGTCGAGGACGTCCTCGGTGGCGACCCGCTGTCACCGCAGACCCGGCGGATCCTTCGCACCCAGCTCGTCAGGCTGCTCACCGATGAGCAGACCGAGGAAGACGAATAGGAGAACCCACACGATGGTCACCGTTGTCTTCGGCGCCAGGGGAAGTGTCGGCCGCCACGTCGCCGCGGGTCTGGCCGCGTTGGACGTGCCGGTCCGGCTGACGAGCAGAACCCCGGACGACTCCCACGTGGCGGCGGATCTGGACGCGCCGCACACCCTGCCCGCCGCGCTGGAGGGCGCCTCGCAGGTCTTCCTCTACGCCAGGTCAGAGGGCGTCGACGGGTTCGTGACGGCCGCGCGTTCGGCCGGGGTGCGGCACGTGGTGCTGCTCTCCTCCGCCGCGGTCGTGCAACCCGGTTCCGCCCACAACCCGATAGCGCGCGAGCACCGGGCCGTGGAGTCGGCCCTTGAGGAGTCCGGGATCTCGTGGACCTTCGTCCGCCCGGGGATGTTCGCGACCAACACCCGCTGGTGGTGGACGGAGCCGATCAAGAAGGGCGAGGCCGTGCGGCTGCCGTACCCGGACTCGATGATCGCCCCGGTCGGTGAACGGGACATGGCGGCGGTCGCGGTACGGGCGCTGACCGAGCAGGGGCACGGGCGGCAGGCCTACACGCTGTACGGCCCGCAGGCGCTCACCCTGCGCGAACAGGTAGGGCACATCGGCGCGGCCATCGGCAGGGAGATCCCGGTCGAGGTGGTGACGCCCGAGGAGGCGCGGGCCGATCTGAGCGAGAAGATCCCCCGGATGGGGGTCGAGGCGATCATGCGTGCCTGGGAGGCGGGCACCAGGGCCGTCCCGGAGACCTCGATCATCGTCGAGAGACTCACCGGGAGGCCCGCCCAGACGTTCGCCGAGTGGGCCCGCGAGCACGCCGACGACTTCCGTCCTTGACGGGGCCGACGGGGCGGGGCGTCGGTCGCGGTGTGAACGTCCTCGGCGCCGACGGTCATGGACCGGTTCTGTGAGCCGTTGTTCACTGAGCGCACCGGCCTCACGAGAGGAACAACGATGCACTGGACGCGAATGGCGGCGATCGCCGCGTTGAGCGTGGCGGCAGCGATTCCGGCGACACCGGCGGGCGCCGTCACCGGCCCGCCCCCGGCCGGGGCCTCCGGCGCCCTGGCCTACCCCACCGCCAACGTGTGGGTCAGCCCCACAAGCTGGAGCGGTGACTGCTCACGCGGGCACACCTTCACCTTCACCGGCCAGATCTCGGTGCTGCTCACCCCGGAAACGGTCCGTTACCGCTGGATCCGCAGCGACAACGCCTCCGCTCCGATACAGGAGGTGTACTTCGGCCTCGGCCAGACGACCAGGTCGGTCAGCACGACCTGGCTGATCGGCGCGCCGGGGACCCACTCGGAGGCGATCGAGATCCTCTCCCCCACCCACTCCTATTCCAACTGGGCGTCCTTCAACCTGCGGTGCACGAACACGCCCGGGTGACACCCCGCTGAGAGAACGTCCCGGCTGGGATCGGCGGACGGCGGCCACTACGGTCGGAGCGCGAGGCCCCCGTACATCCGATCCCGCTGGAGATCTCCCATGGCTCGCACCGGACAGCAACGGCTGGCGCGGCGCCTGGGAGCGGCCGACGCGGTGGTCATCGGCCTGGGGTCGATGATCGGCGCCGGTGTCTTCGCCGCCTCGCCCCGGCGGCGCGGGCGGCCGGAGCAGGCGCACGCGGTGGCGGTCGCGGCCGTGGTGGTCCTGGCCGGTACGGCGGACCTGCGCGGCGCGATCGGCTTCTCCTCCTTCGGAGTGCCGGTCTACTACGCCATCGCCAACGTCAGCGCCTGGACCCTCGGCCCGGCACAGGGACGTCCGCCACGACCGATTCCTCTTGTCAGCCTGGCCGGATGCCTCGTCCTCGCCGGTTGCGCGGTGCTGGCCGCGGGGGCCGTCGTGTACGGCCTGCGCAGAACGCTCGCTCCTCGTTCCCCGTGACTCACCGGGCGTCCTGGGGCGCGCGCCGCAGGAACGTTTCGATCCGGTCGAGCGCGCCCGCCCACGCCTCCCTGGCGAAGAAGTCACGGGTCTCCTCGGTCGGGAAGCCGGACTGGACGACGGTCATCAGGGTCTGGCCGTCCGGCTGCTCGGCGAAGGTGACCTCGACGTGCGTCGTCAGGGTCGCGCCGTCGGGCGAGCTGCCGGTCACCTCCGACACCAGCCGGTTCGGACGCTCGACCACCAGGAAGGTCTGCCGTTCGCGGAACAGGTTGTCCTCGTCCGGCCCCCACGCGGCGGTCTGCACGCCGCCGACGCGCAGGTCCACCTCGATCTCGACGACACCGGGGCGCTCGTCGAGGATGGAGAACCAGATCTTCTGCTTGTCCGCGTCGGTGTAGGCGTCGAAGACCTCCTCGGGGGTGGCGGGGAGCACCCGGGTGATCCGGAGCTGGGAGGCGTCGTTCATCGCTCGGTGCCTTTCCTCAGGGTGAAATAGATGTCCAGGCCGTCCATGCGGCGTTCCCAGAGCCGCTGGTAGCGGCCGATCCAGGCCGTCACGTCGGTGAGGCGCTCCGGTCCGAGGCGGCACTGCCGTACTCTGCCGACCTTCTCGGTGGCGACCAGGCCCGCCTCTTCGAGGACCTTGACGTGTTTGGCCAGCCCGGTGACCGTGATCCCCGCGCGTTCGGCCAGTTCGGAGACCGTGGCGGGTCCCTCGCCGAGCCGGACGAGGATGTCGCGGCGCGTCCCGTCGGAGAGCGCCGCGAACACCTGGTCGAGAACCTCTCGCTGAACCATGTGGTTCACCATACCATCGGTGAACCACATGGTTCAACGTCTGGCGCGGAACACGCCTCGTACATCCGGGCCGGCGGTTCATCAGCCGCCGCCCCTCCGGGCGCCAACCTGTCCCGAGGGTGCCGCGACCGCTTCAGCAGGCAGGTCGCCACGGCGTCGCCGCCGGTCACGAGACCACTCCCGTTTCCCGGTACGCCGGCCGTATGGCTAGAGGTTCAGCAGGTGAGCGGTCAGGTCGTACAGGCGGCGGGCGGCGTCCGGGTCGAGCGAGGGCAGCGCGGGATCGAGCGGGCGGCGGCGGTCGTAGGCCAGCAGCCCGCCTCCGCCCGGCGGGTCGTCCATCAGCTCGATGATCGGCGCGATGGCCTTCTCGACCGGCTGGGCGGCGATCCTGGCCAGCAGTTTGACGGCCGCCCTGGCCGGCTGCCCGAGGCTGTCGGTGCCGCTGTCGGTGAAGCCCGGATGGTGCAGCAGATAGCGGACGCGGCCGTCCGGGTGGTTGGCGGCGTAGGCGGCACCCAGGAGGTCCGTGGCCCGCCCGCCCTGCAGCAGGGCCCTGATTCCGCCGTAGCCACGCCGGAGCGACAGGTCGTCCCAGTGGACCCGTCCCTTGGTGATACCGACCCCGCAGACGTTCACGATCATCGGGTTCTCGCCGCGTTCGAGCAGGCCGGTCAGGCCGTAGGCGAGCAGGAAGCGGCTGACGTAGTAGAGGGCGAAGGTGGACTCGTAGCCGTCGGCGGTCTCGGTCCTCCGGGGGAAGTGACGGATCGCGGTGGACACCAGACCGTCCAGTGCGTCGTACCGCTCCCCGACCTCCTTGATCACCCGGGCGTTCTCCGCGACCGAGGTCAGGTCGGCCCGCAGGAAGGTCGCCCGTTCTCCCGCGCCCAGCCCGGCGGCCTCTTCGAGGAGACGCCGCCCCCTGGCCGGATCGCTGCCCACGGCCGTCACCCGGTCGCCCCGGCGCAGGAAGTGTAAGGCCAGTCCTCTCCCCATCCCGCTCGTTCCCCCCGCAACCACATATGTCCGCATATTTCCCCCTTTAAGTCATCGAACGCTGACTTGAGGGAACGTAGCACGGGCCCCACGTAGAATGTCAACGGTCGATGACACAGGGAGGGGCCCGCGTTGCGGAAGAGAGACAGGGAGGCCACCCGGGCACGTCTGCTGGAGGCCGCCAGACTACGTTTCGCCCGCGACGGCTACGACGCCACCAGCGTCCGTGACATCGCCGGAGACTCCGACGTCGACGCCACCCTGATCTTCCGCTACTTCGGCTCGAAGAAGCGGCTCTTCGAGGAGGCCACCGCCGCCGACCTCGCCGCCGACCTGCTCGACGGGCCGAACGAGGAACTGGTCGCCCGCATGGTGCGCACGGTCGTCGACCAGGACTGGACGGAGTACGGCGGCGAGCACCCCCTGGTCGCCCTGCTGCGCTCCTCCGCCCACGAGGACACCCGACGGCACCTCCGCGAGGAGGTCTGCCACACCTACGTCAACGCCCTGCGGGACCTGGCCGAGGGCGACGACGCCGAGTTGCGGGCCGAACTGCTCAGCGCCTGGCTGGTCGGCATCGGCATCCTGCGCTCGGTCGTGGCCACCCCCGCCCTGGCCAGGGCGCGGACCGCCGACCTGGCCCCGCACGTCGCGGCCGTCGCCACGGGCCTGCTGGGTCGTCCCATGTCCGGAGCCGTGGACCGGCCGGAGGCCTGACGCGGGCCCATCGCCGGTCCCGGCGCAGGACCTCCCCGCGCGGAACGGGGAGAGCGGGCCTGAAATCCCCGGCAGCGGTGAAGGCCTGCGCGACGGACGCCGCCGGCATGACGTCCCCGTAGGGCAGCCGGGCACCTAGGCCGGCTCGCGTTCCAGAGGCTCCCGGTGCTCGGCGGCAGGGCGCGTGAGATCGACGATCACGGCTCGCCGCGTCCGGTGAAACGGCACCGTCCGGCCCAAGGTGGCACGCGCAGGATGCCGTTGACATGACACCACCCAGAAACATAAGAAGTGTCCACTTTTATGACCGACACGCCGAAGAAGGCTGACATGTAGCCCACTTAAGGCTTCTAGCGTGTTTCGGGAAAGCTGCCGCATACAGGAGAAACGTCCCGTTGAAAGAGCGGGCCACCAAGGGTGTGGATTTCAAAACCCGAGCTTGATCAAGGTTCGCGAGAAAAACTCACATTTACCGAACGGTAATAACTTACAGAACATTATCCCGCCTCGGTCACAATGTGTAACCACACCATCCGCGCCTATCGCTCGACTTGCATCACTCCCGCCATTAATGATTAGGTCTGCTGCATGAAGGGCGTGCCAACGTGTGCGGCGGACGGAATTCGGGACGGATTGCTTTTGCGCCGGCTACAGGACCTCACCAGGTCCTGAGAACCGGCGGAACCGCCGGACCGACCAGCACCGGTCGAACGGGTAAAACAGGGGAAAGCGAAATTTTTTCGGGTTCTCCCATGCCGTCGATTGGGGTTCTCCCTCCGCGTTGGACCGTTCTACCCCCCGGGACGGACCTGCGAAGACATGAATGACTCCGCGCGCCCTCGGGCACCGGAGTTCCTTTGCTGCTCGATGCACCACCGTAGAAAACGCATTTTCCGCGAGAATCCCACGCGTCCGAAGAAGAGTTCGAGCCGCCATTTTCGAATTCCTATCGAGATGTAAGAGTTCTCGACGCCGGATCATTTGGAGCATCATTCGTGACGAGTTCACTTTCCGATGTCCAGAGTTCCTTTCCCGAGCCGACGACCGGTGAGGACCTCTGGCACTCCGCATCGGGCCTCACCGCGGCCTTCGACCCGGGACGTTTCCACGAAGGCGCTCTGGACATCGTCGACCGCCTGACGGCCTATCTGGGCGACCGGTCGGTCCGAGGACTCGACCTCATCGACCCGGAGGTGCTGCTCAAGGCCGCACGGGGACTGATGACCCCCGAACGGCAGCGCGTCGCCGACTTCGACGCCGACCGGGTGAAGCAGATCGTCGACCTGTACACCGAGACCGGGATCCCGGTCCACTCCCCCGGCTACATGGGGCGGCAGTTCTCCGGCGTGGTGCCGCTGGCCGGTCTCATCGACCTGGTCGGCTCGGTGGTCAACCAGCCCTCCTCCTTCTACGAGGCCGGGCAGCTCCCCAACGTCGCCGAGCGGCTCATGGCCGAGGAGCTCAACCGGTTCATCGGCTGGGACCGCGACCGGTTCGCCATGGTGACGACGTCGGGGGGCTCCCTGGCCAACCTGACCGCGCTGCTGGCCGCCCGCAACCACGCCTTCCCGCAGATCTGGACGCGCGGCGCCGGTGGCGCGCCGGGCCTGCCGGCCATCGCGATCAGCGAGGAGGCCCACTACAGCGTGACCCGGGCGGCCGGGGTGCTGGGCATCGGTGAAGGACAGATCATCCGGCTGCCGGTCGACCAGGCGGGACGAATCCGCCCCGACCTGGCGGGGTCGGTGCTGGACGAGGCGAAACGACGCGGCCTGCGGCCGTTCTGCCTGGTGGCCTCGGCCGGAACCACGTCGCTCGGCGCCTTCGACCCGCTGGAGGACCTCGCCGCCCTGGCGCGCCGCCACGGGCTCTGGCTCCACGTGGACGGAGCGCACGGGGCGAGCCTGCTGCTGTCGGAACAGCACCGGGACAAGCTGCGCGGCATCGAACTGGCCGACTCCCTGACCTGGGACGCCCACAAGATGCTGTTCATGCCGGCGCCGTGCACGCTGCTGTTCTACCGGGACCGTACGGCGGCGCGCGGAGCGTTCCAGCAGCGCGCCAGCTATGTCTTCGACGAGGAACCGGACATATACAGCGCCTACGACAGCGCGGACAAGAACTTCGAGTGCACCAAGCGCCCGATGATCATGCCGCTCTGGACGGTCTGGTCGGTCTACGGCCCGGCGCTGTTCGAGCAGAAGATCGACCGGCTGTGCGAGGTGACCCGGCAGGCGCACCGGATGATCGCCGCCGAGCCGGACTTCGCCGTGACCCACGAGCCGGAGTCCAACATCCTGTGCTTCCGGTATCTGCCGGACGGGATGGAACCGGCGGCCGCGCACCGGTTGCAGCTGGAGATCCGCAACCGGATACGGGGCGGCGGGCGCTTCTTCATCTCCAAGGTCGACATCCAGGGGACGGCGGCGCTGCGGGTGGTGGTGATGAACCACCTGATCGACGCCGATCACCTGGCCATGCTCATCGCCGAGATCAGGGACATCGGGCAACGGGTGCTGCGCGCGAGCGCCACGGCCCGGCACGACCAGCGGAACGGGAGTCAATCATGACAATTACGGATTTTGACATCGCCGCCTCGGCGCGGCTGGCGGCACAGCTGATCCCCGAGGAGGAGCTACGGCCCCGCTCGGTCGACGACGTCACCCGGCTGACGTCGTTCGCGGAGAGGCTGGACGAGTGCGGGCGGCTCACCGGCGTCCCGTACTGCGAGTCCCCGCTCGACCTGCAGAACGCCCTGGTGTTCCGCCGCCTGCAGCAGCTCGTCGGCATCAGCCTGCTCAACCCGTTGTGGCGCGAGCGGCTGCACTACTTCGGCATCCGCGACGTCCCCGCCGACATGACCGAGTGGGAGCGGATCCCCCTGTCGGACAAGATCGTGCAGCGGGACATGTTCATGGGCCCGCGGGCCGGGATGGTCGTGCCGCTCGACCGGGGCGGGTTCGAGGTCGTGGCCAGCGGCGGCACCGGCGACGGCACGCCCCTGGAGATCGTGTACTCCCTGCGGGAGCTGCGCGACACCTACCGCATCTCCGGGGCGTTCATGGGCGCCTACCAGCTCAACCGCTACCTGCGCGGTCCCGCGCCGCGCTGGCTGTTCACCACCCTGGCCGACTACCAGATGTGGAGCAGCGGGACCATGGTCGGCGGCGTCCTGGCGAGCGTCCCCGGGGTCAACTACATCGGCGCGGGACCGGTCAGCGCGCCGGTGCTGGAGCACATGTTCTCCTACCCCGGCCACAAGGCCCTGATGGGCATCACCGCCGGCATCGCGCTCCTGCCCGAACTGGGCGCGGGCCTGTCCCCGCAGGCCAGGGCCGACTTCCGGGTCGCCATGTACGGCAGCGGCTCCCTGCCGCAGCGCAAGCGTGACGAACTGCAGGCGTTCTTCCCCAACGTGTCGATCCTCAGCTACTTCGCCGCGACCCAGGCCGAGTGCATCGGGCTCCAGCTCGACCACACCTCGCCCGCGTTGTCCGCCGTACCCGGGCTGCACCTGGTGGAGATCGTGGACGAGCACGGCCGCGCCGTCGCCGAGGGCGAGGAGGGCGAGCTGGTCGTCACCCGGCTGCACGCCGACGAGGCGCCGCTGCTGCGTCTCAAGCTCGGGGACCGGATGATCCGCCGACCCGCCCTGGACGGCCCCGGGCTGCGCACCGAGAGGTTCGAGTTCGCCGGACGCACCGCCGACGTGCTGCACCTCAACGACAGCCAGTACTCGGCGACGCTGGCCTACGCGGCCCTGCGCACGCGGCTGCGCTCGGCGACCGGCGTCGACCTGGACCTGATCGCGCACGAGCTCCAGTTCCACAACCACCGTGAGGACCGGACCCTCACCCTGCTCGCGGCGGTGGACGACCCCGACGGTACGACCGCGGCCGTCGAGCGGGCGCTGGGCGCGAGCGGGACGCGGCGGCTGTTCCTCCAGGCGCTGCCCGCCTCCCTGTCGCTCTTCAACGACCGGGAGGCCAACGCGGCTGCCATCGAGCAGACCGGCTACGGCTTCCGCCTGGCGTTCGTACCGCCCGCGTCGCCGCAGATCGAACGGACCACCGTCGGCAAGACGCCCCTGGTCAGAGACCGGGGCTGAGCGCCTGGCCGTCCAGGTGCCCGAATGACACCCGACACGGGAGGACAGATGAAGGAAAAGGTCAACATCGTCGTGATGGTCGACGCCGTCGGGGCGTTGTCCGACCGGACGCTGCACAACGGCAATCTCTCGCTGGTCGACGACAGTACGGCCGGGAGTCAGCACCAGGGGACTCCCGACCTCGTCACGGCGGTGGTCCCGGGACAGGTCGTCCACTGGACGCCCATCCACGTGGACGTGCAGACCCCGGTCGAGATCCAGTCCATCGAGTTCCTGTCCGGCGCGGTCGCCCCGCTCCCGGACGAAACGACCGGTCAGGCCGCGCAGCCGTACCCGGTGGAGTCCGCCGTCGTGCCCGCCCTGGGCGTCGACGCCACGGCCTCCAACGGGCACGACAACCACGACCTGCTGGTGTGGGAGGGCGTCGTGCCCTACGACATGGTGCCCGGTGTGCCCTACCGGTACCGGCTCTCCCTCAAGCTCCACGAAGGACCCAACAGCGTGCTGTACGTCGACTCACCCGCGCTGCTGCGCGTGTGAACCCTGTTCCGCGAAAGGCGGTCTCATGGCCCAGCAACACGGGATCATCGTGCTCTTCGATGTCGAGAACGCGCTGAAGACGCGCTCGCTCGACGGGAACACGTACTGGTTCGACAACATGAAGTTCATCGGTTCCACCGGAGTGGGAACCGAACAGCTTGAAACGATCGTGCCCGGCACCTACTTCCTCGACGGGTCGCAGGCGACCGAGCAGGTGCTGAACTGGCTGCCCGCGGCGCTGGGGGCGATCCCCCCGACGGTGCCGCGCAACTACCTGGCCGAGCAGGAGCGCGCCGACGACCGGCGCACGCTGGAGGAGCTCGCCGCGCTCAGCGGCGAGGGCGGCGTGAGCGAGGCCGACCTCAAGCGGCTGCAGCAGCGGGTCGGCAAGCGGGCAGGCCGGCAAAGCGGGCGCGGGCTCACCGCGGCCAAGCTGCTGGACGTCACCGGCAAGACCACCAGCGGCGCCGACGCCTACAACTACCCGGCCCCGGTGATCACCGACATCACCGGCCCTGCCGTCACCGAGAAGATCATCTACCCGGCCCAGTACGGCTCGCCCGACATGGTCTACGACGGCTGGTACTGGGCCGCGACCGTGGACACGAGCAGGCCCGGCGTCTACTCGTACACCGTGCACGTCCAGCTGCACGAGCTGGTCGAGCGCAACGACGAGCTGGTCTGGGAGTCCGTCGACCTGACCTGCACGTCAAGCCTGAAGATCATCAGCGATCCGAAGCGCAACGGGTTCACCGGCGCCGGACTGGGCGTGCTTCCGCTGCCGCCCGTCCCGGCCGCCGGCTGACCCGGACCGAGCCGGAACGTCTTCGAAACGGAGGAGCCGCATGCCCCCGAGAACCAGACAGTCCCAGCGCCGGCCCGCCCGGCCCGTGACGATCACCGCGGTGGTCGACCCCGTGGCCGCGCTCGCGTCGGAGAACCTGGACGACAACCTCTACCTCTACGACACCAACAGGGCCGCCGGGTCGACCGGGTTCGGCACCCCCGGGCTGCGCAGCCTGGTGCACAAGGGCGACACCCTGTTGTGGAACGTGCTCCCGCTTGAGTGCGAGACCTACGTGTCCCTCACCGACATCGAGATCGACCCGCGGATCGCCGAGCCCGTGCGGAAGGTGTACCCCGGAACCGACATCGTGTTCTGGACCGCCGAGGTCAAGCAGGACATCACCGAACCGGTCCCCTACCGGCTCTCCTTCCTGCTCGGCACCGTCAGCACGCCGTTCACTCCGACCGCCAGGCCCGTCCTGGCCGGTCCCGCCCCAGAGGGAAGGTAAGGCCGATGACCCAGGCGTACGCGGCCACGGACTTCGCCGACCGCGGCCAGCTCAACTCCGTCCAGCTGAACGTGGTGACCCTCGTCGACATGGAGAGGGCCGCCGCGACGAAGTCCCTGGACGGCTGCCTCTACATGATGGACAACAGCGTCGGCGGCGTCGGCCAGGGTGGTGACCACCTGGAGACCATCTGCAAGCAGGGCCAGGTGATCAACTGGATCATCCGCCCGATCGACATGCACCGCCGTCCCGACGGCACCTGGCCCCCGATGCCGAAGATCAACAACCTGGTCTTCCTCGACGTCGAGAAGGGTGACGAGGACGACGTCGCCGAACGCCGGATCATGACCGAGCTGAAGGTCTACGGCGGTCCCGACCGGATGCGCGACGAGTACACCGCCGTCTACTACTACTGGGCCGGGGCGGTGATGAGCGACGCCAAGCCGGGGCTCTACCGCTACCGGTTCGTCCTGGAGCTGGAGAAGGAACACGGCACCGACAAGCTGTACCTGAACTCGGTCAACTACCCCGCCCTGCGGGTGCTGCCCGTCTGACGGCCCTCCGGGACCGTGAGACCGTGCCGGCCCCGGCCGGCACGGAGCATCGGGGGTGCGCCCTCGGCGGGGGCGCGCCCTTCGAGCCCGGGCGGACTCATCCCCAGACCGCCCGGGCGGCTCCTCCACAACGGCGTGGCGGAGCCGGAGAACCCGTTCAGAACCGCACGAGCATCGACCGCATGTGGACGATCTCGGCGGTTCTGGCCGTGGTGATCGAGGAGGCCAGGGCCTTGGCCTTCGGCGACAACCCGTCCCGCTGCTCGATCCCGGCCAGGGCGATCTCATCGCTGTGGTGGCGGATCATCAGGTTCAGGAACATCCGGTCGAAGTCCGCCCCGGACGTCCTGCTCAGCGCCTCCAGGTCGGAGGGGTCCATCACGTACGGTCCCCGGTCCGCTCCGGGTCCGACGTCCTCGTCTCCACGGCACCTCACGTCGCCGTTGCCCGGGCTCATGCACGGATCGGGGGGCGGGACCTGGTCCCCCCAGCCTTTCAGCCAGGCGGTCAGCTGGTCGATCTCGGCCTTCTGGGCCCGTCCGATCCGTTCGGCCGTCGCCCTGACCTCGGGGTCCGCCGCGCGTGCCGCGGCCATCTCGGTCATGATCAGCGTCTGCCGGTGGTGCTGGATCATCCGCTGGGCGAAGAACACGTCCTGGGCGTTGTGCTCCTCCAGGACATCGGTGAACACGAGGGCGGGCGCGCCCGCAGGCGGCCCCGCGGTGAGGACGACACCGGGGGCGCAGGCCGTCAGGACGGTCCCGGCGCCCAGGGCCGCGGCCACGAGGGCCACCCGGCGGGCGGGAGTGCTTCGTGTACCCATGGCATATCCCCCTGCGAGGGTTCTCACGTCCTGTGCGAAGCCGCACGTGGGGCGGACTCGCGATCTCCGTCCCTTCCGGGAGCCCTTCCCGGGAAGGGGGTCACGACCACCGGGCAGGCGGCGTGGTGCAGCAGCGAGTGGCTCACCGAGCCGAGCAGCAACCCCTTCAGGTCGCCGCGTCCGCGTGATCCGACCACCAGCAGGTCGGCCTCCAGTGACGCCTCCCGCAGCGCCTCGACCGGATGGCCGTACTCCAGCCACTCGACGACCTTGACGTCCGGGTGACGTTCGCCCTGGCCCGCCAGGGCCTCGGCCAGCGCGCGCCGTTCCCGCTGGGCCGCCTCCTCGGCGTCGGCGAGCGCGAACGGCCCGCAGCCCACGATGGGCCGGCTCCAGGCGTGCACCGCGTGCAGCTCCGCGCCCCTGGCCTCGGCCTCGGCGAAGGCGAAGGCCACGGCGTCCGCCCCCGCCGGGGAGCCGTCGACGCCGACGACCACCCGTCCGCGCGGCTGGACGGGCGCACGCCGTACGACGGCCACGGGGCAGGGCGCGTGCCCGGCGACCCCCAGCGCGACCGAGCCCAGCAGCATGCCCTCGAATCCGCCGAGCCCGTGGCTGCCGACGACCAGCAGCCCGGCGTCCGCCGCCGCCTCGATCAGGGCCCGTCTGGGGTCGCCACCGGGCAGCAGCTCCGACGTCACCTCCACGTCGCCGCCCGCCTCGCGGATCCGGCCGAGCGCGTCTTCCAGCGTGGACTCGGCGCCCTCGCGCATCCACCGGCCGACCTCGGCGTGCGGGGTGCCCTCACCCGCCTCCAGGGGCCAGGAGGGCATGACGTGCACGACCCGCAGGCCGGTACGGCGCAGCCCGGCCTCCCGTACGGCCCAGCTCACGGCTTCGAGCGCGGATCGTGACCCGTCGACTCCCACCAGGATCAATGGTCTCTCCTCACACGTGCGGATGGGTCTTCGGGGTTCAGGAACGGACGACCGCGACCGGGCAGCGCGCGTGGTGCAGCACTCCCCTGCTGACCGATCCCAGCAGCGCGGCGGCGACGGCCCTCCTGCCGTGCGAGCCGACCACGACCAGGTCCGCCGTGGCCGAGGCGTCGACGAGGGCGTCGACGGGGTGGGCGCTCTGGACGTCCTCCAGCACGGTCACCTCGGGGAACTTCTCCTGCCAGGCGCCGACCCGGTCCTTGACGACCCGGAACTGCGCGCGGCGGATCTCGTCCATGTCGTAGACGATCTCCGGCGCGAAGGCGTGCACCGGAAGCTGCCAGGCGTGTACGGCGCGCAGCGGGCCGCCGCGCAGCGCGGCCTGCTCGAAGGCGAAGGCCAGCGCGGGCTCGCAGTGCGGATCGTCGTCGACGCCGACGACGACCTCGCGGCGCGCCCCACCGCCGGGGTGGACGACGACCACCGGGCCGTGGGCGTGCACGGCCACCCGGGTGCTCACCGAACCGAGCAGTGCCCCGGTGAAACCGCCGAGCCCCCTGCTGCCGAGCACGATCTCCACCGCGCCCGCGGCCTGTTCGGTCAGGGACCGGACGAGGTCACCCTCGATCAGTTCGGTGCCCACCTCCACCGACGGCTGGCGTTCGCGCGCCTCCCGTTCTGCCTCCTCCAGGATCTTCCTGCCGCTCAGGACCAGGGGTCCCGGCCATTCGAGGGTGGAGAAACGGGGGATGTCATAGGGGCCGCGTTCCACGACGTGCACGATCCGCAGCGGCACGTGCCTGCGGAAGGCGTCGTCGGCGGCCCATGCGACCGCGTCCTTCGCCCCCGCCGAGCCGTCGGCCGCGACGACGACGTCACGGGTACCCCTGGCCGGGAAGTCTGTCATCTCGTCCTCCTCATGGGCGTGCGGATTCCTGCCTCAGGTCAAGTCTCTGCCGGGGGAACGGGACCCCCCCAGAGGCGGCGGACCCGTCCGTCCCGGGACTTTGGACCCGGCCGGGCCTTCGGCGGGTGGGCACGTGGGGAGGCGACGGCCTCAGGGGCGGACCACGGCGACCGGGCAGCGGGCGTGCTGGAGCACGTCCCGGCTGACGGACCCCAGCACAACCGAGCCGACCGCGCCCAGTCCCCGGGAGCCGACGACCAGCAGGGCCGCCCGGCCGGAGACGTCCGTCAGAGCCGAGACCGGATGGCCGTGGGTCACCTCCTCGACGACCTCGATCCCGGGATACATCTCCCGCCACGGGGCCAGCCGTTCCGAGACCACCCGCTGCTGTTCCCGCTGGATCCCGGTGACGTCGTGGGCGCTGTCCGGCATGACGGTGCGCAGCGGCACGTGCCAGGCGCACAGCGCCCGCAGGACGGCGCCGCGCAGCCGGGCCTGCTCGAAGGCGAAGCCGAGGGCCGCCGCGCCGTCGGTCGAGCCGTCGACGCCGACGACGACCTCCTCGCCGGGGCCGTCCTGCCCGGCCCTGACGACCACGACGGCGCCCCTGACGTGCCCGGCCAGCCGCAGGACCGTCGAGCCGAGCAGCGCGCCGGCGAAACCGCCCGTCCCCCGGCCGCCGATGACGAGCTCGGTCGCGGTGGCGGCCCGCTCACGCAGGACGTCGGCGGGCGTTCCCCCGGCCAGCTCGGTGGTCACGTCGATGCCCGGCGTGCGTTCCGTCGCGGCCTGCGCCGCCTCGGTGAGCACCCGGTCACCGGCCTCGGCCATCGCGTCCTGCCACCCCTGCGGGGGAAACGCCGAGATCCCGTACGGCCAGCGTTCGACGACGTGCACGATCAGCACGGGCAGCGCCCTGCGGGCCGCGTCGGCGGCGGCCCATCGCACGGCGGCCGTGGCCGACGGTGAGCCGTCGGTCGCGACGACGACGGGTGCGGTGGGTTCGGGCATGCTCTTCCCCCTTCGTGCGGGCCGGTCCGCCCCGGGTGCCGCTCAGAGGCGGGCCGAGGAGGCGCTCAGCACGTCGTCGCGGTCGTAGGCGATGTCGGCCTCGACGTCGACGACCCCCTCGATCCTGCGGCCCGCCTCCACGAGCGCGGCGATCTGCGAGCGTCTGGCCACACGTCCCTCGACGCGGACCACGGACCCCTCGATCGTGATCGTCAGGCCGCCCGTGTTCAGCCCCAGATCGGCGACGGCGTCGGCCATCTCCGTCAGGATGTCGGCGGCGGGCCTGGTGAAGACCTTCAGCAGGTCGGCCTGGTGCACGGTCCCGGCGATCTTCCCGCTGGCGGCGTCGACCACCGGCAGCTGCTTGATCCGGTTGGCGTGCATCAGCCGGGCCGCCTCCCGCACCGGGGTCTGGCGGGTGACGGTCAGCGCGGGCCTGCTCATGAGCTCCCCTGCGGTCCTGCCCGGCTTCTCGCGAACGTCCTCCCCGCTCGGCGGCCCGCTCTGGGCGGCGATCTCCTTCAGCAGCAGATCGGCCTCGGACACCACCCCGACGGGGCGCCCCTCGGCGTCGATCACCGCGACGGCCCCCACCTTGAAGCGGCGCATCGTCGCGACCAGCTCGGCGAACGTCGCCTCGGGGCGGACCGCGATGGCCACCAGCCCCATGACGTCCATCACCCGCACCGTCATGACCTGTCTCCCCTTCCTGCCATGCTCCCCCGTACCCAGGGAACGGCCGGGCACGTGTGTTCCTTCCCCGGCCTCCCCGGCCTCACCAGGGCCGGGGCGACCGCGGCAGGGCTCGGCGCCGTGCCGCGGGAGCGCCCCGTCCGTCCCGGAGAGGCCGGTGCCGACGACGACATCGTGGTCTCCGGCCATCGTGGTCACCTCCCTCTTCATGGTCGGCGCAGGACCGTGGGAAGCGGCAGGGCGGAAAGTCCCACCCCGCCGGGACCTTCCGCCTGCTTGCCCGGCTCCCGGCCCCCGCCGCCGGTTCCCGTGGGACGTTCGCCCCTACCCCGCAGGTCGGAGGACCGGGGAGCATCTAGGAAGGGGAACACGCGAGCGTGGCACGGACGGAGCAAGGTGATGACCATGACAGAGCCCGTCGTCGCCGGCGTCGACGGTTCCGAGGCCTCTCTCGACGCGACGGCCTGGGCGGCCACGGCGGCCGCGTTGCGGCGGGCGCCGTTGCGCCTGGTGCACGTCACCCTGCGCTGGGCCTACGACGTCCCGCTCGTCCCGCAGCCCGCGCACTGGGGGCCCGCGTCGCAGGCCGCCTGCCGTGAACTGCTCGCCCGGGCCGCCGAACGGGCGCGCGCCGAGGCCCCCTCCACCGAGATCACCACCGAGGTCCTCGACGGCGCCGCCGCGGAGGCGATCGCCGCCGCCGCCGGGACCGCGCAGCTCGTCGTGGTCGGCGGCCGGGGACGCGGCGGGTTCACCGGGCTGCTGCTCGGCTCGGTCAGCCGTGACCTCGCCGTCCGCTGCCCCTGCCCGCTGGTGGTCGTGCGCCCGCGCGAGGAGGGCGGCGGGGAGGTCGTCGTCGGCGCGACCGGGGAACCCGGGCAGGAGCACATCCTGCGCTTCGCCTTCGAGGAGGCGCTGCTGCGCCGCCTGCCGCTGCGGGCCGTACACGCCTGGACCCACCCGGTGGCCGCGTTCCCCGGTGACATGCAGCCGCTGGTCTACGACGTCGAGGGCGTCGGCCGCGAGGAGGAACGGCTGCTGGCCGAGTCGCTGGCGGGCTGGCGGGAGAGGTTCCCCGACGTCCCCCTCGTCGAACAGGTGGTGCACGGGCACCCGGCCGGAGTACTCGCCGAGGCCTCGGCCACCGCGGAGCTGGTCGTCGTGGGTGCCCCGGGACGGGCCGCGCTCCTCGGCTCGACCGTCCACTCCCTGCTCGGCCACGCCCGCGGGCCCGTGGCCGTCGTCCCCCGTCCGCCAGGCCACCGGCCGCCTGGTACGGCGCCGCCGGCATGACCGGTTTGGGATCTTCCCGATAATTGGCCATCTCATGACCGGGACTCGGTCGGATGGGATGGCCGCCCCACACACCGCACATGTTACTCTCTGTCACGATCTGATTACCTTGCGGTGCAACGGGAGTCCATGTGAAGGTCGCCTGCGTCGGCGGTGGACCCGCCAGCCTGTACTTCTCGATTCTGATGAAGCTGGTTGACCCGTCTCACGACATCACCATCTACGAGCGCAACCCCGCCGGTTCGACGCACGGCTGGGGCGTGACCTACCTGGACGAGCTCTTCGGCGACCTGCACAACGTGGACCCCGAGTCGGCGCGCGTCATCGGCGAGAACTCCGTCCGCTGGGACACCGAGGTCGCGTACTTCGACGGCCACACGACGGTGGCGTCGCAGCCCGGGACCAACGGCTACGGCATCGGCAGGCAGCGGATGCTCGACATCCTCACCGAACGCGCCTGCTCCCTCGGCGTCCACGTCGAGTTCGAACGGGAGATCGCCGCCGAGGAGGAGGTCGCCGGCGCCGACCTGGTCGTGGCGGGCGACGGCGTCAACAGCGTGATGCGTGAACGCCACGCCGACCACTTCGGCACCAAGGTCGAGACGGGACGCAACGTCTACATGTGGCTCGGCACGACCAAGGTCTTCGAGACCTTCGTCTTCGCCTTCGTGGAGACCGCGCACGGCTGGATCTGGTGCTACGGCTACCGGTTCGACCGCGGCCACAGCACCTGCGTCGTGGAGTGCTCCCCCGAGACCTGGCGGGGGCTCGGCCTCGACCAGACGAACGAGGCCGACAGCCTCGCCGTACTGGAGAAGCTGTTCGCCGACACCCTGGACGGGCACCCGCTGGTCGGCCGCTCCCAGCCAGGCGGCACCGCGCACTGGCTGAACTTCCGCACCCTGACCAACAGGAGGTGGCAGCGCGGCAACCTCGTCCTGGTCGGGGACGCCGCGCACACCACGCACTACTCCATCGGCGCGGGCACCGCCCTGGCGCTGGGGGACGCCGCCTTCCTGGTCAGGGCGTTGCACAGCGGGTTGCCGCTGCAGCCCGCCCTGGTCCGCTACGAACGTGAGCGCAAGGCCGTGATCCTCCCCGCCCAGCGCACGGCCCGCCGCAGCGCCCGGTGGTACGAGAACCTGCCGCGCTACATCGGCCTGCCCCCGGAGCAGGCGTTCACGCTGCTGTGCCAGCGGCAGTCCGCGCTGCTCCCGTACGTCCCGCCCCGGCTGTACTACCGGGTCGGCCATCTGGCCGAACTGGCCGGCCGGGCCCTCGCGCGGGTACGGCCGGAGCCCGCCGAGGAGTCCGGCCTGCCGCACAGCCCGGCGCGTGACCTGGCGCACGGCCCGGGAGACGACGCCGGGCATCCACACCGCTGAGGCGCCTCCCGTACGCCCGGGGACGCGTTAACCGTTCGCGTCCCCGGGGAAGCCCGGCTACCATGGCCGGACGCGAGGTTTCGCGAATTCCGCGACAAAGACCGAAAGAGTGGACATGGCAGGGGACGACGACATCTCCGGGTGATACCCGGGATGGCAGGCCGCGAGCAGGAGCGCGTGATGCGCCGCCGTGGTCGTGCCGTCGTTTCCTTCGTTCCCCTTTTCTCCCGCCACAGGGCGGCACGGCACGCCCTGCGCACATCTGAGGTCTTCGTCATGTCCGACGCGTCGTTCATCGTCTTTTCCAACGTCTCCTTCTCCTGGCCCGACGACACCCCGCTCTTCGAGGACCTGTCCTTCACCGTGGGCGGCGGCCGTACGGGACTCGTCGCGCCCAACGGCGCGGGCAAGAGCACGCTGCTCAAGCTCGTCGCGGGTGAGCACCGGCCGGCCCGCGGCAGCGTGTCCGTCGAGGGCGTGCTCGGCTACCTCCCGCAGAACCTGCCCCTGACCGGCGGCCTTACCGTGGCCGAGGTCCTGGGCATCGCCCCGGTGATCAGGGCGCTGGACGCCATCGAGTCCGGCGACACGAGCGAGGAGCACTTCACCACCGTCGGCAACGACTGGGACATCGAGGAACGCACCCGCGCCCAGCTCGACCGGCTCGGTCTCGGCGACATCCCCTTCACCCGGCGCCTGGGCACCCTCAGCGGCGGCCAGATCGTCTCCCTGGGCCTGGCGGCGCAGCTGCTCAGGCAGCCGGACGTCCTGCTGCTGGACGAGCCGACCAACAACCTCGACCTCGACACACGCCACCGGCTCTACGGCGTGATCGAGAACTGGAACGGCTGCCTGCTGCTGGTCAGCCACGACCGGGCGCTGCTGGACCGCATGGACCGCATCGCCGAACTCGACCGGGGCGAGATCCGCTTCTACGGCGGCGACTTCACCGCCTACGAGGAGGCCGTACGGGCCGCCCAGCAGGTCGCGGAGAAGAACATCCGCACCGCCGAGCAGGAGGTCAAGCGGGAGAAGCGGGAGATGCAGCAGGCCAGGGAGCGGGCCGAACGCCGGGCGGGCAACGCCGCCCGCAACCTCAAGAGCGCCGGGCTGCCGAAGATCTTCGCCGGGACGATGAAGCGTAACGCCCAGGAGTCGGCGGCACGCTCCCAGGAGACGCACGCCGCGCGGGTCGGCGACGCCAAGGCCCGCCTGGACGAGGCGGGCCGTGCCCTGCGCGACGAGCAGAGGATCACACTGGAGCTGCCCGGGACCGACGTCCCGGCGGGCCGCACCGTCTTCCTCGGCGAGCGGATGCAGGTCCGTTACGGCGAGCGCCCCGTGTTCGCCGGCCACGGCCTGGACCTGACCGTCCGCGGCCCGGAGCGGATCGCCCTGACCGGCCCCAACGGCACCGGAAAGTCCACCCTGCTACGTGTGCTCAACGGCGACCTGGAGCCGGAGGGCGGCACGGTCAGGCGGGCCGAGGGCCGCATCGCCTACCTGTCCCAGCGGCTCGACCTGCTGGACCCGGACCTGACCGTGGCCGAGAACCTGGCCGCCTCCGCGCCCGGCATGCCGCAGGCCGAGCGGATGAACCTGCTGGCCCGCTTCCTGTTCCGCGGCGCCCGCGCCCACCTGCCCGCCGGGGTGCTGTCCGGCGGTGAGCTGCTGCGCGCCACCCTGGCCTGCGTCCTGTACGCCGAACCGGCCCCCCAGTTGCTGCTGCTTGACGAGCCGACCAACAACCTCGACCTGGTCAGCGTCGGTCAGCTTGAGGCGGCGCTCAACGCCTACCGGGGGGCGTTCGTGGTGGTCAGCCACGACGAACGGTTCCTGGCCGAGGTCGGGGTCGGCCGCTGGCTGCGCCTGTCCGAGGGGCGGCTGACCGAGACGGCCCCACCGGCGGTGTGAGCACCGCCTCAGGGCTCGCGTTCCTCCAGGTGCTCAAGCACCGGGGGAACCGGCCCGGGGTGCAGCACGGCCAGGCGTTCGGTGGCGCGGGTCAGCGCCACGTACAGGTCGTTGAGACCGTGCGAGGAGCCGTCGAGCACGGCCTGCGGGTCGGCCAGCACCACCGAGTCGAACTCAAGCCCCTTGGACTGGCGGGCCGTCAGCACCACGACGCGTCGTTCCAGGTCGGGCTCACGCCCCCAGGAGGCGTCGGGGACGGCGGCGCGGACGGCCTCGGCCAGCCGTGCCAGGTCCTCGCGTGGCGTGATCACCGCGACGCTCCCCGTCCCCGCCGCCTCCCGCGCCGCCAGGCCGGCCAGCCTGGCGGGCAGGTCGTCCGCCTCGGCCCGGGCGCGCCACGGCCGGACGCCGCCCGCGCGTACGGCGCGCGCCGGTTCGAGATCGGGATGGATCGCCGTGAGCACCCGGTCCGAGGCGGACATGACCTCGGCCGAGGTCCGGTAGTTGACGGTGAGCCGCTCAAGCCGCCAGCGCGTCCCGAAGAACGGCTCCAGCGCCTGCGTCCAGGAGCGCGCGCCCGCCGTCTGACCGCTCTGGGCCATGTCGCCGACCACCGTGAACGAACGGGTCGGGCAGCGCCGTACCAGCAGGCGCCAGGCCATGGGCGGGACCTCCTGGGCCTCGTCGACGATCACGTGGCCGAAGGCCCACGTCCGGTCGGCGGCGGCCCGTTCGGCGACCGTGCGCAGATCCTGTCCTTCATGGCGGCCGGCGAACAACTCGGCGTCCAGCAGGTCGGCGGCACTGAGGAGTTCGGCCTCGTCGTCGTTCTCGTCCTCGCCGGAGCGCGAGCCGCGCGCGATGTCCAGGACGCCCTGGGCGTACTCGATCTGCCTGGCGCGCTCCCTGGCCTGCCTGGCCCGTTCGGCGCGGCGGTCCTCACCGAGCAGTTCGGCCGCCTCGTCGAGCAGCGGCACGTCGGCCGGGGTCCAGCCGCCGCCGGGTTCGCGCAGCAGCAGTTCCCGTTCGGCGGGCGTCAGCTGCGGCGCGGCCTCGGCCAGCCCCCTGGGATCGGCGAACAGTTCCTCAAGCAGCCGCTGCGGGGTCAGCGCGGGCCACAGCCACTCCAGCAGCGCGCGCACCTGCGGATCGTACGGCAGCGCCTTCAGCCAGGCCCGTTCCGCCTCCTCGAACTCGGCGTGCTCCCGCTCGTGCCGGTCGACCGGCGGCGCGTCCTGCCCGAAGAGCCCGGCCAGGTCCTTGGCCACGGCCTGTTCCAGCGCGGCGGAGTCGATCCGGCCCGCCAGGTCGGCCTCGATCTGCTCCTCCATCCCGGCGACCACGCCCGCCATGCGGCGGGCCAGCTCCTCGATGACGATCCGGCAGAAGACGGGCCTGGCGAGGTTGTGCGGCAGCCCGTCGGCACGGGCCCGTTCGGCCGCGTCGATCAGCAGCTCCGGCTCCAGGCTCAGCGGCTCGCCCTCGACGATCACCTCGACGGGCCCGCCCACCTCCGCCTGGCGTGCCCGTACGGCGGCGGCCAGCACCTCGGCCATCACCAGCCGTCCCTTGACCTCGGCGACCGCGGCGTCCTCCCGTTCGAGGGCCGTGACGCCGGGGAACAGCTCCCCCACCGTGGACAGCAGCACACTGGTCTCCCCCAGGCCGGGCAGGACCTGGCTGATGTAGCTGAGGAACACCGGGTTCGGGCCGACCACCAGCACTCCGCGCTCGTCCAGCCGGGGGTGGCTGTAGAGCAGGTAGGCGGCGCGGTGCAGGGCGACGACGGTCTTGCCGGTGCCGGGGCCTCCCTGCACGACCATCACCCCGGCGTGCGGGGAGCGGATGATCCGGTCCTGCTCGGTCTGGAGGGTGGCCACGACGTCGCGCATGCGGCCGGTCCGCTCGGCCCGCAGCGCCGCCAGCAGCGCGGCCTCCCCGCACAGCTCCATGTCCGCCGGGGCGGGGGCGGTGCCGTCCAGCAGCTCGTCGTCGACCCGGACCACCCTGCGCTCCCGGGTGTGCAGGTGGCGGCGCAGCCGTACACCCTGGGGGGCGGCGGCGGTCGCGGTGTAGAAGGCGCGCGCGGCGGGAGCCCGCCAGTCGATCAGGAGAGGCTCCTCGTCTTCCTCGGCGCCGCGCACCCCGATGCGGCCCAGGTAGCGGCGGCCGCCGTCGACCGAGTCGAGCCTGCCGAAGCACAGTCCGTGCTCGGCCGCGTCGAAGGCGGCCAGCCTCCGGTTCAGACGGCCGACCGCCGCGCCGCGTTCGGCCTGGGCCTGGGCCGTCTCCGCCGGTTCGCGCAGCACCTCGGCCAGTTCCCGCGCGAGTTTCTCACGGTGGATGTTGACCTGGGAGTGCAGCATGGCCAGGTAGGCCTGCTCGCGTTCGATCTCTGACTGCTCTGACTGCACCGGCACGGAAGAGGACAAGACTGCTCCAAGGCCAGGGGACGGGGTTCGGCACCGGGGAATCCTCGGGGTGCGCCCCACAGGTTCGCACGCTTCAGCCATAAATGCGAGCCGCGGGGAACCCCGTCGATCGCCCTGGGAGGGAGGCGGCTGTGGCCTGGGCGGCGACGTCCGTGGCGGAGTGTTCCGCCTCCCGCGCCAAAAGCAGGGAAAACGCAATTCAAAGCCACCCAGGAAAGGCCGGTTAACATTATACCACGCAATTAACGCCGCTTACGGTTTTTGCGCTTCCAGGAAAAGCGCAGAACACATTGCCGCTTTTCGAATTCCCTGCCGCTCCCCGAACGCGACCGCCGGCAGTGGCGCGGACCCTGCCAACGGTTGGGGGGTCCGCGTCGTCGTCCCGGCGGCCGGTGCGCTCGTACGGTTCTGACCGTGGCCGCCAGGCCACCTCCGTACCGTTACGACGAGGAAGAATCGTGCCTCTCTTGTCTTGTCCTCCATGACCCCGTTGGCTCCGTTGCGCCGTACGGCCGCGGCCCTCGCGCTCACCGGAACCTGCCTGGCCGTCCCGCAGGCCATCCACGCCCGCCGGGCTCCCCTGCCGGCCCCGCGTTGACCATGCTCCTCCAGCGGACACGCGGGTGGCCACCGGGGAGGCCCCGCCCCGGCCCCGCTGGGCTGATCCGATTGCCACGGTGACCGCCGGAGACCTCTCACGGGGCGCGTGACGCTCGCGTGTCAGGCGAGATCCCTAGACTCAAAATCGACTGAGTCATTACGAACGGGGAATCGCAGTGATCGATCGTCTTTCGCGTGCTTTAGCAGGGTTTTTGGTGTTATCGGCCCTCGGGGCGTGCTCGGCACCGGTTGCGGACCCGGTGCTGAAGGACCCGGCCCAGTGGCCGCTGGCCAAGCTGAAGCGCCTGCCCGACGACGGGGAACTGCCCGAGGGGGCGGACCGGGTACTGGCGCGGATCAAGGTCGGCTCCCACAAGCTGACCGCGTGGATCCATCCCTCAGGCCAGTGCGGGCTGGCCGGCTCCAGCAAGGACATGGAAGCCGACTGGAGCATGAGCAGCGACATGACCAGGTCCTCCAGGGATCTGATGCGGGAGGAGGGATTCTCCGGGCCGCTTGAACCTGCGACGACCGTCTCCACCGAGAGCACCTTCATCCTGGTCTGCACCCCCACCAGGATGCTGATCACCGTCAAGGGGCAGACGTCGAAACCCTCCGTCGAGGGCAACGCGTCCGCGCAGATCTACGGCGGCGGCCTCAACGCCGTCGTCGGCCCGCCGGAGGTCAGGAAGGAGTCACTGCCCGGAGCGACCGTGACCCCCGGCGGGTAGACGTCAGCGGGCCGGGACCCGGGGAAGCACCGGTACCAGGCGGAACATGCCCGTCATGAGCTCCGGTGGCTCCTGGTGCTCGGGGAGGAGTCCCGCCACGGCCCGCAGCACGTCGGTGACGGTCACCATCCCCGCGAGCCTGGCCGAGTCGTTCAGGACCGGGATCGCGTTCACCCCGGCGCCGACCATGGCCGCGGCGGCGTCGGCCAGGCTCGCGCCGAGTGTGGTGCGCGGGCAGCGGCGCCCGGCCACCAGGGCGCGGACGTGGACGTGTGACTGCTCCATCGGGCCACCGGACCAGTGGGCGGCCAGGTCCTCGCGGGTCAGCACGCCGTACAGGCGGCCGGTGTCGTCGACGACCGGCAGGTGGTGGACGTCGGCGCGGCGCATGATCTCCCAGGCCAGCAGGGGCGACTCGTCCGGCGGGACGGCGACGAGCGTGCGGCTCATGATCTGCGCGACGGTCAGGACGGTGATGTCGTTCATGCCTCACCCCTGGGACGTACGACGGCGACGGGGCAGCGGGCGTGGTGCAGCACGCCGTGGCTGACCGAGCCCAGCACGGCCGCGCCGACCCTGCCCAGCCCGCGTGAGCCGACGACGAGCAGGTCGGCCGTCTGCGACGCCTCGCACAGGACGGCGACCGGGTGCCCGATGACCACCGTCCGCCTGACCTCGACCTGCGGGTAGCGTTCCCGCCACGGTTCCAGCGTCTCGGCGGCCACGCGTTTCTCGGTGACGAAGGCGTCGTCGATCAGCGAGGTGTAGGCCTCGGCGTACGGCCCCAGGACGGGGGTCTGGACCGTGTGGACGACGTGCAGGACGGCCTTGCGCATCACGGCCTCCTCGAAGGCGTACCGGAAGACCGCCTCCGGCGCCGGGGGACCGTCGAGGCCGACGACGATCTCGTCGTGGACGTGCCTGCGGGGTTTCCTGACCACGACGACCGGGGCGGCGACGTGACCGGCCAGGGCGAGCGAGACCGACCCGAGCAGCAGCCCGGTGAACCCGCCGAGTCCCCGGCTGCCCACCACGACCTCCTCGGCGTCCTCGGCCTCGCGCCGCAGGACCTCGCCGGCCTTACCCCGCTCGCGCACGGTCTCGATCTGCAGGCCGGGGGCGTGCGAGCGGGCCTGGGCGAGCGCCGTGTCGAGGATCTCCTGGCAGTACTCGGTCATCGAGTCGCGGAATCCGGGCGGGGTCTGCAGCGGGATGTCGTAGATCCAGGGCGCGCACACGTGAACGATCCGCAGCGGGCGTCCGCGGCGCACGGCGTCGTCGGCGGCCCACTCGACCGCGGCCTGTGAGGCGGGCGAGCCGTCCACGCCCACCACTACATGTGCTGTCATGTCTCCTCCTCGGTTCCCTCCTCCATCCGACCGCTTCGGCCCCGGTGGGCGCAGCGGCCGAAAGACCCGACCGTGAGGGACTTCCGGCCCGCCGGCGCCGCAGGGCCCCGCGGCTCACCCGAAGCCGACGCGGTCCAGCCAGAAGTCGAGCAGCCGTTCGTCGCCGAGGATCTCGACGCCGCCGCCCCGGGCGGGGCGGCGGCGGTAGACGACCAGCAGCAGGGCGGTCAGCGGGCCGTGCAGGGTGACGGCCGCCGCCCCGCGCCCCCTGCGGCAGGTGACGGTGTCGCCGGTGAGGTCGACCAGCCACTCCGTCCCGGCCGACGGCCCGGTGTCGGTGGCGTGCAGGCCGATGGTGCGGCCGGGGCCGAGCAGTTCGCGCTGCCTGGGGTTGACGTCGAGCATCTGCGGCAGGGACGCCAGTTCCATCCACTCGTCGAGGGCGTCGACGACGACCTCCCGCCCGGCGGTGAAGTCCCGCCCGGCGGCCAGGGCGGCGTCGGCCCGGTGCACGAGGGTCTCGTGAGCGAAGCGGCGGGCCCAGAATCCCGAGGTCTCCGTCTCGACGGGCACCCATGTCCGCGCGTCGGGCCCGGCCTCGCGCAGGGTGTCGGCCAGCAGCCGCGCGCCCTCGGCGAGCCAGGCGTCGATCTCCGCGGGGTCCTGTCCGGTGTCGGCGGGCAGGTCACGCAGCTCCGTGTCCGGAGGTGGCGTGGTGGCCCTGGTGCGCACGATCGTCTCGGCCCAGCGGTGGCCGTACCCGACGTGCCGCAGCAGCTGGGCGAGGTTCCAGTCGGGACAGGAGGGCACGGCGGCCGCCAGGTCCGCCCCCGCCACGACCGCTCTGAGCTGGTCGGTCTGCGCGACGATCTCGGCGCAGTGGCGGTCGTGGCCCAGCGGGACCGGCTCGTGGACGGCGGTGCCGCCCAAGGGGGTCGGCTTGTTCATGGGTGTCGCTTTCTGGTCGCCTGCGGTGGGCCGCCCGGACGCCCGTGCCGCGATCCTCGCCGACACTCTGTGCGTCCGTTCGGTGACGCAAAGCTATCGACCGTACCGCCATGACGGCCCGCACCCACGTCACGGCGGCGCGGCGCGGCCGTCGCGACGGTGGTGCTCAGAAAGCGGGAAAGGCCGGGCCCCCGGGACAGAACGGCTCCCCGGCGCCCCGGAAGGCCGCCGACGCGCGGGCCAGCGCGCCGGGCCGCAGCTCTTCGACGCGCCCGGCGCGGGCCAGTGTCTCCAGGGTCGTCCCGCCGAGGAAGGCCGCGCCCAGCTCGGCGGGAGTGAGGCGCAGGTCGGGGGCGGCGGCCGTACGCTCGCAGCCCGCCGTCCCGGTCTCGGCCCACAGCCGCAGACGGCCGGTGTTCCACGGGCAGAAGTCGTCGCGCACGTCCAGCACCACCTCAAGCGGCAGGGCGTAACGCCGTCCGGCCAGCGCCCGGGCGACGTCGACGAGCCGCACCCAGAGCCGGTCCACCTCGTGCGCGCGCACGGCGCGGGGGTCGGCCAGCAGGTACGGCAGGGCCTCGTCGGCCGCCCCCTCGTACTCGATCCACGGCACCAGGTCGATCCCGGCCAGGAAACGCCACAGCGCGGCATAGGCCCGGCGGGTGACCGCGACGAGTTCCACGACCTGTACGGCGCGCCCGCCGTCGCCGTGCCCGTCCTTGATCCGGTAGAGGGCGTATCCGTCGGCCCGGCCGCCGCTTTCGCGATGCACGGCGTGACGCAGGGCGGTGGCGCCCTGCCGGTCCTGCGGGCCGTCCGCCAGCCGTATGTCCCAGCAGTTGCCGGGGCGGTCGGGCCAGCCGACGGCGCCGGGGCGGACGCGCTCGTAGACCTCCTCGACCAGGGGCCGCGCCTCGTCCCGTTCCAGCAGCCGGATCCGCCCGTCCCCGAAGTCGGTGCCCGGCAGGAAGGCCATGGAGCGTTTCTCGCAGCGCAGCAGGGCTCCGCGTGAGGCCGGGCCGTAGCCGTACCGGCCGTAGATCGGGGCCTCCGAGGGGCGCAGCGCGGCGATCGGCTCGCCGCCGCCCTCGTACAGGTCGGTGAGCTGCCTGCGCATCAGGCAGGTCAGGACGCCGCGCCTGCGGTGGGTGGGGGTCACGCCGACCCAGGTGATCCCGGCCGTCGGCAGCACGGCTCCGGGAACGGTCAGCACACGGGTGCAGGCCGCGGTGCCGCCGATGATCCGGCCCTCGTCGAAGGCGGCGAGGGTGCGTTCCAGCTCGGTCGCGGACCGTTCGACGGCGAGGTCCTCCTCGGTCCGGTCCTCACCGTAGGTGTCGGAGACGACCCGGGCCCAGGTCTCGAACTCCTCGCCGGTGACGGGACGGATCGGGTAGGTGTCGGACACCGGACCTGTCTAACGGATCGGGGCGCCGCGGCGCGACCGCTTTTCCCGGGGTACGGCCTCAGGGTGTCCCGGCGGGGCCGGCCAGTCCGTACAGCAGCAGGTCGGTGAGGGTGTCGACGACCGTGTCGTCGCCGACGGGCTCGGCGCGGGTGAGCATCGAGTATCCGAGCATGGCGAGCATGGCGCCCATCGCCGCCGCGACCAGCTCGGGGTCGCCGGGCAGCCGGTGGCCGCGTTCGCGCAGATACTCCAGGTGGTGGCGGAAGACAGCCGTCTCGGAGGTCAGGTCGTCCCATGCCCGGCCGTCGCCGGGACCCGCGCCGACGCGGGACTGGAACAGGGCCACCATGACGGCCCGATGCTCGCGGAAGACGCTCCAGGCGATCCGCAGGTGCTCGCGCAGCTGGTCGCGGTCGGTCAGGTCGTGCTCGCGCGGATGGCCGGCGCGCGCCACCTCCCGGTCGGCGCTGTCCTCCATCTCGGCCAGCAGTGCTCCGAGCAGCTCCTCCCGGTCGGCGAAGTGCTCGTAGAAGGAGCCGGCCGAGCGTCCCGCCGCCGCCGCGATGTCGGTGATCTTGGTGTTGAGGAAGCCGCGCTCGGCGAACAGTCTCCTGGCGGCCTCAAGCAGCGCCGCCCTCGTCTCGGCCGCCTTCGCCTTGCGCACACCCGCCACCGTCACGCTCCGCCGTCTTCCCGCCCGCCCCCTCCGGGCGGGGTTGACAGCGGTCATCCTACCGAACACACTTTCACCAAATTCAGATTCAGTGAATCAAAGTTCAGTGAATGAGTATTCGGAGGTTGACGATGCGTGTCATCGTGATCGGAGCGGGCGTCGCGGGCTCCGCCGCCGCCCTGGCCCTGCGTCACATCGGCGCCGAGGTGACCGTGTACGAGGCCTACGCCGACCCCGCGGGCGACGTCGGCTCCTTCATCAGCCTGGCCGCCAACGGGCTGCGCGGCCTGGAGGCCCTCGGCTGCCTGCCCCGGGTCCAGCGCCTGGGTGTCGCCCTGCCCCGCCAGCGCATGTGGTCGGCCTCGGGCAGGCTCCTCGGCGACGTCCCCCGGGGCCGTCGCGGCGACGACCCGCTGCACAGCGTCACCCTGATGCGCGGCGCCCTGGTGGAGGCCCTGCGCGCCGCGGCCGCCGAGGCGGGCGCGGAGATCGTCACCGGGGAGCGCCTGACCGGCGTCACCGAGGCCCCCGGGGCCGTCACCGCCGGTTTCCTCGACGGCCGCCGCGACAGCGCCGACCTGCTCGTGGCCGCCGACGGCATCTGGTCGCTCGTGCGCGGCGTCCTGGACCCGGCCGCGCCGCGCCCGCGCTACGCCGGCCTGTACTGCGTGTCCGGTGTCTCCGCCGACGCGCGGGGCCTGGGTGTCGAGCCCGGCGTCTTCAACATGACCTTCGCCCGCAACGGGGCCTTCATCCACCTGGCCGCGGGCGACGGCACGGTGTGGTGGTCGGCCCAGATCGCCGACCCGCGACAGCCCCGCCTCGACGACGCCGCCGGAGCCGGATGGCTACGTGAGACCGCCGCGCTGTACCGGCGCGAGCCGGTCCCCTCGGCGGTCCTGGCCGCCGCCGTCGGCACCCACCCCACCGTGCTCATGCACGCCCTCGGCCCGGTCCCCATCTGGCACGGCGGCCGCAGCGTCCTCATCGGCGACGCCGCCCACCCGGTGGGCGCGGGCCAGGGGGCCTCCATGGCCGTCGAGGACGCCCTGGTCCTGGCCGCCGCGCTGCGCGGCCGGGCCCCGTCGGACGTTCCCGGGGCCCTGGCCCGCTACGACGCCGCCCGCAGGCCCCGCGTCACCAGGCTCCTGGGCGCCGCCAAGGACAACCGCGAGGCCAAGAAGGCCGGCCCAGTGGCCCGCCGGGCGCAGGCCGCCGCGATGCGCCTGTTCCTGCCGCTGTTCTACGACAGGAGCACCGCCTGGCTCCACGGCCACGACCCCGCCGCCGTCGTCGTCGGGTGAACGCCGCGTCAGGACGGGGAAGGACGGTGCCGAGGATCGTCTCGCGGAGCCGGCGACCGGGGGTTCGTCTTCGGGTGCCGCGCCGGTCAGCCGAGGCCGGCGTCGTGGACGAGGATGGCCGCCTGTACCCGGTTGGCCAGGCCCAGCTTGGCCAGCACCCGGCTGACGTGCGCCTTCACCGTCGCCTCCGTCAGCCGTAGCTCCCGCCCGATCTCGGCGTTCGACAGGCCACGCGCCACCGCCCTGATCACGTCCTCCTCCCTGGCGGTCAGCGCCGCGAGCCGCCCGCGCGCGGACTCGGCCCGCGAGGGAGCCCTGTCGACGAACGAGCCGATCAGCCGCTTGATGACCGTGGGGGACAGCATGGCCTGCCCCGCCGCGACCGTGCGGACGGCGGCCGCCAGATCACGCGGCGGGGTGTCCTTGAGCAGGAAGCCGACGGCGCCCAGCCGAAGCGCCTCGTGGACGTGGTCGTCCAGGTCGAACGTGGTGAGCATGATCACCTTGGGCGCCTCGGGGGCGGCGAGCACACGGGCGGCGGCGCTCAGCCCGTCGGTGCCCGGCATGCGCACGTCCATCAGGACGACGTGCGGCCTGAGCCGGGCCGCGGCGCCCACGGCCTCGTCACCGTCACAGGCCTCGCCGACGACCGCCATGTCGCCCGCCGCCTCAAGTATCATCCGCAGCCCGGCCCTGACCAGTGCCTCGTCGTCGGCGATCAGCACGCGGATCATGCCGTGGGGATCCCGGCCAGCACCTGGAAGCCGCCCTGCGCCCGCGGCCCCGCCTCCAGCCTGCCGCCGACCAGTTCGACGCGTTCACGCAGCCCGACCAGGCCCCATCCGGAGCCGGGCAGGCCGCCGTCCGCCGTGGAGGGCCGGTTGCGGACGAGGACCTCCAGCTCGGTGGCCCGGTAGCGGAGGCGAACCTCGGTCTCGGCGCCGCCCGCGTGCTTGTGCACGTTGGTCAGCGCCTCCTGGACCACCCGGTAGGCGGTGCGCTCGGCGGTCGGCGCAAGCGGGCGCGCCTCGCCCTCGTCGTGGCGGCTGACCACGATGCCCAGGGCCCGCGACTGGTCGAGCAGCCGGTCCAGGTCGGCCAGCGTGGGCTGCGGGCCGCGTACCGGATCGGATGAGCGCAGCACGCCGAGCACCTCCCGCAGGTTCGTCAGCGCCTGCCTGCCCACTCCGCCGATCAGCGCGGCGGCCTCCGCCGTACGGGCGTCCGGGGCGTTGACCTCCAGCGCGCCCGCGTGCAGGACCATCAGGGAGACCCGGTGGGCGACCACGTCGTGCATCTCCCGCGCGATGCGGGCCCGCTCCTGGTCGCGTGCCTGGCCGGCGCGGAGCACCTGCTCGCGCAGCAGTTGCTCGGACTGCTCGCGCATCGCGTCGAACACCTGCCGCCTGGCGCGCACCCACAGCCCGGCGAACAGCGGCAGCCCCATCATGGCGCCGCCCAGGATCAGCACGTTGACGACCGTGCCCGCGACCAGCGCCCGATACCCCTCGCTCCGGTACGACACGAACCCGCCCAGCGCCTGCAGCGCGACCGCGCCACCGGCGTAGAGCCACAGGCCGCGGCGGCCGAGCCGCGTGCCCGCGTAGTACGAGGCGGCGACGGCGGCGGGCCACATCACCAGCCACGCGTAGGACAGCGCGCCCGCCGCGGCCAGCGGCCACAGCCACCGCCTGGCGAAGGCCGCGGCCACACCGCAGCACGCCGCCACGGCCGTGAGCACCGGCACGGGAAGCGCCGAGCGCACCCCCATCGAACCGGCCGTCGCCGCCATGGACAGCAGGAACACCGCCACGCCGAGCGCCCAGGGCGCGGCCCGGTCGACGATCCTCGATGCCCGGTCAATCATGGTGAGAGGCTACAAGCCCGCCCGGACGGGACACCCCCTACGAAAGTCGCAGACGCCGTGTGACGTTCGCCGGGGACCGTACGGCGGGGCCGCGCGGCACGGTTGACCGCGTGAAGAAGATGCTGGCCGCGAGCGTGCTCGCGTTCTCCGTTTCACCGGCGCCCCTGAGCGCGCCCCCGGCCGGGGCTCCCACGCCCGTGACGGCCCCGCCCTCGGCCGCCTCCCCGGTGACCGCTCTCCCGGCGCCGACCGGCGCCTATCCGGTGGGCGAGACGAACCTGCACCTGATCGACTCCAGCCGCCCTGACCCCTGGGTCGCCGGCCGGGACGTACGCGAACTGATGGTCTCCGTCTGGTACCCGGCGCGCAGGGGCGGCGGCAGGCTCGCCCCCTACGTCACGCCGCGGGAATCGGAACTGATCATCAGGGCGGTGCCGCAGCTCGACGGCGTACCGGGCGACACCCTCGCCAGGACCACCACACACGCCCGCGCCGACGCCCCGGCGCTGAGACGCAAGGGCGGATGGCCTCTGGTGGTCCTGTCGCCCGGCATGTCGCTGCCCCGCGCGACGATGACGTCGCTGGCAGAGGAGTTCGCCAGCCGTGGCTACCTGGTGGCCGGGATCGAGCACACCTACGAGTCGGTGGCCACCACGTTCCCCGACGGGCGGACCGTCACCTTCGAGGCCGGCAAGGCCGGGCAGACCGCCGAGACCGGCGCCAAGGTGGCCCGGGTCAGGGCCGCCGACACCGAGTTCGTCCTGGACCGGCTGAGCAGGAGCAAACGCTGGAACCGGCTGATCGACGAGCGGAACATCGCGATGGTGGGGCACTCGGCCGGCGGCCAGAGCGCCGCCCACCTGCTTGCCGTCTCCAGGCGGATCAAGGCCGCGGTCAACCTCGACGGCACCTACAACCCCAGGACGCCGGCCCGGCCGCTGGACAAGCCCTTCATGATGGTCGGCACCCCGAGGCACCAGCCGCGAGCGGGCGGCCGGGACTCCTCATGGGAGGAGTTCTGGCCGCACGTGACCGGCGGCTGGAAGCGCTGGCTGACCGTGACCGGCGCCGAGCACATGAGCTTCGTCGACTACGCGGTGCTCCAGCCGCAGCTCGGGCTGCCCGGGGCAGCTCTCGACGGCGAACGCGCCGTCACGATCACCCGGAGGTACGTCACCGCCTTCCTGGACCTGCACCTCAAGGGCAGGCGCCAGCCCTTGCTGGACAGGCCGTCGGGAGATTTTCCCGAGGTGAGGATCTGGTAGACGGCCCGGTGACCCGAGACCACACCGGACGGGCCGATAGCCGAAAGTAGCCGGTCGGATACAGACGGCGAACAGCCGTTTACTGCAGGATCCCAAGCGGCAACACCAGCCCCACCGGGAACATCTCAAGGAAAGCGGTTCACATGCGCATCGGCAGCAGGATCGTCACCTTCACCGTCACCGTCGTCAGCACCGGCGGCCTGACCCTGGCCGCCCTGACCACCCCGGCCCTGGCCGCCCCCGCCCCCCACACTCAGGCCGCCGTCGGCGGCGGGTACTGGGCACGCGGGTGCGACGCGGGACGAGCGTGCATCGAGCTCTCGGGCGGACGCCAGGGCGCGGGCGGGTCGTGGTGGAACGTGGACGGCTGCGGCTATCACACGATCAATGACCACTACAGGCGGGGCAGCGCCCACGGAAACGGTTTCGACGTCATCTACGCGGACCAGAGATGGGACCGCGTGCAGCCCTGGTCCAGCCGGCCACTGGACCCCGGCAACCTCGTCACGGGCGTCAACGTCCTCTGCTGAGCCACAAGCCGTCCGGGGCTCGGATCACATGGCCGAGCCTCGGAGGCGCAACCTGGCCGGTCGGCGGTCAGCGCCTCCATCGAGCGGGGCGAGATCAACCGATCTAATAACATAACGGGCGAAATGCACTGATTACCGCAATCTATGCGTGCCGCCTGGGCGGGAGACTCCACCGGCACATGCCCGGGAAAGCGAGCGCACCCATGAACGTCAACGGCTTCACGGCCCCCGGCTACGAAGGCGTCGCCGAGGCCTTCACCCGTAACTTCACCGGTTCCGCCGAGGTGGGCGCCGCGTTCGCCGCCTACCACGACGGGCGGCTCGTCGCCGACCTGTGGGGCGGCAGCGCCGACCCGGACAGCGGCGCCCCCTGGCGGCGCGACACCCTGCAGCTGGTGTTCTCCGGAGCCAAGGGACTCATCGCCGCCTGCGTGCTCCTGCTGGCCGAGCGCGGGCGGCTCGACCTCGACGCCCCCGCCGCCCGCTACTGGCCCGAGTTCGCCGCCGCGGGCAAGTCCGCCATCACGGTCACCCAGATCATGTCGCACCAGGCCAGGCTCCCCGGCGTCCGGGAGAGCTTCACCACCGGCCAGTTCCTGGACCCGGTCTTCATGGCCTCCCTGCTGGCCGCCCAGGAGCCGCTCACCGACCCCCGTGCCGCCTTCGTCTACCACCCCCTGACCTACGGCTGGCTCGCCGCCGAGCTCATCCGCCGCGTCGACGGCCGCAGCGCGGGCACCTTCTTCGCCGAGGAGTTCGCCCGCCCCCTGGACCTCGACGTCTGGATCGGCGTGCCCCGCGAGCACCACCACCGGGTGGCCACCACGCACGTCGCCCCCGGCTTCGTCTTCGCCGACCCCGACGCGCCCCCGACCGGAGACCCGCTGCGCGACCTGGCCCGCAACCCCATCTCCGTTCCCGACGCCCCCGCCCTGTGGAACAGCGCCGGCTTCCGGGCCGCCGAGCTGCCCGGGGCGGGCGCCCACGGCACCGCCCGTTCCATCGCCCGCTTCTACGCCTGCATGGCGCGCGGCGGCGAACTGGACGGCATCCGCGTCCTGAAGGAGACCACCCTCAAAAACGGCCGCAGGCTGCTCAGGCACGGCATCGAGCCCCTCTGGAACAGCCCCATGGCCTACGGGACCGGCTTCGAGCTGCAGACCGCGGCGGCGATCTTCGGCCCGGCACCGGACGCCTTCGGGCACGCGGGCATGGGGGGCTCGCGCCACGCCGCCTGGCCGGCCGAACGCGTCGGGTTCTCCTACGCCACCAACCAGCTCCGGTCGGCGCCCAGCCCCGACCGGCGTCCGCTGCGGCTGCTCGACGCCCTGCACGCCGCCGCGAACTCCCCCGCCGATCCCGCCGGTCGTTGAGCGGCCCGGCCCGGGCCCTTCGCCGGGTCGGCTAAGGTGCCCTGAGGCGACATCTCACAGGGGAGAACACAGCACGTTGTCCGGCGACCACGCTCATCCCAGCCCTACGACCGCGACCGACCCGCGTGATCTGCGCGCCGACTGCGCGAGCTGTTTCGCCCTGTGCTGCACCGTCCCGGCCTTCTCCGCCTCCTCCGACTTCGCCATCGACAAGCCCGCGCACCAGCCCTGCCCCAACCTCGGTGCCGACTTCCGCTGCGGCATCCACTCCTCCCTGCGCCGGCGGGGTTTCGCGGGCTGCACGGTCTACGACTGCTTCGGCGCCGGGCAGCGGGTCTCCCAGGTGACCTTCGGCGGGCGTGACTGGCGTTCCTCCCCCGGTACGGCCAGGCGGATGTTCGAGGTCTTCCCCGTCATGCGTGACCTGCACGAACTGCTGTGGTATCTGACGCAAGCCCTCGCGCTCCCCGGCACCGCCCCCGTCCGCGACGCGCTCACCGAGGCGCGGGCCGCCCTCGAAGCGCTCACCCGGGAGTCTCCGGAGGTCCTCGCGCGGACCGACGTCATGGCGCGGCGCACGCAGGTCAACCCCCTCCTGCAGCGGGCCAGTGAGCTCGCCCGCGCGAACGTCCCCGGCCCCCGCAGGGACCGCAGGGGCGCCGATCTGATCGGCGCGAAACTCAAAGGGGCCGACCTCAGGGGCGCCAACCTGCGCGGCGCCTACCTCATCGGCGCCGACCTGCGCGGCGCGAACCTGACCATGGCCGACCTCACCGGGGCCGACACCCGCGGCGCCGACCTGCGCGGCGCCGACCTCGCCGGAAGCATCTTCCTCACCCAGGCCCAGCTCGACGCCGCCAAGGGCGACGCGGCCACCGGCGTCCCCGCCTCCCTCACCCGTCCCGCCCACTGGTGAGGACCTCCCCCCGGGGGAACAGCGCCCGTACCTGCCCGCGCAGCCAGGCGTGCGCCGGATCGGCGTCGTGACGCCGGTGCCAGGCCTGTGAGACGGCCATCTCCGGCAGGTCGAGCGGGATCGGGAAGGTGACCAGCCCCAGGGCGTCGATCATGGGCGCCGACATGCGGGCGGGCGCCATGCCGACCAGGTCGGACCCGCGTACGGCCAGCAGGACGGCGGTGAACGTCGGCACCGACCCGACGATCCGCCGCCGCAGCCCCCGCTCGGCCAGCGCCGCGTCGACGGGCCCCGCCGTACGGCCCCGGCGGGAGGAGACGACGTGCTCGGCGGCGGCGAAGCGCTCCGGGGTCACCGGGGAGCCGAGCAGCCGGTGGCCCGGCCGTACGACGCCCACCCCGTGGTCGTCGACCAGCGGCTCGACACGCGTCTCCGGTGAGGGGTCGGAGATCACCGCGATCTCCAGGTCGGCCGTCCCCTCGCGCAGCGCCCGCTGGTCGCCGTGCCCCTCCGGGACGAACCGCAGCCGGATCCCCGGCGCGGCGGCGCCGACGCAGGCCAGCAGGGGGGCGCAGACGGTGGTGGCCACCGCGTCCGACAGCAGGACGACGAAGTCGCGCCTGAGGGTGGCCGGTTCGAAGACGGCGGGTGTGAACACCCGCCGCGCCCCCTCGACGAGGCCGCGCACCTCGGCCCGCACGGCCAGCGCGCGCGGTGTGGGAACCATCCGCTGACCGGACCTGACCAGGACGGGGTCGCCCATCGCCTGGCGGATCCGGCCCAGGGTGCGGCTCATGGCCGGTTCGGACAGTCCCAGCCGCAGGGCGGCCCCGGAGACGCTGCACTCCTCAAGCAGGGCGTCCAGGGCGATGAGAAGGTCCAGACTTGGTTGCGTTTGGCGCATATATCTCATGATAAATATGCATTTGAGGTTAGGTTTGGGTCTTTTTACCGTGGCCTCGTGAATCGAACCTCCATCGTGATGTGCGCCGCGTCGGTCCTCGTGGTCTCCCTCGTCGCCGCGGTGAATCTCGCCCTGCCCGCCTTGACCGGTGCCCTGCACCCCACCGAGAGTCAGCTCGTCTGGATCGTCGACGCCTACGTCCTGGTCTTCGCCTGCTTACTGATCCCGATGGGGGCGGCCGGGGACCGTCTCGGCGGCAAGGGCGTGCTGCTGACGGGCCTGGCCGTCTTCGCCGCCGGGAGCCTCGCCGCCGCCCTCGCCCCGCACACCGGTGCCCTGATCGCCGCCCGCGCGCTCAGCGGAGCGGGCGCCGCCATGATCATGCCCGCCTCGTTGTCCATCACCGTGGCCGCCCACCCGCCGCAGCGGCGGGCCCACGCCGTCGGCCTCTGGAGCGCCGCGAGCGGCGCCGCCGGGGTCGTCGGCAACGTCGGTGGCGGGCTGATCATCCAATACCTGCCCTGGCAGGCCCTCTTCGCCGTCCCCGCCCTGCTCGCGCTGCTACTGGCCGGGGTCACCGGCCTGCTCGTCCCGCGTCAGCCCCGCCGTGCGGCCGCCGTCGACCCGGTGGGCACCGGCCTGCTCGTCCTGGGCTGCCTGGCCCTGGTCTTCGCCATCATCGAGGGGCCGGAGGCGGGCTGGACGTCCGCCGTCGTCCTGGGCGCCTTCGCGACCGCCGCCGTCGTGCTCACGGGATTCGTCCTGCACCAGCTGCGGATCCCCCGCCCGCTGCTGGACCCCCGGCTCTTCGCCCGGCGCGAGCTGCGGGCCGGGGCCCTCGGTGTGAGCGTGCTGTTCTTCGGGCTCTTCGCCCTGTTCTTCGTCAACGCCCGCTTCCTGCAGGAGGAGCGCGGCCTGTCGCCGATGGTGACGGGCCTGGCCATCCTGCCCCTCGTGATCCCCATGGTCGCGCTGTCCGGGCGGCGGGCGCCGACGCTGCCCGCCGTGGCCGGCGGCCTGGCGTCCGTGGTGGCCGGGCTGGGGTGGCTGGCCTGGGCGACGACCCTGCCCTACCCTCTCTACGCCGCCGGGCTGGTCCTGGTGGGCGCGGGCATGGGGCTGGCCCTGCCCGCGCTGTCCACCCAGATCATGGCCGGGCTGCCCGCGGGGCGGGCCGGGCTCGGCTCCGGGCTCAACAGCGCGGCACGTGAACTCGGCAGCGCCGTGGGCGTGGCGGTCATGGGCACCGCGCTGGCCACCTCGGGCCTGCGGGCGGGCCTGGTGATCGTGGCACTGTGCGTCGCGGTGGGCGCGGCGCCCGTGGTGGGCTGGCTCAGGACGGGCACGCGCGCGCTCAGCGCCCCAGCAGGTGGTCCACTTCGGCCGTGAAGAGCAGGCCGGGATCGAACCCCATCCCCGCGAAGTGCCCGGCCAGTTCCAGGGACAGGACGCCGTGCAGCCGGGTCCACAGGACCAGGGCCCGGTGCAGGACGGCGGGCGGGGCGGGGTGAGCACCGGCCCATCCGCGGTGGCCGGCCAGATGCTCCTCCAACGGCGCCGCCGGGCCGTCCGGCACGGACTCCGCGCAGGCGTCGAGCAGCATTCCCATGATCTGCGATGAGATGACCGTGATGTCGTCGGGCGCGTGGTAGCCGGGCACGGGGGTGCCGTAGATGAGCAGGTAACGCTGGGGGTCGGCGAGCGCCCAGCCGCGGACGGCGTGCGCCAGCGCCTCCAGCCCGGCCCCCGCCTCGGAGAGCGGGCGCAGGGTGTCGGCCAGGCTCCGGTAGGCGTCGCCGACGAGCTCGGTGATCAGCTCGTCACGGCCGGCGTAGTAGCGGTAGAGGGCGGGCCCGCTCATGCCCATCCGTTTGGCGATGGCGTTGAGCGAGAGCGCGGAGGCCCCCGCCGTGGCGATCTGCTCCCACGCGCACTCCTTGATCTCCGCGCGCACCTGGGCGCGGTAGCGCTCCCTGGGGCTCTTCGCGTCCGTCTCCGCCAAGGCCTCCGCCTTTCCGCCCCACCGACAGGGCTACACCATCAAGGGATAGTTAGAACTTATCACGAATCTCGTTGACACCCTCCTCGCGGCTTGGTTATAACTTCTAACGAAAGCACATGCTTCTAGCCGGTTCGGAGGAACCCGTGTCCCGCGCTCTCGCCGTCCTCGCCGTCCCGCTCACCGTCACCGCCCTGCTGGCGGGCGGCGCCCCCGCCGTGGCCGCCCAGCCCGGCCCCGCCCCCCACTGCCGGGGAGAGGGCCTCGACCCCGCCGCCCGCATCCGCCACCAGGCGGACATCCTCATCAAGGCACCCCTGAGCAGGGTCTTCGCCCTCCAGGCCGACGTGGAGCGCTGGCCCGGCTGGCAGGCCCCCGTCCTCACCGCCGAACGCCTCGACCCCGGCCCCCTGCGCGCGGGCTCGCGTTTCCGGTGGACCACCCCGGCCCCCGCCACCGCCACGACCCCGGCCACCGTCCTGCGCATCACCTCCACCGTCCGGCGGATCCAGCGCGACACCTGCATCCTGTGGAGCGGGCCCGCCGTCGGCGACGGCGTGCGCATCGACCGCGGCACCCACCTGTGGACCTTCACCAGGGTCAAGGGAGGCGTCCGCGTCCACACCGAGGAGACCTGGACCGGCCCCCAGGTCGAAGCCGACGTCCCCACCTCGACCGCGATCCTCGGCGCGGGCCTGCAAGCCTGGCTGCGCGACCTGAAGACCACCGCGGAGAGGCACCGGGTCACCCCGCCCAGTCCCATCCGGTGATCGCCGAACGCATCAGGCGCGCCGCGCCCGACAGATGACCGTCGGCCGCCCAGAACAACGTGAGCGTGCGGCGGCAGTCGGGGCTGTCGACCGCGATCCACACCAGCGGCACACTCCACACGGCCCGCCGCGCGAAAGCCGGGACGAGCCCCACGCCGAGCCCCGCGCCGATCAGATCGGCGATCGCGCCGGACTCGTCCGCCTCACAGGCCACCCTCGGCGTGAGCCCCCTGGCCGCGAAGAGCCGCTCCAGCAGCCGCCGCTGCCAGTGCCCCCCGCGGGCGGCCACGAAGGACTCCCCGGCGAGCTCCTCGATCCCGACCGAGGCGCGTCCCGCCAGCCGATGGCCGGACGGCACCGCCAGCCCGACCTCCTCCTCCAGCAGACGGGCCGACTCCAGCCCGTCGGCGTGGATCGGCTGCGAGGCCACACACAGGTCGACCTCCCGGGCCCGCAGATGGCGCCCCATGTCCTCGGCCGGCATCCAGCGAAGCTCGGTCTCGACGCGAGGATGGGCCCGCTTGTAGGCCGCCAGCGGACCGGTGAGGGTCAGGAACGTCTCCGACGCCAGCCGTACGGCGCCCAGACCCTCACCGGCCGCCTCGGCCACCGCCCGCCTGCCCGCCTCCAGCTCGCCCAGGCACCGCTCGGCGTACCCGCGGAAAAGCCTGCCCGCGTCGTTCAGCCGGAGCCTGCCGCTGCGATCGAACAACGGCGCGCCCAGCTCTCCCTCCAGCCGGGCGATCGTCCGGCTCAGCGACGGCTGGGCGACGCGGAGCTCCTCCGCCGCCCGGCTCAGGTGCTCAAGCCGCGCCACCACCAGGAACTGCCTGAGCGCGTTCAGCTCCATCATGCCCCCCAAGGCATAACACCATAGCAATATTGATCTTGGACAGGATAACCCGCAGCCCATAGTTTCGGGGGCGCCACGACACCCGCGAACAGAACGAGAAAAAACCCATGACCGAAACCGCGCCTCGGACGACCCCCACGGGGTGGGCACTGCGCGTCCTCGCCGGCGCGCACACCGTGGCGATCATCGGCCAGCCGGTGTTCGCCGGAACCTACCTCACCGGCGACTACGACAGCCTCCACCTGCACGCCGTCGGCGCCGACGTCGTCACCTCCATCGGCTACCTGCAGATGATCGCCGCGCTCACGGCCTGGATACGGCTGCGCCGGGCCTGGCCCTTCCTCGCCACCACGGCGGTGGTCGCCGCCGAAACCGTCCAGTACCTCGCCGGGCTCGACGGCGCGCTGTGGCTCCACATCCCCCTGGGGGTCATCACCGTCACCGCGCTCACCGTCCTGTTCGTCGCCCTGTGGCTGCGCCCCCTCACCGGCCCCCGGCCACGGACCGTCCGCCATGCCTGACGACATCACCCGGCGGCGGCTCCTGGGCATCGGCGGGACCCTCGGTCTCGCCGCCGCCGCCGGACTGACGACCTCGGCCGCCCTCGCCCGCCGCCCCGCCGTCACCGGCACCGAACTGCGCAGCGCCCTGCCGCTGCCGCCGCCCTTCCAGGTGCCCCTGCCCGTCCCCGCCACGCTGGCCCCGGCAGGGGCCTCCGGCGGCACCGACCACTACGAGATCACCCAGCGCGAGACGACCGCGGAGATCCTCCCCGGCGTCAGGACCCCGCTGTGGACCTACGAGGGCACCTTCCCCGGCCCCACCATCGAGTCACGCCGCGGCCGCCCCGTCACCGTGACCCACCACAACACCCTGTCCGTACCGACCGTCGTCCACCTCCACGGCGGGCGGACCGCCCCGGAGTCCGACGGATACCCCACCGACCTCGTCCTGCCGGCGCACTGGCCGCAGACCACGCACGCCGCGCACGACGCGGGCGCCCACACCATGCACGACCCGCGGGCGGCCGTCACCAGGCTGAGCCGGGACTACACCTTCCCCCTCGACCAGCGCCCCACCCTCCTGTGGTACCACGACCACCGCATGGACTTCACCGCCCCGGCCATCTGGCGCGGCCTCGCCGGGCTGCACATCATCCGCGACGACGCCGAGGACGACCTCGGCCTGCCCTCCGGAGCCCGCGAACTCCCCCTCATGATCACCGACCGCGCCTTCTCCGCCGACGGCACCCTCACCTACCCCTCCCTCGATCCCACCCTCCGCCTGCGGCCCGGCGTGCGGGACCCCTATCTCGCCGGAGTCCTCGGCGACGTCATCCTTGTCAACGGCGCCCCCTGGCCCGTCCACGAAACCGACACCGCCCGCCACCGCCTGCGCGTCCTGAACGCCTCCAACGCCCGCCACTACGAACTCGAAGCCGTCACCGACACCGGGCGCCGCCTCCCCCTCGTCCAGATCGGCGCCGACCAGGGGCTGCTCGCCGCCCCCGTCACCCACCACGTCCTTCCCGTCGCCCCGGCCGAACGCTACGACGTCGTCGTCGACTTCACCGGCCTGCCGGTCGGCAGCCGCGTCAAACTTCTCAACCGCCTCGGCACCGGCCGCACCCGCGACGTCATGGCCTTCCACATCACCCGCGCCACGACCGACGACAGCCGCGTCCCCCCGGTCCTGTCCACCGACCTGCCGTCCTGGCGGCCCTCGGACGCCGCCGTGACCCGCGAGTTCTCCTTCCGCGCCGGGCGGACGCACGGCGGGCACGGGTGGCTCATCGGCGGCCTCCCCTTCGACCCCGCCCGCTCCGACGTCACCGTCCGCCTCGGCGACGTCGAGATCTGGCGGCTGATCGCCGACGTCCACCACCCCGTCCACCTCCACCTGGTCGGCTTCCGGGTGCTCTCACGCAACGGCCGCCCGCCGCTGCCCCACGACGCGGGCCTCAAGGACACCGTCTCCCTGCGCCCCGGCGAGGCGGTGGAGATCATCACCCGCTTCGACGGCTACCGGGGCCGCTACCTCTTCCACTGCCACAACGCCGAACACGAGGACATGGCGATGATGGCCAACCTCGAGATCGTCTGACCCGCGCACAGGCCGCGGGCGTGACTATCGTTGCGGGGTGAACACCCCCGCGGCCGAGACCGACGTCGACGACGACCTGGTCCGCCGCCTGATCCGCCTGCAGCACCCGGACCTGGAGGGCCCGCTCACCCTCGTCGCCAACGGCTGGGACAACGTCGTCTACCGCCTCGGGGAGGACCTGTCCGTACGGCTGCCGCGCCGCCGGGCCGCCGCCGGCCTCATCGTCAACGAGCAACGCTGGCTGCCGGTCCTGGCCGGCCACGTCGAGGTCCCGCTGCCCGTGCCCGTCAGGACCGGCGTGCCCGGTGAGGGCTACCCGTGGCCGTGGACGATCGCGCCCTGGTTCGAGGGCCGCCCGGCCGCCGACGTGCCGCCGTCCGGCCGTTCCGGCCTCGCCGTCCCGCTGGCCGGCTTCATGACGGGCCTCCACCGGCCCGCACCACCCGACGCGCCGCGCAACCCCGTCCGAGGCGTCCCGCTCGCCGCCCGCGACCAGGTGGTACGGCAACGCCTGTCGTCCATCCCCCGATCGGCCGGGCTCCTTCCCCTGTGGGAGAGACTGGCCGCCCTGCCGCCCTGGCAGGGGCCCGCCCTCTGGCTCCACGGCGACCCGCACCCGGGAAACCTCCTCATCGGCGGGGACGGCCTGGCCGCCGTCCTGGACTTCGGCGACCTCACCGGCGGTGACCCCGCCACCGACCTCGCCGCCGCGTGGCTGGTGTTCGACGAGGACGCGCGTGAGGTCTTCCGGTCAGGCGTGGACGCCGACGAGACGACCTGGGAACGCGCACGGGGCTGGGCCCTCGTCATGGGCACCGCCCTGGCCGCCCACTCCGCCGACAACCCCGGCATGGCCGCCGTCGGCGACCACGTCCTCCACCAGGTGACTCTCCCCTAGGGAATCGAGCCTCACCGGCTCACCGCGGGGACGACGCCCTGCGCGGATACACGGCCGATACACGGCCGCGCGGTCACCGATACGAGGCCGCTGCGGCGTGGAGATCTTCGCCCCCCAGGGTGGGCGGCGTGCGCCCGAAGGCGTGCCCCGCGCGTTCGGAGGCGCGGGCAGGACCGTCGAAAGGTTCGACCGTGTTCAGCATCCGTGCACTACCGGGCAAACGCCTGACACCCGTGGCGATCGCGTGCCTGACCGGCCTGGCGAGTCTCGCAACCGCCGGCGCGGCCGGCGCCCACGCCGCCGAAGAACCTCTGACCTGGCGGAAATGCGCCCAGGCGGCCAAGAACTGGCCCGTCGCCGGCGACACCAGGACCGAATGCTCCACGCTGACGGTTCCCATGGACTACGCCAACCCGCAGGGCCGGAAGATAAAGATCGCCGTGAGCAGGATCAAGGCCACCGACCCGGGCAGGCGCCGCGGTGTGCTGGTCATCAGTCCCGGCGGCCCCGGCGTCACCAACATCGACGCGCCGGCGACGTACGCCGCCGGCGGGCTCGGCACGCTGGCCGCCGACCACGACCTGATCGGGTTCGACCCCAGAGGCGTCGGCTACAGCGACAAGATCAAATGCGACTGGGGGGATCCTCCGCCCGCCACGTCCGCCACCTCCCCCAAGGCGCAGGCGAGGGCCGCCTTCGACCAGGACGCCGCGTACAACAAGCGGTGCGCCGCCAAGGACCCCGGTTTCGTCCGGCAGCTGACCACCACGAACATAGCGCGCGACGTCGACGCGATCCGCGCGGCCCTCGGCGAATCGAAGATCAACTTCTACGGGGTGTCCTTCGGCACCGCGGTGGGCCTGAACTACCGGTCGCTGTTCGACGACAGGGTGAACGCGATGTGGGTGGACTCGGTGATGCCGCCCGTCATCGACCTGGCCGCCATGGACGCCTCGGCGGACGCGCTCAACGAGAGACGCTTCACCGCGTTCGTCCCGTGGCTGGCCCGGCACGACACCGAGTACCACTTCGGGACGACCGACGCCATGGTCCGCAAGACCATATTCACGCTGCGCGACAAACTCCACCGCAAACCCCGCAAAATAGATGAAAACACCGTGATCAACGGTGAATGGGTCAGCCAACTCCTCGGAGGAGGACCGGGAAGCTGGGTCTCCTCCGCCAGAGACCTGGCCACCGTCCGTGAAGGCGGCGTCCCGCTGTCCGCGTCCCCCGGCCCGGGACCCGCGAAGACGTTCGGCTTCGACGACACCTCCCTGGGCCTGAACCTCATCCAGTACCAGGCGATCTTCTGCAACGAAGGCGTCGGCGGCCGCGACTTCGAACAGATGTGGGCGGCCGCGCAGGCCAGGAAGACCACCTTCCCCGCGACCGGCGGCTACTTCGAACGCAGCGGCTGGTGCGGGCAGTGGCCATGGCCCGCACGCCCGTGGAAACCCGTCAGGGGAACCAGCCCGCTGCAACTGTCCGGCCACCTCGACGAGGACGTCACACCGTACGCGTGGGCGGTCGAGGCGTGGAAAGCCGTCGGCGGAACACTGCTGACCGTCCAGGACGGCGCGCACGCCTCACTGCGCCGGCTGCCCTGCGCCTCGAAGGTGATCGACTTCTTCCGCACCGGCCGCACCGCCACGGGCACCTGTCCCGGCGCGTGACGACCGCGACCCCTCCCACGAACGGACCCACGATGCGCACGTTCCGGCGAATCGGCGCGACACTGAGCGCCATCCTCCTCAGCCTCACCCTGCCGACATCCCCCGCCCAGGCGGCGGCCACGGACTTCACCGGCACCGCCGTCGCAGGCGGCTGCTCGGGATCACTGGTACGGGCCCCGGCCACCACGGCCGACGACAAAGCCCTCGTCCTGACCAACGGGCACTGCTACGAGGGCGCGTGGCCGGTGCCGGACGAGGCCCTGGTGGACCAGCCGTCCCATCTCCTGATCGACCTGCTCGGCCGCGAAGGCGAACCGGCGGTCACCCTGCACGCGGCCAGAGCCGTCTACGTGACCATGACCGGCACCGACATCGCGCTGTACCGGCTGGAGACCACCTACCGGCAACTGGAACGCGACCACGGCCTCCGGCCTCTCACGATGTCGACGGACCGTCCCGCACCGGGCACGGACATCCGGGTGATCTCCGCAGGCACGAAGAAGATCTTCTCGTGCGGAATCGACACGCTGGTCTACCGGGTGCTGGAGGTGGGCTACATGACCAAGGACGTCATCCGTTACACCCCGCGGTGCGACACCGGCCCCGGCACCTCCGGATCCCCGATCGTCGACGCCGGAAGCGGCAAGGTCGTCGGCATCAACAACACCAGCAACCGCGACGGCCGCCGATGCACGCTGGACAACCCCTGCGAGATGAACCGCGACGGCGCCGTCAGCGTGCGCAAGGGCGCCTCCTACGGAACCCAGACCTACCAGCTCGCCGCCTGCGTGGCAGCGGGCAACGAACTCGACCTGGAACGCCCCGGCTGCACGCTGCCCAGGCCGGGCACGCGATCCGCGGATCCCCACACGGCTCCGGCCGCCTGACGGGCCGCCTGACGGGCCGCGGAGCGGCCACGAGCGACCCACGACGTGGCCCTGGCGCGGCCCTGATGCGGCCCTGATGCGGCCCTTGGCCGGCCGGGCGGCCAAGGGCCGCGCACCCGAAGCGCGCAGAGACGACGACGGCGGCGCCGGAAGAAACCGGTCAGGCCCGGCGGTCAGCCTGTTCGCTGAAGCAGGAGAGTGACGAAGCCCAGAACCCCCCGGTAGCCGTGCAGCCACATGGCGCGATGCTCCAGGGCGGCCGCCCGGACCGCTTCGGCGTCCGGGCCGGGGTTCTCATTGGCCCAGCGCAGCAACGTCCCCGTCCAGGACCACTCGTAGTCATCCCATTCCGACAGGTCGCTGGTGTACGCGTAAACCGTGTCGAAACCAGCGGACTCGGCGGCGGCGACCGTACCCGGCAGGTCGAAATACTCCGACGGCCCCGCCCCCAGCCGGGCGAGCGCCTCCGGCGTCGGCGCGCACTCCCAGAACCCCTCACCGACGAGCGCCAGCCCGTTCGGCCGCAGATAGCGCCGAACACGTTCGACGGCCGGGCCAAGACCCCCGAACGCGTGCGTCGCCCCGACGCAGATCACCAGGTCGTAGCGCTCGGCCACCGGGAAATCCGCAGCCGGCCTCTCGTGCAGCCGGACACGCTCCCAGACGCCCTGGACCTCGGCGTGCCCCTCGGCCGCCTTGAGCGCGTCGGCGGAGATGTCGACGCCGTCGGCGGTCGCGTCCTCGTAGAGCGCGAGCGCACGCAACGTCCACGCCGCCTCGCCGCAGCCGAGGTCCAGGATCCTCGCCCCCTCGGGCAACCGGGCCCGGCGCAACAGCCGGGTCACCTGCGCGCCGGAGACCGGCGCGGCGATGGGGTGGTCACGATGAGCGAGATGACTGATGAGCTGACGTTCCATGGCACCAATCTGTCCCATCTCCCACAGACGAGACCACACATTTCCGGCCCGACCCCGGAGGGCACCGGCCGGAGGCGGCACTCGAAACACTTCGGAAGACCGCGAACCTCCGGCCCGCCCGCCGCATCCAATCCGTACGTGAACACAATCACGAAGGCACTCACGATCGCCGCCCTGTCCGCGACCTCCGCCGCGACGCTGCTCACCGGCCCCTCCGCCCACGCCGCCGCGGGGAACACCGCCGCCTGCCCCACCCCGAGCAAGGCGGAGATCAAACGCTCCCATGACTCCAGGATCGACAAGCCCGCCAGAGGCGCGGGAGCCATCAAGGGCGTGCGCATCGGCTACATCCCCAAAGGCTTCACCTACGGCGGAGTGGTGGCCGGCAGGCACAACGGCGTCACCGAATACGGCTACCAGTGGGGAGACAACCGGGCCAACGCCGACCCCAAGCAGCGCAGCCTGTGGGTACGCGTGCTCTGCTGGCCGGACGCCAGGAGACTCACCGACCTGAAGCGCCTCCCCGTGACCTACGGAACCTTCGCCGAAGACGCGAAGACCACGACGATCGGCGGCCGTCGAGCACTGACGAAGCAAGGCGACGGCGCGCTCGGCGACGGGCGGTACGTCGGCTGGATCGAACGAGAAGGAACCGTCATCACCGTGATGGCCAGCACGCCGCTCGTCCCCGACCTCAAAAAGATCGTCGCCGGCGTCCGCCTCCCCTGACGCGGTGACCGGCTCACCGGCCGGCTTGGAGGAAGCGCTGGTCGCCGTCCTGACGACGATGCCGACCGGCGCGATCCGCCGGCCCCGTTCGAGCCGCACCTGGGAGCACCGGAAACCCCTCGCCTGCGGCGCACGCCGACCGACGCCCCGCGCGGCCGGAGCGATCTCATCGTCCGCCGATGCCGTGCCACCGCAATCGGCGCCGGCCAGGACGAGGCCGTGCCTTTGGAGATGAGCGCGCCGGGCGCGCTCTCGCCACCGGCTGCCGAGTCTCCAAGCGAGCCGGTCCGCACCGCCGTACGGGCTCTCCTGGCCCGTCACCGAACGCCGATCGGGGGTGCTCGCACACCGCGCCGGGATCCCCGCCAAGGCCACTCGCCTGAGGCTCACGGCGCCCGGCGCCCGCTCACACGTCGGGATAGGCCATGAACACGGTGTTGACGGTGCGGGCGTCCTCGTCTGGCTCCTCACCCGAGTACTTCATCAGCAGCGCCACGTACTCCTCGAAGAACGCCTCCAGCCGGCCCAGCGACACGCGGATGCTCCCCCGCGAGTAAGGGAACGCGTCGTCCCAGCCATCCTGGCCGGAGGTGTCGGCCAGAGCCTGCTGGAACTGCTGGATGTCGGCGGCGAACGCCCGCGTGTTCATCTCGTCCAGCACGGCACGCGTCTTGGCGTCCTGCCGGCTGCGCCGGGGGAACCGGAAGTCGGCCATGACGAAGCGCCACCACCGCTCCCGCCCGTGCCCCCTTGCCGGCGCCTCCTCGACGAAGCCGTGTTTGGCCAGCTCACGCAGGTGGTAACTGGTGGCACCGGTGTTGAGGTCGAGCTCGCGGGCGAGCGTGGCCGACGTCGCGGGCCCGTGCTTGTAGAGGTGGTCGAGGATGCGCCGCCGCCGGGGGTGCGTGAGCGACGTCAGAGCCTCCAGGTCGGTGACCTCATGACGCGCGGGCTCTCCAACCATGGTCGACAAACTAGCTGTGCACAATCCGTTGTGCAACTTTCGCCGCCCTGACCTGGCCGGACGTCCCCAACAGTGCACAACCTGTTTGCACAATCCATTGTGCACAGTCATTGTGTACTCATGAACCTTGCCTGGAAGGCCCTCCTGGCGGCCGGAGCGACCCTGACCGCCCTGCTGCCCACCCCCGCGGCGCACACCCGCTCATGCGCGGAAGCGACAACCCCCTGCCACGGCGAACTCCGCGTCCCCCTCGACTGGTCGAACCCCGGCGCGGAGAAGATCTCCGTCGCCTACCTGTGGATCCCCCGCGGCGACCGCAGCCGCCCACCCCTGACCACCGCGATCGCCAACGGCGGCGGCCCCGGACCACTCGACCCCTCCTACGCCGGGCTCGCCAAGACGCTGCTCGGACCGCTGTCCGACCGGGTCGACATCCTCATGGTCGAACCACGCGGATTCGGCGAATCCTCGCCGCTGTCATGCCGCGGGCTCGACATCACCCGGCCGAACACGATCGAAGCGTGCGCGCACCAGATCGGCGACAGGGGCGGATTCTTCACCTCCGGCCAGGCCGCCGCCGACCTCGACGCCGTCAGAGCCGCACTCGGCGTCCGCGACGTCACCTTCGTCGGATCCTCCTACGGCACACTGCTCGGGCAGGCCTACGCCACCCGCTTCCCCAAGCACCTGCGCGCCATGTTCCTCGAAAGCGTCATCGGCACCGGCGAGGACGGCTACGCCGAACAGGGCTTCCGCAACCAGCAGAAACTGGGCCTCAAAGCCCTGCGAAACGCGTGCCGCCGCTCACCCGCCTGCGCCAGGCACAACCCCGACCCGGCCGCCCTGTGGGACGAACTACTGAAACGACTCCGCGCCCAGCCCGACCCGAAGCTACCCATCGGCCAGACCGGCCACCTGCTCACCGCCGCCGCCAACCCCGACGCCAGATCCACCCTGGCCGCGGCGAACGCCTACCTCAAAGACGACCCGGCCCCACTGCGCCGCCTGATGAACCGCGCCACGCCACCCCCGCCCGACAGATCCCCCGCACCGGCCCTGTTCACCTACTACTGCGGCGACACCAGATTCCCCTTCGACCGCGACGCCCCCACCGCCGAACGCCTCCGGCAACTCAACGCCTACGCGCGACGCCACCACCTCTACGCGCCCTACCGGCCCTCCGAAGTCACCGGACCGGTCGCCGACTGGACGCGACAGTGCGCCCACTGGCCCACCCCACGCCAGAGCCCACCGGCCACCGGCAACCGGCCGAACGTCCCCGTCCTGGCGATCAGCGGCCAGTTCGACTCCGACACCTCCCCGCTCGACGCCACCTCCGTGGCCGCCCGCCACCCCAGGGGACACGCCTACACCGTGCCCTTCGGAGGCCACGGCCAGTTGTTCGGATCCAACCCGCTCGGCGCATGCCTGCAGGGCGTCCTACGCTCCTTCATCGCCGACCCCACCAAGCCGGCGCACCCTGACTGCACCGCGGAGAACTACCGGCTGCTCGGCGACTTCCCCACACAGGCACGCGAGCTGGCCATGCCGTACGGCCACGAACTGAGCGACAGGCAACGCCGGACCGTGGCAGCGGCCTTCGCGACAGCCGCCGACGCGATCGCGCCCCTCAACCCGACCTCCCTCACCCCTGCGCCCCAAACCGAACCCGGCCTGCGCGGCGGCCGCATCCTGCGAACCGAAGGCGGGCCGACCACCCTCCACCAGGTCCGGTACGTCAAGGACGTCCAGGTCTCCGGGACCATCCGCCTCAACCCGAAAACCGCAACCGCGACCCTCACCACCGCGTCCGGGAACCGCCTGTCGCTGAGCTGGCGACCCTTCCGCGCAGAAAACCAGACCGAAGTCCACGGCGAACTCGACAACGAACCGTTCACCGTGCGAATCCCCACCCGGTAACCCCCTCACCCCGCCACTCCACGACAGGTGCGGGAACGCACGAAGCCGCCGCCCAAGACCACGGCCACGGGGGCCGGGCAGCATATCGGGGTGCCGGAGCGCGAGACGCCATCCGATGAGGGCGCCGTCGTCCTGGACATAGAGGGCGTAGCGGTCAAGGCCCAGATGTTCGAGCAGTCCGGAGGTGAGTTCGGCGAGGGCGTCGAAGGTGTAGGCGAACTCCCCCGCGAAAGGGGAGACCGAGTGGCCGAAGCCGAGGTGGTCCGGCGCGATGACAGGGTAGCGGTCGGCCGGCAGCGGGATGAGTTCGCGGAACACGAACGAGCTGGTGGGGTAGCCGTGCAGCAGGACGATCGCGGGGGCGTCGGCGGGGCCGGCCCGGCTGTTGGGACAGACTCAGTGCGATGGTGATGCTCCTGGACGACCGCGACGACCTGGCCACCGTCCCGGCGGTCCTTCATCGTGCGACTATGATCACCAGGTGACGTGCGCGGGAAATTGGGACCATCTGGAACCGGCTACCAAAGAGGCCTACCAGCGCTTCGACGCCCTCACCGAGCAGGGCCTCGACCCCGGCCCTGACACCGACTGGCGCCTCTACGGCACCTACGCCCACACCAAGCTCTGGCTCAGCCCGCAGGGCGGCCACGACTACGACGAGCGCGTCCTGCGCCTGGTCCGCACCGTGGCCGCGCGCGCCGTCGACTGGACGCCCGGCGACGCCTGGAACCTGGCCGAACGCGCCGGATACTGGGCCCGCCAAGGCCACACCCGCCACGAGGAGCTCTATCGGATTCCGCTGTCAGCCGCCCACCTGCTCCATCCGCAACAGCGCCGCGACCTGTTCGGCCACCTGACAGACCTCGGAGAGCTCCAGCCGCTCCTGGAAAGCCTGCTCACCGAAGACGGCCCAGACGGTGCGGTCAGGAACGTGATCGGGGAGGCCGACCCCTTCGCCACGATACTGGCCGAGGAGTACGACCTCCGCCTGGCCGGAATGCTGCCGCTGCTACGTCACTGGGCCACCGCTGACACACCGGCCCCAGGCGACGGCTGGTTGCGGGTCGTCTGCGACCTGCTCACTCCTGAGGCCGTCACCCTGGTCCACGAGCTGGTCACCCGCCTGGCCGCCTACCGGGGCGGCCCGTTCGTCTGCCATCACGCCGACATCAGCTGGAGCGAGGACCGCTTCCTGAAGGGCCAGACCGTTTCGACGGCGTGCGGCCTGATCTGGACCTGCGAGGTCATTGACGAGCCTTGGGTCCCGTCGCTGCTCGCCGACGCCGCCGTCACCTGCGGCACCGGCCACGACGGCCCCGGCTCCACCTGCCGCAGCGAGACCGTCGCCAACGGGGCTGTCGGCGTGCTGGCCCGCCGGGGCGGGCCCGAGACAGTCACACCACTGGCGCTCATTCAGGCGCGGGTGCGGGCGGCGTCCGTACAGGAGAACGCCACTCGCGCACTCGATGCGCTCGCCGACGCGGCGGCGCTGACCCGCGACCAGCTCCTCGACCGCGCTCTGCCCGCCGCCGGCGCCACGCCCAGAGAGGTCGAGCAGGCGCACACGGCCGCGCGCCACCGCCTGGAGCAGGCGCTCATCCACCAGCGTGAATGGACCTGGCGTGAGGTCGGTGAACATCTCCTCGACCACCCCGTCACCGGCCCCGACGCACGCACCCTGGTGTGGCGGACCCCCGGCGGCCCCTCTGGCCTGCCCGTCAGAACCGTCGACGGCTGGGAACTGGCCGGGCACCACCCCGAGGGCCCTGTCACGTTGTGGCACCCGGCCGACGCAAGCGCCGAGGAGGTGAGTGCGTGGCGCGAGAGGGGTCTGGCGCAGCCGTTCGAACAAGTCCTCCGCGAGGTGTACGTGAAAGAGCCGGACCGTGTCGCCGGTCATGTCGTGCGTTACGACCTGGCCCGGACGGAACTGATCCGGCACGGATGGACCGGCGTGTCGATCGGCTACTGGGAGCACGACTGCCACGAGGGGCAGGGCGAGGTGGTGCGCGACCTCGCGGGCTGGCAGGCCCGCTGGCTCCTGCGCGTCGTCGAGGGCATGTCCGACGAGGGCTGGGACCTGGACGCGCTGTGCGCGACCAACCCGATGACCTTCCACCGCGACGGCCAGAAGGTGCCTGCGGCGTCGGTGCCGCCACGGGTGCGGTCGGAGATCCTCCGGGAGGCCGACCTCACAGTCACCGCCGCTTCGGCCGGCCCGGACGCCCAGCACCTGGTTGATTACTACGACGGATATTGGCACTAGAAGTCATGCGGCACCAACACGACGGGCACGTCGTCCAGCCACCTGGCCAGGCGCCCGGGCTGTCGAAGTCGTCGAGCAACCACACGCCCCACTAGGCGATGTCTGATAAATGATCACGGCAGGTGCGGTTAGATGATCGTTCGTGGTGCGACGAGGTGAACTGACCGACAAGGCCTGGCAACGGATCGAGCCCCTGCTGCCCGCGACGGACGGCAGGGGACGCCCCTGGCGCGATCACCGCGAGGTCATCAACGGGATCCTGTGGCGGCTGCGTACCGGAGCGCCCTGGCGGGACATTCCTGAGCGCTACGGCCCCTGGCAGACCTGTTACGAGCGGTTCAAACGCTGGGACGACAACGGCACCTGGGCCAGAATCCTGGAGGATCTGCAGGTCAAGGACGACTCGATCGGCACCGTCGAGCTGATCGTGAGCATCGATTCCACCATCGCCCGCGCTCATCAGCACGCCGCCGGAGCCCGAAAAAGGGGGACGACGGCCAGACGATCGATGCGAAACAGTCCCAAAGACGACAAGCCCTCGGACGCTCCCGCGGCGGACTGACCACCAAGCTCCACCTGATCACCGAAACCCGCGGCCTGCCACTCGCCCTGCACCTGACCGGCGGCAACATCGCCGACTGCACCGCCTTCGACGCGGTCATGGCCGCCTTCCGGCTGCGCCGCCGCATCGGCCGGCCCCGTACCCGCCCCGATCGCCTGCTGGGCGACAAGGGCTACTCCTCCAAGAAGATCCGCCTACACCTGCGGCAGCGCGGCATCCAGGCGGTCATCCCCGAACGCAAGGACCAGATCGCCAACCGCAAGCGCAAGGGCAGCCACGGCGGCCGCCCTCCCGCCTTCGACAGGGCCACCTACAAGAACCGCAACCTCGTAGAACGGTGTTTCGCCAAGCTCAAGCAGTGGCGAGCCATCGCCACCCGCTTCGACAAGCTCGCCAGCCGCTACCTCGCAGGCGTCACCCTGGCATCCGTCATGCTCTGGCTCCGCCACTCCGAATTGTCAGACAGGCCTTAGCGCCAGGGCATGTGCTGAAGGCACCAGGTATTGCCGTCCGGGTCGGCGAAGTAGGCGTAGAGCACGCCGCCGGAGTCCTCGATCTCGCTGATCTCGACGCCACGCCCGACGAGTTGGGCGCGCGATGCCTCGATGTCGGCCACCACGAGGTGCAGACCGCGCAGAGTTCCTGGGGGCATGTCGAGTGTGGGCAGGCCTTCGGTGAGCGTGATCGAGCATGCCGAACCGGGCGGAGTGAGCTGGACGACGCGGACACCGGGCTTGGGGTTGACGTCGACGTCGAGACGGAACCCGAGCTGGTCCTGGTAGAAGGCCTTGGCCCGTTCGATGTCGGTGGTCGGCACCGGCACGAGTTCCAGCAGCAGCGTGCCAGGGGGCACAGGCGGGTTGCCGGAGTCCTCGGGAACTTCCCCGAGGTCGGTCGGGATCTCGGTGACTGGTGCGGATGCGTCGGTCATGGATGGCGCCTTTCGTCAGGAGAGGTGTGGTGGCAGTGTGGCGAGTACAGCGGCGAGGCGGTCGTATCCTTCGTCGGCGCCTCGTTGCATGGAGCTGCGCACGACCATGTCGCGAATTTCGGGCGAGGAGTACTGCGCGGTGACGGTCATGGTGGTGTGTCCGTCTGTCTCGTCCAGAACGGTGGTGACCAGTGCCGCGCCGTCGGCCCAGTCACGGTGGATCTCGGTCTGTGTGAGGCGTACAGGCGGCACGACCTCACGGAACAGCCCGTGTAGTTCCATCTCGGAGCCACCCGGCCCTGTTGAGACGAACCGCCAGACACCGCCTGGGCGTAGGTCGACCTCGCAAACGGTGAGCTGCCAGCCGCGGGCGCCGTACCAGCGGCGGAGCAGTTCCGGCTCGGTGAGCGCGGCGAAGACCAGCGGCGCGGGAGCGGCGAAGGTCCGGGTGAGGACGAGGCCGGTGGCCCCGGACGCGACGACGTGCAGCCCGAGGCCGGGGTGGGGGGAGGTCACGTTTTGCCGTCCTGCAGGTCCTCCAGCAAGGCATCCAGCCGCTGATAGCTCGCTTCCCAGTAGTCGCGGTAGTCGGCCAGCCAGTCCGTGGCCGTCTTGAGCGGCTCGGCCACCAGCCGGCATGGCCGGCGTTGTGCGTCGCGGCCGCGGCTGATCAGGCCCGCCCGTTCGAGCACGCGCAGGTGTTTGGAGACGGCGGGCTGGCTCATCGCGAACGGCGCGGCCAGCTCGGTGACCGTGGCGTCACCCGCCGCGAGCCGGGCCAGGATGGCCCGTCGGGTGGGGTCGGCGAGCGCCGCGAACGTCGCGTCCAGCCTGTCGCTTGCAACCATTTCCATAACCCTCCGGTTCCATAACCTGATGGTTTTATATGTGCTAGCGTCCAGCTTTGTCAAAATCACAGACGCTCGGGGGCAACCATGGGAAAGGTCTTCACACAGGCGTCGGTCTCGCTGGACGGGTACATCTCCGGCCCCGGCCAGTCAGGCTTCGACAAGCTGTTCGCCTGGTGCACGGCAGGCTCCGTGGCCACGCCAACGGCCGATCCGGACCGGCTGACCTACCGCACCTCCGAGGCAACGGCCCGCTACCTGCGCCGACTCCAGGAGACGCTCGGAGCCTGTGTCATCGGCCGGAACCTGTTCGACCTCACCGCGGGCTGGAACGGGCGACACCCGGGCGGCGTACCGGTGTTCGTTGTCAGCCACCGCCCACCACCGTCCGGCTGGACGGCGACGACACCGTTCACGTTCGTCAGCGACGGCGTGGAGAACGCGATCGCGCGAGCCCGCGAGGTGGCCGGGCATCGCGACGTCGGCATCGGTCCCGGCGGCACCGCGGCCGACGCGCTGAAGGCCGGCCTGCTCGACGAGTTGCGGCTGGACGTCGTGCCGGTGGTACTCGGCGGCGGCACGCCTGTGCTGGCCGGGCTCAACGCCACAGCACCGATCGGCTTCGAGCAGGTGGAGATCATCGAGGGAATCGGTGTGACCCACATGATCTATCGCCGCACGCCCCGGACACCGGGGTAATGCAAGAGATCCGCCTCTGTCGCCGACCGCCAACCGACCCGCCCCAGCGACCGATCAAATAGGCCCCCGCTCAGGCCCATGCCACCAGCTGCAAAGCAACGCCACACAACCGATCATGCGTGCCTTGACCCGGCAAGGCGGCAGAGCGCCATGCCACACCAGCGAGCAAAGGACGGGACAGCCGGCCCGAACTCCACCACGCCGCCCCAGCCGCCGCACAACTCCTTCCGCTCCAGCAGGCCGGTCGCGGCGTCGATGACCCGGCGGCGCATCTCACCCCGCGGAACCGACGATCACCGCGCCGAGGCGAGCCGTGGATACGCCGCACCCTCGGAAGTCCCCACACGGCAGCGGAGAAGGCTCCGATCCCCGCCCACCCCGCCAGGACATCGGCCACCGACCCGAACAGGGCCGGGACACAGGTCTCACAGGCCCGCGTCCTCACGCATGTCGAAGGCGTCGCGGGCGTGTTCGATGGCGGGCATGTGCTCCGACGCCCAGGCCAGCAGGACGTCGATGGGCTGCCGCAAGGTCTTGCCGAGCGGTGTGATCCGATACACGATCGCCACCGGCCGCGTGGAGAGAACCTCACGTTCGATCACCCCGTTACGCTCCAGGCGGCGAAGAGTCGTGGTCAGCGACTTCTGCGTGACCGCGGGCATGGCCCGGCGCAACTGGTTGAAGCGGCAGGGTCGCTCGCAGAGCTCGTTGAGCACACCGAGGGACCACTTGTCGAGCACCTGATCGAGGAGCTCGCGGTGCGGGGCGTCGATGCGGAGCCCGCCGTCGGTATCCATGGTGAAACCTGGTCTCGTTGAAGTGCCTTTCTCCTACTAGGTAGCTTACAGATACCTACATTGACAAGGAGAAACAGCCATGACCGTCAAGCACTTCACCCCTGAAGGCCTGCTCCAGCCCACCCCCTACCACCATGTCGCCGTCGGCACGGGCACCACACACGTCCATGTCAGCGGGCAGGTCGCCCGACAGGCCGACGGAACCCCGGTGGCCCCCGGCGATCTGGCCGGACAGGTCGCACAGGCCCTGCGCAACACCGCCGCCGGCCTGGCCGGCGCAGGCGCCTCGTTCGCGGACGTGTTGCGCCTGACGTTCTATGTGACCCGGTGGAGCCCGGAGAAGATCGGCGACCTCATGGCCGGAGTCGAGACCGTCGCCGAGGAGATCGGCCTTCGGCTCCCCATGCCCCCGGCCTCCCTCATCGGCGTCGACCACCTCTTCGAGCCGGACGTCCTCGTCGAGGTCGAGGCGACCGCACTGCTCGACTGATCCGGCGCACGCAGCCGTGCCCGGCCACCGCACGGCCACGCACGGCACGAACTGGTCAACGTGGCGTTCAGCGGCCGATGCTCTCCAGGTCCGCCACATCCTCACCGGAGGGGAGAGCCCGGCACCGACGATGTTCTCCCTCAGATGGGCTGTCGATGATGTGCCGGGGATGAGCAGGATGTTCGGTGAGCGCTGCAACAGCCAGGCCAACGCGACCGACATCGGCGTCGCCCCAAGCCGCGCCGCGACCCTCCAGAGCGCATCGGACTGTAGCGGCGTGAAGCCCCCAGCCGGCGGCGGCGAGCCTGTCGATGAGGTCGTCGTCGTGGCGGTGGGCGAGGTTGTACATGTTCTGCACGCAGACGATTCGAGCGATACCGCGGGCCTCGGCGACCTGCTCGGTGGTGACGTTGCTGACCCCGAGGTGACGGATCAGGCCCTCTCGCTGGAGTTCGACGAGCGTCGCGAACGCCTCGGCGAGCGAACCAGGCTTAGGGCCTTCGGCATCGCCCATGCGCATGTTGACCAAGTCGAGGGTCTCGGCCCCGAGAGACCGGAGGTTCTCGTGGACCTGCTTGCGCAGATCTTCGGGCCGCCGGGCCGTGGGCCAGCCGCCTTGCGCGTCTCGGTTCGCCCCCACCTTGGTGGCGATGAACAACGACTCCGGGTAGGGATGCAGCGCCTCACGGATCAGTTCGTTGGTGACGCGCGGTCCGTACGCGCCGCTGGTGTCAACGTGGGTGATACCGGCCGCGCGCAATACCGCCAGGGCGCCATCGTGGTCGGCGGGAGGCCCCATGACCTCCGGGCCGGCGAGTTGCATCGCGCCGTAACCGAACCGGGTGATGGTCGCGTTGCCCAGTGTCCAGGTGCCGCCGGGAAGTGATGCGGTCGCCGCGTTCATCGTTGTGCCTTTCGCTTATCGCCGTGGGTGGCGTTCTCAACCTCGCCTGCCGCGTCGCCAGCGACTCCAACAACACCGCAGCCTCAGCGGAAATGACCACAGCCGCCAGCGCCTCACGACGCGCAGCCCAGTCACGCACCCGACGCGCCTTCGACCGGCACGCACCGCCGCGCAGCACCCAAAAACGGAAATGTCCCCTACACCCCGGTCACGCCCCGGCCCCTTGCCGAACGGGCTCCGACCTGTCAGTGGGTTGTCACTGTGTTGTCAGCGCGCTTGGCCAGGCTTCACATCATGAGGCACGAGCACGTGACGGACGTGAAGAAGGGCAGGAAGCAATGACTCTCAACGGCAGGACAGCGCTGGTGACAGGGGCTTCGCGGGGCATCGGCCGGGCCATCGCGCGGCGGTTGGCGGCCGACGGCGCGCTGGTGATCGTGCATTACGGGTCCAACGAGACAGCCGCCCAGGAGACCGTCTCCCTGATCGAGAAAACTGGCGGCAACGCCTTCGCCGTCCGGGCGGAGTTGGGCGTTCCCACCGACGTGGACACGCTGTTCACCGGGATGGAAGCCGGGCTGCGCGAACAGACAGGGCAGGTGCGGCTGGACATCGTGGTCAACAACGCCGCCACCGGCGCCCCGGGGCCGATCGAGTCGATCACCCCCGAAGCCTTCGACCAGGTGTTCGCCGTCAACACCAAGGCGCCGTTGTTCATCGCCCAGCGAGCGCTTCCTCTGATGAACGACGGTGGTCGCATCGTCAACGTGTCGTCGGCGGCGACCCGGATCGCGCTACCGGAACTGGCGTACGCCATGAGCAAGGCGGCCATGAACGTTTTCGGCCGCACCCTGGCCAATGCGGTGGGGGCCCGTGGCATCACGGTGAACACGGTTACCCCGGGCCCCACCGAGACCGACGCCAACCCGTGGATGCGCGGCAACCCCCAGGCCCAGAAGATGGTCGCGAGCAGCAACGCGATCCCCCGGGTCGGCCAGCCCGAGGACATCGCCGACGTGGTCGGCTTCCTGGCCTCTGACGCGGGCCGCTGGGTCACCGGGCAGGTCATCGACGCGTCCGGCGGTTGCTTCCTCGGGCCGCACATGTAGTGACCCACTACAAGATCCAGTCCGGTTTCAAAGACAGGAACTCAGGCAGGGCTGTGATAGCGCTCATGACCAGGTGGCGGAGACCACGGCATGCGCAGTGTCACCGCTGCCGCAACGAGCAGGGCTACGAGCAGGACGATCGCCATAAAGACCTGCCCGTGCAGTCCTAGGACGAAGACAGTCCGGTCGGCGAACTCCGGGTCGTAGGTGGCGGTCGCGGGGAACAGGAGCGCACCGATCATGCCGAGCCACGGGATGGCCAGGATGGCGGCGGCGTGCAGCAGCGTGTTCCGGCCTGGCCGTAGCGCGAGGGCCAGGCCGGTGAGGCCGAGGAGCACTGTCATCACCATGTATTGGGCATCGTGGAATTTGGCGTGGGGCGGCCAGGCCGGGTTGAAGGCGTGCTGTGCCGCCAGGTCGGGGATGACCAGGTCGGCGAGCACGGCACCGACCGTCGTGATCGCTGCGACGGCAATGATCAGGATTCGTGGGAGAAGCATCAGATCGTCCAGGTGTAGGCGGGGGTGAGCGAGCGGGCGAAGAACCTGGTGGGCAGTAGGGGAAGAACCGCGTCCCGCAGGATGGTCAGCGGCGTGGAGGTCCAGTGCGCGGCGGCGCCGGCCTGGCGGGAACGGCGGACGATCAGCTGGGTGCGCGGCCTGCGGGTGCGGTCGTACGCCTCCAGCCCTGCGCGTACGCCGAGGGTGTCCACCGCGTGCGCGAGCGTGACCGCATCCTCGAGCGCCTGGCAGGCGCCCTGCCCCAGGTTGGGGGTCATGGCGTGGGCCGCGTCTCCCAGAACGGCCACGTTCCCGCAGACGTACGCGGGCAACATGGGCAGCTCGTGGGTGTCGTGTTGCAGCACCGCCTCCTCTTGCGCGGAGCCGAGGAGCGCGGGGATGGGGTGGTGCCAGCGGGCGAAGCGTTCGCACAGCTCATCCAGGCCGACGCGGGAGCCGGCCGGCGCGTTGGCCATCACGTAGCAGTAGATGCGGCCGTCGGGCATCGGCACGTGCCCGAACCGTTCGCCCCTACCCCACGTCTCCACGCTCCCCTCGACGCGCTGAGGCGGAGCGATGAGACGCCAGGTGGTGTAGCCGACATAGCGCGGACCGGGAAGGTGCGGCCAGAGCGAGCGGCGCGTCACGCTGTGCACGCCGTCGGCGCCCACGACGAGATCGGCGGTGGAGGTGCCGCCGCTGTGGCGGACTGTGCCGTCGCGCTGAACGTGCTGCACGTCGATGCCGGACCGCAGAGCGTCGGGCGGCACGACTGCTCTCAGCAGGTCGACCAGGGCGGCCCGGTGCACGGTCACCCATGATCCGAAGCGGCGCTTGAGGCTGCCCACGTCATTGCGGACCAGCCAGTCCCCGCGCCTGCTGCGGATCCCCGCGAGCGGGTCGGCCAGCCCACCGGCGCGCAGCCGCTCGCCCAGGCCGATGGCGTCCAGAGCGCGCAGGCCATTGGGCTGGATGGTCAGTCCCGCGCCCACCTCGGTGAACTCAGCGGCGCGTTCGAGGACTTCCACCTGCCAGCCTCGCCGATGGAAGGCGACGGCCGTGGCGAGTCCGCCGATGCCGCCTCCTACGATGATCACTTTCATGTTCAGGTCTCCTTGACGGTCAGTGCAGGCCCCGCTTGCCCGGGGCCCAGAACGGCTTGGTCTTGATCGAGGCCCGTGGCCAGTTGCGCTCGCGCACCAGGAAATCGCGCACCAACTGGCAGGTTCTCGCCTCCCCGGCCACGTAGGCGGCTCCGGCATTGCCCGGCAGGTCGAGTTCGGCCACGGCCGCGAGCAGCACCGGGGAGGCGACAGCGGGGGCGCCGTGGCGGTGGACGCGGCGCAGCGGCGGCGTCCCGGGCATGGGCAGGTCGTGCTCGGGGGTTTCGCTCTCCAGGACGCCGTACACCTCGGTCGAGGCTCCCAACGCTCTGATCATCGGTCCGAAGGCGGCGCCGGCGGTCTCCTCTCCGACGAACACGTGGTAGTCGGCCTCGCGGGTGAAGAAGTCACCTTGCGGCCACCAGAAGGTCACCCGGTTCCCGGGCCGTGCCGCCCGCGCCCACTTCAGTCCGATGCCGTCGCCCGCGTACAGGTGGATGCGCAGTTCGATCGCCTTCCTGCCGGGGTCGAGGTCCCAGATCGTGTAGGTGCGCAGCGTCTCGGCCGGGCGCAGGATGCCCGACACCGACAGCGGGTCCTTCAGCTGGATCCTGACGTGCTGGCCGGGGGTGTAGGGGAAGGCGACGGGCTGGTCGGTTTCCAGCCGGATCCGGCGCATGGCGGGGTTGACCTGCTGGGCCACGGTGACGGTCGCCTCCATGGCGTACTTGCCGAACAAGCGGTCGCGCATCGTAGGTGCCATGTCAGGAGTCCTTGCGCCGCCGAAGGTGGGCGGATCTGGACATCCGCCACCACACGGCCGTAACCAGCACCACGACCGCGAGAAGGATCCACCACGCAAGTCCCATGTTCGCCCCTTACGACCTCTAGGTTATTTAGAGGCATTAAGGAAACATAGATGCCCTAAGATGTCAACGGCGCCAAAGAAACAACACAAGGGGTGACGATGTCCGCACACACCAGCAGGCGGGAAAGGCTGCGCCAGGCCACCCTGGAGGAGATTCACGCGGCCGCGCGCAGGCTGCTGGTCGAGCAGGGATCGGCCGCGGTGACCATCAACGCGGTCGCCCGGCAGGTCGGCATGAGCGGCCCGGCTCTCTACCACTACTACGCCGGCCACGACGAGCTGGTCGGCGCGGTGACCGCAGACTTCTTCCGCGAGCTGGCCGCCATCATGGAGCAGGCCCGCGACGCCCGCGCCGGCGCGCCGATCGGCGACCGCCTGCTGGCCGTCTGCCGGGCCATGCGCACCTGGGCCATCGCCCACCCGGCCGAGTTCGGCTGGATCTTCGCCAGCCCCATCGCACCGCCGAACCGCGGTGCCGGCTCGGTGCGTCACCAGGCCGCCCTGAGTTTCGAGCAGGTCCTGCTCGACCTGACGGTCGAGCTGTGGCGGACACGGCCGTTCCCGGTGCCCGACCCGGCCGGCCTGTCCGCCTCCCTGCGCGAGCAGCTGACCGCCTACTCCGCCACCATCGATGGGCGACTGCCGCCCGAAGCCGCCCACGTCTTCCTGTCGTGCTGGATCAGGCTGTACGGCCTGCTGTGCATGGAAGTCCTGCACCAACTGGACTTCGCCTACACCGACCTGGAGCCCGTCTTCGAAGAGTGCCTGCGCGACCTGGCGGTCACCCTCGGCATCGACGACGACGCAGCGGCATGAATCCGACCGGGCGTCGGGAGCGGTACGGAACCGCGGGACTCCGAAGGGGCGGACCACGTACGGAAGAAACTCCAGAGCTGACGATGGCCCAACGCGACGCGCGGGCCATTCGTTGTGGTGGCGGGCCGCCTCACTTCTAAGGGAGGCGTCATGGAGATCCGTACGTTCGCACGGAGTGACCGCGCCGAGCTGCGCGAGCTGTTCGAGCGCGTGGGCGAGGGCGCTCCCACGGCGTCGCTGTGGGGGCACGTGGACTCGGAGGCGGCCGTCTACCTGGATCCCTACATGGAGCTGGAACCGGATTCGCTCTTCGTCGCCGTCGCCGGGGGCGCCCTGGTGGGCTACCTGACGGGATGCCTCGACAGTGCGAGGTTCCCCGGGGAGGACGAGCGCATGGAGAAGGCGATGCGGACCTACCGGCTGGTCTTCCGACCCAGGCCCGCGGCCTTCTTCGCGCGCAGCCTGGCCGATCTGGCGTGGGCCGCGGTCCGCAGGGAGCCTGGCGTCGGCGAGTTCACCGACGCCAGGTGGCCCGCACACCTGCACATCAACGTGGCACCCGAAGCGCGAGGGACAGGTGCCGCCGACGGGCTGATGAGCCGGTGGCTTGACAGACTCAGGAAGGCCGGATCTCCCGGCTGCCACCTGCAGACCCTGGTCGAGAACACCCGGGCGGTGCGGTTCTTTGAGCGCATGGGCTTCGCCGAGCACGGCCCGGCACCACTGGTGCCCGGTCTCCGGCACGACGGCCGACGGGTCCACCAACGGACGATGATCTGGAGTGCCAGCCGCACTGCTGAGGAGGCAGAGGCCGGAGCGCGGACGTCCGCCAAGCCTCAATAACCCCGCCACCATCAGACCGTAGGGACGGCGTGCCCGGGGACCGGCGTGCGCCCACCGACGACAAGCCAAAGCAGTGACGATCAGCGCGCCCTGGGCTGACTGCCGGGCTGGGGCCCCGGGATTCCTCACGGGTCATCTGATTGTTGAACCCTCGACGCTCGGCCCCGGCCCGAGGTCGAGCTGTTTGCTCTTGTCGAGCTCGAACTTGCCGTACAGATTCAGGTGGCTCCAGAAGAGAGCCGACAGGGCGCGCCGGTCGGCCTCGGTGAGTTTCATCCGCTGTTCGTGCCGAGCACGAAGGTGCACAGCAGCAGCCGGCGGCGCAGCACCTTCGCGTCGGTCACCGTGCGCGAGGCCACCGAGGTGAACTCGCCGGTGAACTTCGTGGCGTGGTCGACATTCTTGACCAGGTCCAGCAGGTCGATCACGCCCCAGCGGCGGGTGATCTCCTCTGTGCAGCGTGACCAGCACGCACAGCTCGTACGGGATCCGCTCGACCAGACCGCTGTCAGGGTCGAGGACCGCATCGCGCCAGTCCTCGGGCACCACGTGCTCCAACGGCACTACCTTGACCTGTCCCGCCATGAACTCCACCGCCGGGCGAGGTAGGTCCTCCCGGCGCGAGAACCTTGCCTCAAGCTCGAAGAACTTCAGCATCAGGCCGAAGCCGAGTCGCCCCGGACTTGTTCGCCAGTAGCGCGAACTCCTCCTCATCCAGCGTCCAGCACTCGATCAGGTCCTCGGTCTCCCATTCGCGTCGCATGTCCCGCACCCCTTCTCCCGAACCTCCAACGAAGGCCAGGAGAAACATGGTTTGTAACCACCCGGCTACGACTGGTATGTCGTACCCGTGATGACGACGCAACGCGCCAGAGATATAACGCTTTGCTACTTTGCGGCCAGGCTTACGAAGGAATCCATGACCAAATCCCATAACGCCAGTTACTTAGCGCTACTTTGCGGCTGGTGACACGGACCCGAGCGGGGGCCACCGAGGGCGAGAAGCGGAAGCCCACCAACTGACCGACCGGGGCACCCTGCCCGGCCATCCGCACCAGGCTGCCGGCGGAGGTGACGGCGGGCGGCACTCCGAAGTCCTCAGCACCCACCGCCCGATTCGATGACAGCGGGCAGGTGCGGCACCGGTGCACCGCTTGCCGGACCTGCCCACTGTCGAACCCGCCGAGAGTTGATGCACCCCGACGACTCCGGCCGAGCACCGGGCCGGCTCCTTGCCGCTCACCCGGCCGCGCCACAGGACGGGCAGCAGGACGCGGGCCGCGTAGGCGGAGGCCCGGTCAGCCGCGTCGGCGCAGTTCGGCGTTGATGCGCAGGGCCTCGGCGAGCTGATCTTCCAAGATGATGATGCGGCAGGCGGCCTCCAGAGCGGTGCCCTGGTCGACCAATTCCCGGGCGCGGGCGGCCAGGCGCAGCTGGTAGCGCGAGTAACGGCGGTGACCGCCCTCGGAGCGCTGCGGCTCGATCAGCCTGGCGGCGCCCAGACTGCGCAGGAACGCCGGGGTGACACCGAGGACCTCCGCGGCCCGGCCCATGCTGTAAGCGGGGTAATCCTCATCGTCGAGTTTCCGGCCGGGCCTGTCACCGGCCACGTCGGGGAGCGTCTGAGCCGCCTCCGTCTCCGCCTTCTCGGCGGTGTCCCGGGGGTGAGAGCCCGGGGATGTGACTGCTTGATCCATGCAACCTTCCCTAACGCGGACGAGGGCCCCGGCGCCATGATGCGCCGGGGCCCAGAGGTTCAACACCATCTACCGGCCTTATGGCCGACTCACTGCTTCCGCACTGGCCGCCCGCAAAGGCAGGGGTGCGGGGATCGCGTAAGCGTAACCGTAAACCACCGTCCAATCCGTGGAGGTGCGGTACCCGTGCGACGAACTTCAGCCGACGACGGGCGATCCTGATGGCGTTCAACACTCCCTTCGGTATCTCTACTTCGACTTCATCTGTCACTACTTCGGCAGCGCGTCCACGGCCAGGACCCTTCGATCCTGCTGGCCCCGGCACGTCCGACCTTCTGCCTCTACTTGCACCACTGCTTGGGCAGCGCGTCAACGGTCAGGGCCCTTCAACCACGTTGGCCCTGGCACGTCCGACCTTCTGCCCGTCCACCTACGTCATCTCCTGCTATCCACGTCCGTCCGGGCAGTTCGTCGTGATGCCTACCTACTGCTCTGCCCTCGTGGATCCGTTCCTTGCGATGCCAGAAATCCTAGCCCCCCTTACGGCAGATGTCTACTCTGGCCACTACAGATTTTCGGTAGCGGCGAAGCTAGGACGAGCTCCCACACCGAAAGGGACAGATCGGCAACAGCCCGGTCGATGCTGTCGCACAGCTCAACGCACACCAGCAGGCCGGTTTGGTCCAGCAGATACCGCAGCCCATGAAGCAGACCCACGAGCGACGGACGACCGGTGGCCATGCCCTCGACGCGTCGCCACAGGCGAGCCAGGAACCCCACGGCGGTGGAGTCGCAGAAGAGCCATCATCAGGAGCCCAGACAACCGACACCACCCAACCGCCCTGGCTCAATCGAACTGACACCGACTCAGCAGAAGGCGGTGAACGTGAGGCGCGACTCAGCGAAGGTGTGGCCAACCTCGGCTTCAGCGGCAGCACACTGCTGGACCCGTTCACCGCCCACGCCATGCAGGGCACTCCCGCGGACATGACCAGCGTCAAGACCCGCCGCGCACCGCCTCCTCGAGGCCATCCGCGAGAGACACCCACAAACACCACCCCTGCACCCAATCCAGGAGGACACCCCAGGCCCCCTCGCCCCCGACTTCGACAGCGAGACCTGCGATTCAAGACCACCGGCGATCCAGCCGAACACGCCGCCGACCGACTCACGCCCAACATCATCCGCGACCCAATCACCAAATCGTCGAACAACGCACGGCCGACGACCCCGAACCTGCACTACCTCGACGGCCGCGACCTATATGGCGAGACGGACCACGCCGACCCCGCCGGACACCACCGCATCGGCGAGAACTTCGCGCCCTGAGGCAGGGGCCGGCGCACGGTTCCGGCAGCCCGGACAGCCGATTCGAGCAGCTACCTGCGAAACGCCGAACCACACCCCAGGGCCGCCTGGGTCTCTTTGGAGGAGGGTCTTCAGTCCTTTGTTGTTTTTGATCTTGAGGCCCAAGCGGGCGCCTTTACAATGTAGATCACTAACTTCAAAGAATGGGCTCCCGCCGGAGTGCACATCCGTTTACGCTGGAGGTGAACAGATGTGCACCTCCTGTCCCCCTTCCCATGGAGAGTCGCAGTGCCCCCTCAGCCAGCCGAGGCGCCTCATCCGCGCCTCCTCGTCGCCGTCCTGGCCTTCTGCGGCGTGGTCGTGGCCGTCATGCAGACACTCGTCATCCCTCTCCTGCCGCACGTCCCCGCGCTCACCGGGAGCACTCCGACCGCCGCGAGCTGGCTGGTCACCATAACCCTGCTCAGCGGCGCCGTCTGCACCCCCGTTCTCGGACGGATCGGCGACATGTACGGCAAACGCAAGGTCCTGCTGGCCTCCCTCGGCCTGCTGACCATGGGATCGGTGCTGTGCGCCGCCAGCTCCCAGATCGGCGTGCTCATCGCGGGCCGTGCCCTGCAGGGAGCCGCGCTCGCCGTCATGCCGCTCGGCGTCAGCATCATGCGGGACGAGCTCGCACCCGGCCGGCTGCTCTCCGCGGTGGCCCTGATGAGCTCCACCCTGGGCATCGGCGCCGCCATCGGGCTCCCCCTCGCCGCACTGGTCGTCGAGAACGCCGACTGGCACACCATGTTCTGGGTCTCGGTGGGTCTGGGCCTGCTCGACATCGCACTGGTACTGCGCTACGTGCCCGAGTCACCGCTGCGCGCCGGCGGCCGGCCCGACGTCCTGGGCGTGCTCGGCCTCTCCGCCTCCCTGGTCAGCCTGCTGCTGGCGGTGACCCAGGGCGGCGACTGGGGCTGGACCTCCACTCCCACCCTCGCCCTGCTGGCCGCCGCCGTACTGATCGGGCTGCTCTGGGGAGCCCACGAACTGCGCGCCCCCTCCCCCATGGTCGACCTGCGGGTCTCCGCGCGGCCCGCGGTGCTGCTGACGAACCTCGCCGCCCTGCTGATCGGCTTCGCCTTCTACGCCAACTCGCTGGCCACCGCGCAACTGGTGCAGGAGCCCACGAGCACCGGGTACGGCCTGGGCGCCTCCATCGTCGTCAGCGGCCTGTGCCTGCTGCCCGGCGGTGTCGCGATGGTGTTCCTGTCCCCCGTCTCCGCCAGGATTTCGGCCGCCTACGGCCCCAAGGTCACCCTGGCGGTCGCCTCCGCATGCATGGCCGCCGGATACGTGGTGCGTTTCTTCACCAGCCACCAGCTGTGGACGATCGTCCTCGGCGCGACCGTGGTGTCCGCGGGCACCGCCATCGCCTACTCCGCCCTGCCCGCGCTCGTGATGCGCGCGGTGCCGGTGAGCGAGACCGGCGCGGCCAACGGCCTCAACACACTGATGAGGTCGATCGGCCAGGCGGCGTGCAGCGCGGTCGTCGCCGCGGTCCTCGCCCACGTCACCTTCCAGGTCGCGGGCCGTACCGTGCCGACCCTGGGCGCCTACCTGACGGTCTTCGTCATCGCCGGGGCCGCCGCGCTCCTCGCTCTGGCCGTCACTCTGTGTCTACCGGGCGGACAGGCTCCGGCCCCGTATACCGTCGGGCAGGACCGTACGGCGGGCGCAGCGGAGCGCCCACCGGCGGCGCTCGCCCAGGAGAGCAGCCCATGAGCGTGCACACCACCGGAAGGCAGACCGAGGAATCCCGGGACACCGGAACCCGCAGCGGCCGGGACGCGATCCTGCGCGCCGCCCGGCGGGCCTTCACCCTGCGCCCGTACGCCGAGGTGACCTTACGCGGCATCGCCACGGACGCGGGGGTGAGCGCCTCGCTCATCGTCAAGCACTTCGGCAGCAAGGAACAGCTGTTCAACACCGTCGCCGACTTCGGTCCCGACACCGACGAGCTCTTCGCGGCCCCCCTTGAGGCGCTCGGCAGGCACATGGTGCTGACGCTGGTACGCAGCCGCCGCGAATTCCAGCGGGATCCGATGCTGCGTGTCGTGTTCTCCCTGGGCAACACCGATGAGCGTTCCCTGCTGCGGGACCGCTTCCACGAGCAGGTCACCGCGCGGCTGACCACGCTGCTCCCCGGCCAGGACAACGCCCTGCGGGCGGAACTGGTCGCGGGCCAGTTGCTCGGGCTCGGAGCCACCCTCGCGCTGCACCCCTCGGGCGCAGCAGCGCAGGCCGACGCCGAAGGCATCGCCGACCTCTACGCACCCGCGCTGCAACGCCTGATCACCGGCTGATCCGGCCCGCTGATAGCTTTAGGGCGTAAGGAGACGGGAGGGAGCCACAGGTGGTCGTCTTCGCGGGCCAGGGCGACGCGCGCCGTTCCATGGCTCTGCTGTGGCGTTCCGCCGGTCCCGCCGAGGAGTCCCGGCCCGGTCCGAAACCGGGACTCAGCGTCGATCTGATCGTGGACACGGCGATCGCCCTCGCCGACGCCGAAGGCATGGCGGCGCTGTCCATGCGGGCGGTCGGCGAACGGCTCGGACGTTCGGGAATGGCCCTCTACACCTACGTCCCCAGCAAGGGCGAGCTCGTCGACCTGATGTACGACCGGGTCCTGGGCGAGCTGCCGACCGGCTACGGGCACGAGGAGGGCTGGCGGGCGGCCCTGACGGTGTGGGCCCGCGACACCTGGGAGTTCTACCTGCGCCATCCCTGGGTGCTCCAGGTGTCGCAGGCCAGGCCCGTGCTCGGTCCCAACGAGTACCTCAGCCTTGAGACGCTGGTGCGCATCCTGCGTGAGACCGGCCTCGACGCCCCCCGGATCCGGGGGGTCGTCGGCACGCTGTTCCACTTCCTGCGCGGTTCGGCGGGGACGGTCTCCGAGGTACGGCAGGCCCCCGCCGCCACCGGCGTCTCCGACGAGGAGTGGTGGCTCGCCCGTTCGGCCACGCTGCTGGAGATCGCCCCCGGCCTGACCGAACGGTTCCCCGCCGTGGCCTGGCTCGAAGGCGCGACAGCCGCCACCTCCTCGCACGACGACGGCCTGCCCTACCTCGAACGTGAGGCCAGGAAGAGCTTCGAGACCGGCCTGGCCGTACTCCTCGACGGCATCGAGGCGACCGTCGCGGGCTGACACCGCTGTTCCGGCAGCACGTCCAGCCCTATGGCGAGGTACCGCTGGGCGTCGCCAAGCGCCTGTTCCTGGAGAGCCGCAGGAGGGCGCCGGCCGCCGGGATGCCGGTCAGGCGGCAGCCGGTCGCTCCACGTCCTGGCGCGACGGCGGTTCGTGCTGATCACCACTGCCGCCACGGCCGTTCTCGCACCTGCTCTGTTTCGCCGTGGTGGCAAGCGGCGCGACCGGCGGGCTCAGTTCCAGGTCGCCCGCTTGAGAATCGTGCCGAGCCGGCTGTCGCTCCACCGGTCGAAGATGAGGATCTTCGACGTGGGCAGGTACCAGATCCGCTCCTGGTAGGAGACGCCGGTCCTCTTGGCCGACTGCGTCGTGCAGCCGACGCGCCAGACGCGGTAGGTGGCCTGGTGTCCCGCGCCCACCGGGCGGAGGGCACGTGCGACGAGCTTGCCGGGGAAGTCCTCCACGTAGCGCTTGTCGGGCGCGCAGGCCGAGAGCCCGTTACCCGGGTGGTATTGCTCCTTGGGATCGTAGGGGTTGCCGTGGCGGCCCAGGGAGATGCCCTCCGGCCCGACGAGGTAGAACCCGCGGCACTCGACGGCGAGCCGGTCGCAGCCGCCGGTCTTGACGTGGATGCCCCACGTGTCTTCTTTTCCGACTTTCCAGGTCTTGGGAATCTGGAGCGTCATGCCGCGGAAGGTCAGCGGCTTGGTCGCCACGCTCTGCGCGGGCGCGCCGGTGAACAGGAGAGAGGCGGTCACAACCAGGGTCGTCAACATGATCCCAAGGCTAGGGAAGCCCGCTTGTGGCTCGGCTGCAACGCTCTTGTAGCGCGCTCGAACGGCCGCTCCGGGCTCCCGGCACCGTTCCTTCCGGGCCCTCCGGTCGTTCGCCAAAGGTGAGCGCGTTTCGCGGGAAGCCCTGAAGAGCCTGCGCATCGGGCTGACCGGCCCCGACCTGTTCGCCGTCCTCGGCTCCCTGCCCGGCTGGCTGGTGCCGCCCGGGCCGCCGAGCGAGTTCTCGGTGGACGACCGGCCCGCCGAGGTGCGTGAGCGGTGGCCGGCCGGTGTCGATCGGCTCATCGCTCACCACGGCTTCGGCCCCGACAACGGCATCCGCGAGGCCGCGGTCGAAAGCGGCTACCGGGAGGCGTGCCCCGGGGCGGACCGCAACTACCTCGGCACTCCGGCCGGCATCCGAAACCACCGCAGGAAGGCCCGGCACCAGGACCGTCTCGCCGTGGAGACCGCCGGGCGGGCTTCGGCTCACCCGGCGGTGCCGTGATCGACAACGTCCTGCACCGGCTTACCGCCAACGGCTATCCGATTGATCCAGACGCCCCGGTCAAAGGCCCTTCAGGACACGCTCAAGTGCCGACCGGCCTGCGGGCCCCCAGTTCGGCTTGCCGCCGGGCAGGCCACGGTCCCCGTTCTGGCCCATCAGCATCAAAAACAGGCTCTTCATCGCGGCCAGCCCACGCGCCCGTCGGATCGTCGCCTCATCCGCCTGTGCGTAGCCGTTGAAGAACCGTGAGGCGCCCCCTGTGGGGAGCAACACCCAGGCGGCCGCAAGGTCCCACGCCGGGTCGCCGGCGAACACGTCGCCAAAGTCGACGACGCCCGCCAGTGTGCCGTCCGCCACGACGACGTTCGCGGGATGCAGGTCACCGTGCACCCACACCCGCGGGCCCTCCCACTCGGGAGCCGCGACCGCGTCGTCCCACACGGCCCGGATGTCGTCCTCGGCAAAACGCCCGAGATCCACGGTCCGCAGGAAGTACTCGAAGCCGTCCGTGCACTCCTTGGGGTGGCCGCCACGGTCTGAGGCGTCCGGCGCGTCGGCGGGCGCCTCCACATGCAGCGCCTTGAGGAAGGCCGCCAGCATGTCGGCCGCGTGGTCCCCGCGGGTGATTGAGCCGTGGTCCAGCGGTGTGCCTTCAACCCATGTCATGACGGTCCAGATCTTGGGGAAGCGTTCGGACGGTGCACCGCTCCGCACCGGGGTCGGGATCGGAAGCGGCAGCCGCGAGGCCAGCACCGGCAGCCAGCGCCGCTCCTTGAGCTGCGGATCGGGGCCGTTGTCCATCCGCTGCATCCGGACGACCAACTCCTCTCCCAGGCGCCACATCTGGTTGCCCCAGCCGCCCGCCACCTCGCGGATAGGCAGCTCGGCCAGATCCGGATGCTGTTCCCGCAGTAGGTCACGGACCAGGTCTTCGCTGATCTCAATCTCGGATTCGATCATGCGAAGTCACAGTACTTGAGGTAGGCGGAGCCAGCCCTGCCTTGGGAGGATCCGGCTCCCGGTTCGATCCCCCAGGTTCTCGTGGTGCCCGGTGGTCCCGGGCACGCACCGACTCAAGGGGGTCGCGCCTTCCAGCCCAATGCCCCCGAGCCCGCCTTTCGCCGCCGCTGCGGCGGCGAAAGGCGGCATCCTCGTCGGCTCTCCGTCGGTGACGGGGAAGCCGTCGGCGGCCGGCTGCTTGCCGATCATCCGGGGCCGGTCATCAGCTTGAGGATCTTGGCACCTGACATCCGTGAGTGTCACCGCATGCCGGGCACCGCGGAGAGAACGACGGACCGGACAGGCATCTTGACATGCCGATCACGCCAGCTAAGTTCCCCGATAAGGAAACTTTCCTAACAGTACGAGGTATCGACCTCGCGGAAGGAGCCAGCGCGTGAAAGTAAGACGTGCCGCCGCCACCCTCTCCGGCGGCGCTCTCATCGCCGCTGCCGTCGTCACCGGCGTTGCCACGCCCGCCCATGCCCTGCCCGACTCCTGTTCGATCTCCTACGGGAGCGACGGGTCCATCAGCTCCTACTGTTCCACCGGTACCGGCTACCACCAGATCGTTGTGTCTTACTGCTTCGTCAACCCGTGGGTCAACTACTGTGGCTCGGACTCGGGGCAGAAAGCCCCCGTCGGCGCCACCTCCACCGTCAGGCCTCCCGGCGGCGGGGCGATCAGAGGCGTGACCGTCTTGAAGTCAGAAAGCTGAACAGGCCCCACCGATCTCCAAGGAGGCGGACGTGGCTCGCGTGTGGATCAAGTGTCATCGCCGTGGCACCGGCGCCTCCGCCAGGTGACCGAACACGTCCGTGATCAGCCGTCAGGAGCGGTATCGGCCGGTGTCCCGGTTCCGCCGACGACCGAGGCGGCGCGCCCGACGAAGTGCGCGCCGCTGTCACGTACGCCGCCGGCTCCTGCCAGGCCGGAACCGGTCTTTCCCGAGTACTACGGCAACCCCCCTCCAGCGGTGGGCGAACACGCCGTGACGAGACGGCGGCCGCGGAGCCCTGGCTGCGGTCAGACGTCCCCGAACATGCGGTTCCTGTCGCTCTTCGGAACATCAAGAGCACGAAGTGCCCGGTTCAGGGAGCCTTCCTCAAAACCGAAATGAGCCTTCATCGCGGCCTTGATGTCGTTGATCTGCCGGAAGAGCCGCTGTGGTGACGACTGTGAATCGTCGAGGCTCGCCTGGAAGTCGGCGAGCAAGCGTGCGAGGACCTCATGCTCACGCCCCAGGCGGGCGATCGTGGGCTCCAGCTCGGGCATCTGCTGCAGCAAGGCCGGGAAGAAGTCGCTGTCCTCGCTGCGGTGATGGCTGCCCAGGGCGGAGCAGAAGGTGTAGCAGAAGTCGCGGAGCTCGGGTTTGAGGCTCTGGGCGCGTTCGCCGGAGCGGATGGCCCTGCGGGCGTCCTCCAGCGCCTTTTCCAGGCGGTGGTGGACGTCCTGTAACTCCCGATGCCAGGCGAAGACGCGGTTGCGCAGCATGACGGCCCTCAGCGGAAGTCGTCGGCGTGCTCGTCGGCCCACCGCGCGAAACTCCGGGCGGGCAGCCCGGTGAGTTGCTCGACGACGGGCGACACGGTGGCGGGCGTTCCGGAGGTGGCAGCCCACATGGTCAGGAGTTCGTCGACGACGGAGCCCGGCATGCCGTAGCGGGACATCCGCTCGCGGGCCTGGTCCGGCGTCTCCTCGACGAGGGCGAGTTCACGGCCCAGCGCGCGGGCGAGGACGCCGACCTGCTCGCGGAAGGTCAGCGACCGCGGTCCGGTGAGCGAATACCGCCGGCCCGCGTGTCCACCCCTGAGCACGATCGCGGCGACGGCGGCGAGGTCGGCCTCGTGGACGGGAGCGGTCGCCGCGTCCGGGTACGGGACACGGACCGCGCCCTGGTACCGGATCATGTCGCCCCAGTGCCGCAGCGCGTTGGAGGCGTACGCGTTGGGCCGCAGATGGGTCCATTCCAGCCCGGCGTCGGTGAACGGCCGCTCGACGTCGGCGGGGTCGTCGTCGAGCCCGGAGACCACCACGACCCGCTTGACCCCGGCGCGTACGGCGGACGCGGCGAACCCGCCGGCCGCCCGCCCGGCGGAGAACAGGTACACCGCTTCCACGCCGGTCAACGCCCGCGCCAGCGACGCCGGCTCGCCCAGCTCACCGCCGACCACCTGAACGCCGTGCGGCAGGTTCGCGGTCTCGGGACGGCGGCTGAGGGCGCGCACCTCCGCGCCGTCCCCGCGCAGCGTGGTGAGGAGGTGCCGCCCCACCGGACCGGTCGCTCCGGTCACCAGAATCATTCCTGCCGTCCTTCCGTCGTCGGCGCTTGGCCGCGGTCGTTCGCGGCGAGCAGTTTCGGCAGTTGCTCCAGCAGGCTCTCGTGCCAGGCGATCTCGGCCCGCAGGCGTGCCGTGGTGTGGTCGAAGGTCATCGGCTCCAGCCCGCGCAGGTACGGCTCGGCCTGCTCACGCTGGTGCCGCCAGGCCGTCAGCCGGGCGACCAGCGCCTCACGCCGGTCTCCGATCAGTGCCCGCAGCTTCTCCTCGGTGAGGTCGTCGGCGTAGTGCAACGCGAGATCCACCGGGTCGGGCCGCAGCCGTACCTCACGCAGTGTCCGGTCGCGCAGCGCGATGAACTCCTCGCGCCCGGCCGCGGTGAGCGCGTACACCGTCCGCGCCGGGCCCGCCGCCTGCTCGGTGCGGACCACCTCGATCGCGCCCTCGGCGACCAGCCGGTGCAACGCCCCGTACAGGGACCCCACCTTGACGTCGGTCCACAGTTCGGTGCGGTCCAGTTGCGCCTGCCTGCGGATCTGATGCCCGTGCATCGGACCGCGCAGCAGGGCGCCGAGCACGAACATGCGCGTGTCGCTCACCCGCCTACTCAAACACGAGTAGTCTCAACTAGTCAAACGCGAGTAGTCGTGCCCGCTCAGACCCCGGCACCGGCCGCAAAGCCGGGACGGCACAGCGGAGACGGACCGCGAACCGACCTTCGCCGAGAAGGCCGGCACCCGCGTCGAGGTGCGGCCGGAGTCCGCCAAGGCGTCGGGCCGCACCCGCACCGGCGGCCCGGCCCGCCGGACGGCGCCCACCCGACCGGCACACCGGCGGCTGGAGCCAGGGCCAAGCCCGTCCCCGTCGTCGCGTTCACCCGGAACGGGCGACGAACCCCGAGGGTGGCCCGCGCCTGCCACAGGCCACCTCCAGGACCTCCCCGACCTGCCGTTTCGCTCCTCCCACCGATCTCGGCCCAATCTATGCACTTGATGTTGCACGCACCGCGTGCATAATGAGTGCACGAGTGTACCGGCCGACGTGCCGCGTCCCGCCAGGTCGGTGCGGAGCTCATCCGAGGAAGACGAAAGGTCACATGTCATGACGAACCTGCTGGATCCCGCAAAGCTGAACACCGCCATCGAGAACGTCCACCGGGCCGGGGTTCCGGGCGTGTTCGCCGAGGTGCGCGCCGAGGACCAGGTCTGGCGCGGTGCCGCCGGGGTCGCCGACCTCGCCGTCGGCCGCCCCGTCACCGCCGACATGCGGCACCGTGTCGGCAGCGTCACCAAGACCTTCACCGCCGCCGCGGTCCTGCAGCAGGTCGAGAGCGGTCGGATAGGACTCGACGCACCGATCAGGCGCTACCTTCCGAAACTGGTCCCGGGCGCACGAGGTGATGCGATCACGGTCCGGATGCTGATCAACCACACCAGCGGCCTCGCCGAATACCTCCCCTACGCCTATCCCTCCCTCGGGCCGTTTCCCGCCCTCGCGGACACCAGGCCCCAGAGCCTGGACGACCACCGGTTCACCCGGTTCGATCCCGTCGAACTGATCGAGATGGGGGTCACCGCGCCCGCCTTCAGCGCCCCGGGCGGCACGCCGGGGCTGTACTCCAACACCAACTACCTGCTCCTCGGCCAACTCCTGGAACAGGTGACCGGCACCACGGCCGAGAAGTACATCACTCAGAACGTCGTCGAACGCGCCGGACTCCAGGACACCGGGTTTCCCGACGGGCCGCACCTCGGCGGGCCGCACTCGCAGATGTACGAGGCGTGGTTCGGCATGATCGACCCACCGCGGGACTTCAGCGTCTTTGACATGTCATATGCGGGTGTGGCGGGTTCGCTGGTGTCGACCGTGGCGGATCTCAACCGCTTCTTCGGCCTGCTGTTCGACGGCGAGATCGTCAGCCGGTCGTCGCTGGCGCAGATGCGACGCACCGTCACGGTCATCTCCCAGGAGGGCAGGACGATCGAGTACGGCCTCGGGATGTATCCGATGAAGGCCCCCGGCGGCACCACCTTCTGGGGCGGCGGCGGCACGGTCTGGGGCGCCGGAACGATCTCCATGACCAGCGCCGACTCCAAACGGCAGATGTCCGTCGCGATCAACCTGCAGAGGTGGAGCAGGCTCGACTCCTCGGGCAAGCCGCGGCCCCACGCCATCGACGACGCGCTCACGGCCCTGTACGGCCTGGCGATGAACGGCTGACCGGGCCGGAGAACGCCGCTTTCACGGCGGCACGTCCCACACGGTGACACCGACGAAGGCATGCCACTGCCTCGCCCGCCCCGGCCCGCACCGAGCCGTGGAGACGGCGGCCGGCACGCCCGCACTGCTCCGCGAGACGAACGGCCGCGCAGGCGGAAGGGCCATCTTCGGCCGGCAGGGGCCCGCAGAGAAGACAGGAGAACGATGACCACGACCGACCTCGTGCCGACGAGGGAGCAGCCCCCACCCTCACCGGACGCCGACGACACGGGGGAACAGTCCGTTGCGGGACTGCTGCGCCCCTACCGATGGAGCTTCGCCGCCGTTGTCATCCTGCAGGTGATCGGCGCCGTCGCGGGGCTGGCACCGCTGCTGGCGGTCGTCGAACTGGGGCGCGCCCTGCTGGCGTCTGGCCCGATCGATCACGATCGTGTCTGGTTCGTCGTGATCGCCGGTGCGGCCGGCTTGCTTGTCCGGCTGCTGTTCACGGCCGCGTCGTCCGGAATCGGGCACCTGCTCGACGGTCAGGTGCAACTGGCCCTGCGTCGGCACCTGGCGGAGCGGCTGGGACGTGTGCCGATCGGCTGGTTCTCCCGGCGCCGGACCGGCGAGCTGACCAAGGTGGTGGGCCAGGACGTCAGTGCCGTGCACCCGTTCATCGCCCACTCCCCCGGCGAACTCGTCTCCGCGTTCGTGGTACCGCTGCTCTCGCTGGCCTACCTGTTCACCGTCGACTGGCGGCTCACGTTGATCACGCTGATCCCGGTGGTGCTGGCCTTGGCGCACATCCCGCTGATGATGACCCCGGCCCGGCTGCGCGAGGAGAGGCGGTTCGACGCGGCCATGGGACGGATCGCCGATTCCGTCGTCGAGTTCGTCCAGGGCATCTCCGTGGTCAAGGCGTTCGGCGGTTCCGGGCGCGCCCACCGCAGGTTCCGCACGGCCACCGACGATTTCGTCGACGTCTACCACCGCTTCGTGCGCGGCCTCTCGGTGATCGCCGCCGGAATGCAGCTGGTGCTGTCACCGCCGTTCGTACTGCTGGTCGTCCTGATCGGCGGCACCGTCCTGATCACGACCGGTGGCCTGCCCCCGGCCGACCTGCTGCCCTTCCTGCTGCTGGGACTGGGACTGACAGCTCCGGTTGCGGCCCTCATCGCCCACGGCTTCGACGACCTGCAGGCCGCCAGGCGCGCGGTCGGCCGGATTCGGGACGTGCTTGAGGTTGCGCCGCTGCCGGAGCCCGCGCGCCCGATCGCGCCACAGGGCCACCGGGTGGAACTGCGGGGCGTCCGCTTCGGCTACGAAGACGATCGCGAGGTGCTGCGCGGGATCGACCTGGTCCTCGAACCGGGCACGGTCACCGCGATCGTCGGGCCCTCGGGCGGCGGCAAGTCCACGCTGGTCCGGTTGCTGCCGCGCTTCTTCGACCCGGCCCACGGTTCGATCACCCTGGGCGGCGTCGATCTGCGCCGGATCAGCAGCCATGACCTCTACCGGACGGTCTCCTTCGTCTTCCAGGACGTGCGCCTGCTGCGCGCGTCGGTCGCCGACAACATCATGCTCGCCGTACCGCACGCCGGTCTCGACGAGGTGGTGCGCGCCGCCCGGACGGCGAACATCCATGATCGGATCCTTGAGCTGCCACACGGCTACGACACGGTGATCGGGCAGGAGGCCGGGCTGTCGGGTGGCGAGGCGCAGCGGATCGCGCTCGCTCGCGCGCTGCTCGCCGACACGCCCGTCCTGGTGCTGGACGAGGCGACCGCGTTCGCCGACCCGCAGACCGAGCAGGCGGTACGGCAGGCGCTGAGGGCGCTGGAGGGCGATCGCACGATCCTGGTCATCGCCCACCGCCTTGAGACGGTCGCCGACGCCGACACCGTCGTGATGCTGGACAACGGGTCGATCGTCGAGCAGGGCGGGCCCGCCGACCTCCTGGCGGCGAACGGGAGATTCGCCGCCTTCTGGCGATCCAGGGAGTACCGATGATCCGCATGCTGCTACGCGTCCTGGGCCATGATCACGCCCGGCCGGTGCGCCGCACCGTGGCCTTGATGACGACGACCGCGATCGTCGAGGGTTTGTCCTACGCCCTGCTGGTTCCCGTGCTGCGGGCCCTGTTCGGCGGCGCCCCCGCGGACGCGCTGCCCTGGCTGATCGCGTTCGGCGGCGCGGTAGTGATCTACGCGGTGCTGCGCTATGTCAGCGATCTGCTGGGTTTCCGCGCCGGAATCACGCTGTTGCGCGGGATGTATCACCGCCTCGGCGATCATCTGGCCCGGCTGCCCCTCGGCTGGTACAGCGCCGGCCGGGTCGGGGAGGTGTCCGTCCTGGCCGGCCAGGGCGTGCTGGAGACGATGGGCGCGATCGCGCACCTGCTGGCGCCCTACATCTCCGCCTTCGTCACCCCCGTGACGATCGTCGGCGTGATGCTCGCCTTCAACTGGCAGCTGGGGCTGGCCGCGCTGGCCGCCGTGCCGTTCGTGGCGGCAATCCAGATCTGGACCGGCCGCTCGATGGCCGCGGACGACGCAGGCCGCCACGAACGTGACGCCGAGGCCACCGGGCGGGTCGTCGAGTTCCTTCAGGCTCAGCCGGTGCTGCGCGCCGGCGGGCGGAGCGTCCAACGCTTCGCGTTGCTCGACGACGCGCTGCGGGAACTTCAGCGCGCTTCCCGCCGTACCGTGTTGTCGGTGCTGCCCGGCATGATCGGCTTGACGCTCGTGGTGCAGGCGATGTTCACCGTGTTGCTTGTTCTGGGCGCCTACCTCGCGCTCGGCGGGAGCATCGGTGTGGCGGAGGTGCTGACGATCCTGGTGCTGGCCGCCCGCTGCGCCGATCCGGTCCTGTCGCTGGCCGACATCGGCGGCAAGCTCCGCGCCGCACGCTCCGAACTGGCCAGGCTCGACGCGGTCCTGCGCACCGAGCCGCTGCCGGAGGCACCGCAGCCGATCCAGCCGGTGGGTCACGGTTTGGAGGTGGAGTCCGTCGCCTTCCGGCATGGTGACCGCACGGTGTTCGACGACCTGTCGTTGACGGTGCCCGAGGGGCAGCGGCTCGCCGTGGTCGGCCCCTCAGGCGCGGGCAAGAGCACGCTGCTGCAGTTGCTCGCACGGTTCCACGACGTGGACGCGGGCGCGGTGCGCGTAGGAGGGGTGGACGTGCGCGCCATCGACACCGAGGTGTTGACGGCGCGGATCGCCATCGTCTTCCAGGACGTCCACCTCTTCGACGGCACGATTGAGGACAACGTACGGCTGGGCCGCCCCGAGGCCACCGAGGCCGAACTGCGGACGGCGGCGAGCGCCGCGCGGCTGGACGAGGTGATCAACCGGCTGCCCGGCGGATGGGCGGCGAAGGTCGGCGAAGGCGGCGCACTGCTGTCGGGAGGCGAACGTCAGCGTGTCTCGATCGCTCGCGCGCTGCTGAAGGACGCGCCCATCGTGCTCCTGGACGAGGTGACCTCCGCCCTGGACCCGGTGAACGAGGCGGCCGTCCACGAGGGCATCGAACGCCTGATGGCCGGCCGGACGGTCGTGATGGTCGCTCATCGGATGCGAACCGTCCGGCGTGCCGACCGCATCGCCTTCCTCGACGGAGGCCGGATCGTGGAGGAGGGAGGCCACGACGAGCTGCTCCGCCGCGCCGGCCGCTACGCCGACTTCTGGGGTGCCTCCCTGACACCGGCGGACCACGACTGAGCCGGGCCCGTTCCGGGCGGTCGGCTGGACCGACGACCGCCCGGAACCACCCACGCGTCAGAGCCGAGCCGCGCGCGAGGGCCGGCGTGCGGCGATCGCCGCCCCCAGGGTGAAGGCGGCGTATCCACAGGTCACGGCCAAACCTGCCCATGGCGGGAGTGGGTAGTGGCCCCCCAGCGGTGACGGGTCCACGTCCACATGCGCGAACGTGGGGACGCTCTGTGTGATCGCGAACCCGGCGGCAGGGGTGATCGTCAGCAGCCACGGCGCCACACCAGCGGCCGCCAGCAGGTGGGGCACGACGACAAGCGCGACGGCCAGCCCGACGGCGACGACAGCCCGCCTGACCAGCGCGGCCAGGCCCAGAGCCAGCACGCAGGCGGCCGCGGTCAGCGCCGCGTAGCCGACGATCACCCGTAGTTCGGTACCCAGGGTGATCGGCTGGACCGGGTTCTGGTTGGCGCGCAACATCGCCAGGCCGGCAGGGACCACGACTCCCGAGGCCGCCAGCCCCGTCACGAACGCGGCCACGCCGACCACCGCGGCCCTGGCCGCCAGCGGCCCCGCCGGATGCGGCTCGACCGGCGGGCCGTTCCCGATCGGCCCGCTCCGGTGTCCCGCCGAAAGGAACATGACCGCAGCCACGAGCATCGGGACCAGCCCCACGGCCCCGCCGATCAGCATGAGGTCGGCGCGTAGACCGCCCTCCACCGTGGCGGGCCCGATGTCACCGCCCCCGGTCACGATGAGCTTGTCGCCGGACTCGACGACCCCGCCCGGGTGATGGGGGGTCCTGCCGTCGGACTCCATGACGACGCCGACGTCGTCGTGGCGCCACGAACCGTTCGCGCCCTGCAGCGTGATCCGGTCGAAGGTCGCGGTGGCCTGGGCGAAGGCCTGCGCCATATCCCACAGGGCGCCTGGCGAGGCGGCGAACAGCCCGATCTCGACCGCCTCCGGCAGCCCGGTCAGCGTGACCGTGCCGACCTCGGTCCACGTCCTGCCGTCGTCCGACTCGTAGCCGGTGACGGTGTCGCCCGACCTGGTCAGCCGTAGCCACTGCGGGCCGTTGTGAGGACCGCCGGGCACGTCGTGGACGTAGTTGTACTGCATCCGCACGCCGTGATCTCCGGTGAGCATGACGGCGGCATACGGCGTGCCCTGTTCGAGGCTCTGCCTGACCAGGAGGCCGGCCTTCGCCCACGGCACCACCCCCTCCTTGACGTTGCGCACCCCGGGTACGGCGTCCGGCAGCCGGATCAGCCCGGTCATGTCCGACACCCGGGCGGTGACGCCGCCGTTCCCCTTGAGCGTCTGGTGCACGAAGTAGTACTTGTCCATCACCGCCGTGCCGTCGGGTCCCACCAGGGGCGCGGGGCAGGGGCCCTCGCCCTTCCCGGTCACGCAGGTGCTGCGGGCGCCTGCGGCGATCAGCAGCCCGAGCGAAACGGTGACCAGCACGGAGGCCACCATGGCGAGCACCCGGCCTCGTGTGGAGCGGAACCTCGTCCACTCCGCGCGCAGCGTCCGAAGGAAACCGGCCCGCCGGACGGACCGGTGGGGCGTGAATGAACTCATGCCGACGGTTGTACGCGGCACCCGGTTCCAGCCAGGTCGCAGCCGCTGCGACCTGGCTGCGACCGGGGATCTGGCATCGTTGACCCATGCCTTCCCGACCCGGCGGCCGGACCGGCCGTCCTGCCCGCGCGACGAGCGGCGGTGAGCGGTGAGAGTCCTCGTCGTCGAGGACTTCGAGATCCTCGCCCGCTCCATCGGAACCGGGCTGCGCCGCGAGGGCATGGCCGTCGACGTCGTCCTGGACGGAACCACCGCCCTTGAGCGCCTGGCCGCCACCCGCTACGACGTGGTGCTCCTCGACCGCGACCTGCCCGGCGTCCACGGGGACGAGATCTGCAGGCGACTCGCCCACAGCCGCTGTGTGACCCGTGTACTGATGCTCACCGCCTCCGGCACGATCGAGGACCGTGTCGACGGGCTGGGTCTCGGCGCCGACGACTACCTGCCCAAACCGTTCGCGTTCACCGAACTGGTCGCCCGCGTCCGTGCCCTGGCCCGCCGTGCCACCCCGCCGCTGCCGCCGACCCTGGCATGTGGGGACATCACCCTCGATCCGGCCCGCCGTGCCGCGTTCCGGGCCGGTCGGCGCCTTGAGCTGAGCCCCAGGGAGTTCGCCCTGCTCGAATGCCTGCTCGCCGTACCCGGCCTGGTCGTCTCCGCCGAGGAACTCCTTGAGCGCGTCTGGGACGAGGCCGCCGATCCCTTCAGCAGCGCCGTCAAGCACACCGTGCACCGGCTACGGGCCAAGCTCGGCGACCCGCCCGTGATCGAGACCGTCCGCGAAGGCGGCTACCGCATCGGACCGTCATGACCTGCCTGCGGCTCGCCGGAAGGTCCTTGCAGACGCGGCTCGCGCTCGCCTACGCGGCGGGCATCTACGCCGCCGGAGTCCTCGTGCTCCTGTTCGTCGCCGTCCCGCTCGCCAGCGTCGACGCGGCCACGTCCGCAGGCCGTCCTTCGCCGGGTGCGATCGCCGAAGCCGGGCCCGGGATCGGCCCTCCCCGACTTCTCACGGGGTCCGCCGTCGCCCTGGCCCTTCTGATTCCCGTCGCCCTGACCCTCGGCTGGTTCGTCTCCGGCCGGTTCCTGCGTCCGTTGCGCGCCATCACCGCCACCGCCAAAATCATCTCCGCCGGCGACCTCCACCGGCGCCTTGACCTCGGCGAGCCCATGGACGAGCTGACCGAACTCGGCCATACCCTCGACGACCTGTTCGCCCGCCTTCAGGCCTCCTTCGACGCCCAGCGCCACTTCGTCGCCAACGCCTCCCACGAGTTGCGCACCCCGCTCGCCGGCCTGCGCACCCTCCTTGAAGTCGCCCTCGCCGACCCCGACGCCGACACCCTGCGCTCGGCCTGCCAGGAGGCCCTCGCCCTCGGCGAACACCAGGAGCGGCTCGTCCAGGCACTGCTCGCCCTGGCCACCGGCGAGCGCGGCGTCACCCGCCGGGACGCCCTCGATCTTGCCCACATCGTCGAAGGAGTGCTCGCCTCCCGCCGTCACCAGGTCGCGGAGAAGGGCGTCGACCTCACCGAACACCTGTCGCCCGCGGTGACGGCCGGGGACCCGGGACTGATCGAAAGCCTCGTCGCCAACCTCATCGACAACGCCATCCGCCACAACCGCCCGGACGGGCACGTGAGGGTCGCCACTCAGTCCTGCGGCACCCAGGTGGCCCTTACGGTCGCCAACAGCGGACCGGTCATACCCGGCGACCAGATCCAGCGCCTCTTCCAGCCCTTCCAGAGACTGGCACCCGATCGTCACGGCCACCACGACGGCTACGGCCTCGGCCTCGCCATCGTCAACGCCGTCGCCCAGGCGCACCGCGCCACCCTCATCGCCGGCGCACGCCCCGAAGGCGGCTTGTCCATCACCGTCTGGTTCGCCTCCGAAGCTCATCCGAACCATCCCTGACGTCGGGGAACGACCACGCGAGGGCGGCCGTTCACGCGCCGGACCAGAAGGCGGTGAGCAGCGCGTTGAGCCGCTCCGGCGCCTCGACGTGCGGGTAGTGGGCGCTGCCCGGCACCTGCTCGTGCCGTGCTCCGATCCGCTCGGCGGTGACGCGCGCGCAGGCCATGAGAGGGGCACCGCCGCGCTCCCGGTACGGCCCGGGGGCCTCCTCCCAGGTGCCAGAGACGACCAGCTTGGGGAAGGCCGCCGCCCGCAGCGCCGGCAGCGGGAGACCCGCCTCCCAGCAGACGCGTTCGCGCAGCGCCGTGGCGGCCGCGCGCAACCGCCGATCGCCTGTCTCCGGCTCCGGCGTGCCGACCGAGTCGGCGGCGGTCCGCAGCCACTCCTCGGGTGTGAGGTCGGGAAGGTCGGCGTAGGCGGCGCGGTTGGCGCGCAGCGCCTCGGCCACGGCGGGGTGGTCGGCGGCCGCCTGGTAGCAGCCTGGCTCGACCAGGGTGAGCGAGCGCACCGCCTCCGGCCTGCGCGCCGCCGCGATCATGGCTCCGACGGCGCCGTAGGAGTGGCCGACCAGGTGCGCGCCCTCGCCGAGGAGTTCGGCGACGTCGTCGGCGTCGGCCAGGTAGTCGCCGGGGAACCTGTCCCCGGCATCCGGGCTGCCGCCGTAGCCTCGGCGGTCCATCAGGAGCAGCCGGAACCGGCCGGCCAGCGGGCGTTGCGCCGCGAAACCGTACACCGGGTCGTCGCCCCAGCTCGTGGAGCCGTGCACGAGGACCGCAGGCGGCCCGGACTCAGGGCCGAGCACGCTCACGTGCACCTCACCCGTCAGCGGGCCGTTCGCGCGGAACAGCGGGGTGGGAGCGGACATCCGACTCCTCCTTAAACATCGTTTAATACTATTGAACGTTGTATAAGGGAATCGGAAGGCGACGTCAAGGCGGGTAGGGTGATCGCGTGCCGTCGTCAGAGTCCTCCGGCGGGTCCGTGTGGCTGCGTCCCGAGCGGCCGCCGCGCGACCGCCAGCTCACCCGCGAGCGGATCGTCGACGTGGCGGTCGCCGTCCTCGACGCCGAAGGCCACCGCGGCCTGTCGATGCGTCGCGTCGCCACCGCCCTCGGGGTGACCGCCGGGTCGCTGTACTGGTATGTCCACACCAAGGACGACCTGCTGGAACTGGCCCTCGACCGCGTACTGGCCGAGGTGAGCGCCGGCCCCGGCACGTCCGGCTGGCGGGACGCCCTGGCGGCGCTGGCCCGCAGCAACCGCGCCATGCTGCTGCGCCACCGGTGGGCCCTGTCCGAACTGACCGTCAGGCCCAACCTCGGCCCGAACGCGCTCGCCCTGGCCGAGACCGGGCTGCGCCTGCTGGAGCACGCCGGGTTCACCGGCTCCGACCTCGACGCCGCCATGGCCGCCGTCAACGACCACGTGGTCGGCGCGGTCATCGCGGAGGTCGCCTGGCGCGACACGCTGGCCCGCATGAGCGGGACCGGGTCCGAATGGGACGAGCGGGCGGCCGAGTATCTACGCCGGGTCGCCGAACGCCACCCGACGCTGGCCGGCCGGATGGCCGCCACGGGTGAGATCGACGTCGAGCATGAGAGCGAGCGGCGCTTCGCGTTCGGCCTCGGTTGCCTCCTGGACGGCCTCGCCACCCGGTGCGCGGCCCCGTCCCCGTCATAGCGCCGGCGACGTACGGCACCGCGACGGCTCTCGCGCGAGGGCGCCTGGGCGAGCCGTCGGCCGCGCCCCCGGCGGCGTGGGCCGCGGCGGGCGCCGCCATCCTGAGGTTGCACGACACGCCGTCGCCGCCCAGGCTCGGCCGGGCGGACCGGGGCTGCGGGACCAGCTCGGCTTCGGAAACCGACACCTGCTCATTGGTCAGGAATGGTGGGGAATCCCGGCGCGAGACGCGGTGGAGCTGTGGGATCGTGGGGGCTTTGACGCCACATCCTGCCCGCCGTACCCGGGGATTTGTCATGGAATTTCGGATTATGGGGGCATTGTCGATACGTGACGGCGCAGAGGATCGCACTCCCACCGCTCCGAAGCACCGTGACCTGCTGGCGATGTTCGCGCTCAACGCCCGCCGACCGCTCACCGTCGAGCGGCTGCGACAGCTGCTGTGGCCGCTGGAGGAGGGTGACCGGTCGGACTCGCTGATCCGCGGCTACGTCGGCCGGCTCAGGCAGCTGATCGGCCAGGACGTCATCACCACCGTGTCCGGCACGTACACGCTGGCCATCGACGACGACCAGCTCGACGTCGGCCGCTTCCGCCGGCTCATACAGGAAGGGCTGTCCGGGCGTGACAGCGGGAAGTTGCGGGAGGCGCTGGACCTGTGGCGCGGACCGGTTCTGGCGGACGTGGACCCTGACGCGCGGCGCTGGGCCGAGACCGGGCGGCTGCGCGAGGAGCTCGAAGAGCTTCGCCTGCTCGCCCTGGAGCGCCGGATCGAGCTCGACCTGGACGCGGGCCGGCACCGCGAGCTGCTGTCCGAGGTGCGGATGCTGGTCGCGCAGCACCCGCTCTGGCAGCGTTTCCGCGGCCAGTTCATGCTGGCGCTCTATCGCAGCGGGCGGCGCGTGGAGGCGCTGGCCGCGTACACGGCGCTGCGCGACGAACTCGACGGCGGGCACGCCATCGAGCCCGACCCCGAGCTGCAGCTTCTCTACCACCGCATGCTGCACGACGATGTCATGCTGCACGTCTCCGCGGGCCCGCCGGTGCTGTTGCCGCGGGACGTCGCCCACTTCACCGGCCGCGCCGACCTGCTCGATCAGGTGTTCTCCGGCCTGGTCGTCGTGCACGGCCCGGCCGGGGTGGGCAAGTCGGCGCTCGCCGTACACGCCGCCTGGCGGCACAGGGAGCGTTTCCCCGACGGGATCCTGTACGCGGACCTGCGCGAGACCACCCGGCCCGGCGCGATCCTGGAGGACTTCCTGCGCTGGCTCGGCTGCCCGGCCCAGGCGGTACCGGCGTCGGAGGGCCGGCGGCAGCGGCTGCTGCGCACCTACACCGCCAACCGCCGCATGCTCGTCGTGCTGGACGACGCCACCGACGAGTCCCAGGTACGGCCGCTGCTCACCTCATGCCCCACCGTGATCACCAGCCGGTCGGCGCTCGGCGGGCTGACCGGCGCCGTACGGCTGCCGCTGGGCGTCCTGGACGACGGCGAGGCCCGTGACCTGCTCGTCAGGCTCATCGGCGAGGAGCGGGCGGATGACGGCGGGGTGCGGGAGCTGATGCGGTTCTGCGGCGGGCTGCCCATCGCGTTGCGCATCGCCGGATCCCGCCTGGCCACCAGACCGGGCTGGACCCCTGGTTACCTCGCGGGCCTGCTGGAGGACGAGCGCGTGCGGCTGGACCGTCTTCACTCGGGCGACCAGACGATCCGCAGCGTGTACGCGGTCGGCTACGAGGGCCTGCCCATGTCGGCGCGCCGAATGACGCGGCTGCTGGGCGCGCTGTCGGCCCCCGACGTCGCCGACTGGGCCGTCCAGGTCTTCGGCGACCAGGCCGACGCGCTCGTGGACGCCGGCCTGCTGGAGGCGCACACCGTGGACGTGGCGGGTCAGGTCCGTTACCGCATGCACGACCTGACCCGGCTCTACGCCCGCGAGCGGCTGGTCGAGGAGGAGGGCGTGCATGCGGTACGGGAGGCGCTCGCGCGGCTCCAGGCCGTCGTGATCGCCCGGGTGCAGGCGTCCCGGTTCCCGCTGGTCTCCGGTGAGCCGAGCATGCGCGGCTTCGTGACCGGGGACATCAAGGAGTCGGTCGAGTGGCTCGTCGCCGAGCGCGCGTTCCTCGCCGCCCTCGTCGGTGATCTGTACGGGGCCGGCCTCGACGAGGGCGCGTGGCGGCTCGCGCATCTGCTGGGCCCGTTCCTGGAACGGCGGCGCTTCCTGGACGACTGGCGGCCGGTCGCCGAGACCGGCCTCGCGGCGGCACGGCGCACGGGTGACGCCCGCGCCGAGGCCCTGCTCCTGCGCGACCAGGGCGACCTGTACCGGGCCGAGGGCCGGTGGGCGGAGGCGCTGGACCTGCTCACCCGGGCGCTCGGGGTGTTCACGGGTCCCGGTACGTCCAGCGGCAAGGAAGCCGCGCAGGTCCGGCGCAGGATCGGCCAGGTTCACCTGGAACAGGGCCACCTGGACGAGGCGGAACGCCAGCTGACCTCCTCTCTGCGCGCCTTCGGCGGCGGGAGGGCCGGCGCCGAGGCGCAGCAGGCGCTTGGCGCGGTGCTACGGCGGGCAGGCCGCCCCGGCGAGGCGGCCGACCGGCTCACCGCCGCCGCGGGCCTCTTCGATGACCGGGGCGACCGGCACCGGCACGCCGACACCCTGCTGGAGCTGGCCGCGGCACGGCTGGCGCAGCGGCGGGTGCCCGACGCCAGGGACTGCGCGCAGCGGGCCAGGTCCATCGCCGTACGGCTCGGCGACCGGCTGCTGGACGCGCACGCGCTGCTGGCGCTGGCCCGGGTCAACCGGGCTGAGGGCGACCGCGAGGCGGCGCGCAAACTGGCCGAGGACGCGTTCAAGATCTTCGACGGCATCGCCGACGAACCCGGCAGGGCGACCGCGCTGGACCTCCTCGCCGCCCTGATCTAGCGACCTGCTCTGACGGCTCAGCACCGCCCCTGTTGGCTTCCTGTCGTCAGTCCAGAGGAAGGACGCGCTCGTCGCGTTGGACGCGGGAGCTCGGCCCGGACGCCTCGAACTTGACTGAGCGGATCAGTACCGTATGGAGCATGGTTGCCCCTCTTGCCCCTGAGGATCCTCCGCGTCTGGGTGAGTTCGAGCTGCTGGGCCGCCTCGGGGAGGGCGGACAGGGAATCGTCTACCTGGCCCGCGACCCGGTCGGGCAACGGGTGGCGGTGAAGGTGCTGATCAGGGCCGACGCCGAGGCCCGCGCCCGTCTGGCCCGCGAGCTGGCGGCGGTGGAGAGCGTGGCGCCCTTCTGCACCGCCCGCGTGCTCACGGCCGTGCCGGACGGGCCACGGCCGTACGTGGTGAGCGAGTTCGTGGACGGGCCGACGCTGGCGGAACGGGTGCACGAACACGGCCCCCTGCGCGGCGGCGAGCTGGAACGGCTGGCCGTCGGCACCACGACGGCCCTGGCCGCCATCCACGCGGCCGGCGTCGTGCACCGCGACTTCAAACCGAGCAACGTACTGCTCGGCCCGGACGGTCCCCGGGTGGTCGACTTCGGCATCGCCCGCGCGGACGGTGTCACCACCATGACCAGCGGGCTCATCGGCACCCCCGCCTACCTCGCGCCCGAACAGCTGGGCGGCTCCCCCGCCTCACCCGCCTCGGACGTCTTCGCCTGGGCGGGCACCATGATCTTCGCCGCCACCGGCACCTCCCCGTTCGCCGCCGCGAGCGTCGCGGACGTGCTGAACCGCATCGTCACCCACGAACCGGATCTGTCAGCGGTCCCGCCGCCGTTGCGCGACTCGGTCGCCGCCGCCTTGGAGAAGGACCCTTCGCACCGGCCGACGGCGGGCGAGCTGCTGTCCCGCCTGATCGACCCGGTCTCCGGCGGCCGCGGCAGGTCGATCGTGGAACTCACCAGCCTGGGCAGCCGCCTCGCCGCAGAACCGGCCGGCGATCGGGGAACGCCGGACCCGGCCGGCGGCCGGGATCCTGCCGGGACGGCCGGTCATGAGGACACCGCGGGACCCACCGGGGAGCCCACGGCCCCGCCCTCGGCACGGGCCCCGGTGTTCATCGGGTGGGCCGCCGGGCGGGGCCGCCGTAGGGCGCTCGCCGTGGCGGCGGCACTGGTCGCGGTCGTGGTGGGGGCGCTCACCTGGTTACGGCCGTTCGGCGGGGCGGGGTCCCAGGCGTCCTCAGGCACCGGCGGGCCGGGCACCTCGTCCGCCTCCGCTCCCACCTCCGGGCCCCCGTCTGCCTCGCCGTCGAGCTCAGGAGAGGTCTCGCCCAGCGGGTCGGCGAGTCCGGGTGCGTCGGTGGCCCCGGGCGGGGGGCTGCGGGTGTCCGACACGTTCGGACGCACGGTCAGCACCGGATTCGGCACGACGGACGACGGGAAGCGTCACTGGTCGGTCGGCGTTCCGGAGAGCGACTACTCGGTGGGCGGTGGGAAGGGCCGGATCACGACGTCCTCCGGAACCGGCTCCAGCGCCTACCTGGACGGGGTGAAGGAGACCGGAACCGACCTCGGCTTCACCTTCGCCGGCGACAGGCCCCCCACCGGGGGCGGGATCTACGTGACCGCCGTGGGGCGCAGGGTCCCGGCGGTGGGGAGTTACCGGGCGCACGTGAGCCTGCGGCCCAACGGCAAGGTCCTGCTCCAGCTGATCCGCTACGAGGCGGGCCGCGGTGAGATCGACCTCGCACAGCCGCTGTGGGTCCCCCGGCTGACAGCGGGCGCGGGCATCGCGATGCGAGTACGCGTCCAGGTCACCGGCACGTCGCCGACCACGATCCGCGGCAAGGTCTGGGCCGTCGGCGCGGCCGAGCCGGACTGGCTGCTCTCCGTCACGGACGCGACCTCCGGGCTCCAGGTCCCGGGTGGGGCCGGCCTGCTGACCTTCTTGTCTCGCAAGGCCACCGACACCTCCGTCACGGTGACGGTGGACGACCTCGCCTTGGCCGCGACACCGGGGTGACCTCCTGGGACGTGACCGGCCGAGCAGGACGTCGAGGGCCTCGACGTCCTGCTGCTCCCGTTCATGCCGTCCACGATGCCGGGTGACCCGGAAACCGGGAGATGAGCGTCGCCGGCTGGCCGGGCCGGCCGGTTCTCCGGTGGGCGCGGGGTCAGGAAGGGCGGCTGACGGCGGTGATGCCGGCGAGGATGAGGTCGATGCCCGTGAGGAACTGCTCCCGGTCGTCGTGCCCGCGCATCTGGTCGGCGATGTCGTGGAGGAACGGGTGGTCACCGGCGTCGAGGCTCTTCCACGCCTTGGACACGGAGTCGAGGAATTCGGCGCGCCGCGCGCCGGACCGCGGGACCCCGACGTCGTCCGCGGTGTCGGAGGGCTGGGCGTTCTGGCTGGTGGCGCCAAGGATGTAGTGCACCAGCGTCGAGGTCGTGGCGAACCAGTCGCTCCGTGGAACGCCCAGCGTGCGCACGCACCCGCCGATGCTCTCGAAGATCCGGGGCGTCACCGCTCCCCAGGGGCTGCGGGTGACCTGCACGGCGAGCTGGACGGCGAGCCAGGGGTGTTCGGCGACCGCGTCGTACAGGCCGAGGGCGGCGGCGCGGATCCGCTCGCGGCCGGTGTCCTCGGTCCCGGGATCCGTCGTGGACTCCTGCGGGGCGGGAAGGGCGGCGACGACGACGCTCTCGGTCGCGGCCTGCAGCAACTCGCCCATGTTTCCGACGTGGTGGTAGATGGCCCCGGATCCGGTGGACAGGCGCTCCGACAGCGCGCGGACCGTCAGAGCCCCGGCCCCCGCCGTGTCCAGCAGCCCGACCGCCGCCTCGATGATGCGCTCACGCGAGAGCACCTGCCTGCGCCTTCGTGACTGGGGTGTCGGTGTGGTCATGCCCTCATCCTGTCAGTTTTGGTGCAGCGCTCCAAAATGGAGTACGGTTCCAAAATTGGAGCGTTGCTCCAATCTTGCCGCTTCGAGCTTCACGGAGCACGGTCCCGGCCCGTCGAGCCCCGGCCGATCCGGAAACTCGCGACTGGAGGAGAACCGACATGCGCGACGTGGTGATCGTGGGGGCCGGGCCGGTCGGCCTGTTCCTCGCCGGTGAACTCGCCCTGGCCGACTGCTCGGTCCTGGTACTGGAGAAGAACCCACAGGCCGCCTCGCCGTACTGGGCGCTCCCGCTGGGGATGCGGGGCCTGAACGCCGGGTCCGTCGAGGCGTTCCACCGCCGCGGGATGCTCACCGCCCTCCTGGACGCCTCACGCGTCGACGCGCGGCAGGTCGGCGCGCGCGAGGTGTCCGCCCCGCGCGACGTGAGCCATTTCGCGGGCCTGCGCCTGGACGCCGCCGACGTCGATACCGGTGCCCTCCCGCCCCGGCTGCCCGGCCCCGCGTCGGAAGGGATCATGACCAGTCTCGAAGCGGTCACCGGCGTCCTGGAGGAGCGGGCGGTCGCGCTCGGCGCGCGGATCGTGCGCGACGCCCCGCTCGAGGCCGTCGACCAGGACGGTGACGGCGTCCTGGCCCGGGCCGGCGGGCGTGAGTACCGGGCGCGCCGGCTCGTGGGATGCGACGGCGGACGCAGCGCGGTGCGCCGCCTGGCGGGCTTCGACTTCGTCGGCACCGAGCCGCTGTTCACCGGCTACGTCGCCCACGTCACCTTCGAGGACCCGGACAAGCTGCGCCCGGGTTTCAACTCGACGCCGACCGGCATGTACCTGCGCACACCCTTCGAAGGGCACCTGGGCATGATGGACTTCGACGGCGGCGCCTTCGACCGCTCCCGGCCGCTGACCCGCGACCACCTCCAGACGGTCCTGCGCCGCGTCTCCGGCACCGACGTGACGATCGACGAGGTCCACCTCGCCTCCAGTTTCACCGACCGCGCCATGCAGACCAGCGGCTACCGCAACGGCCGCGTCCTGCTCGCCGGTGACGCCGCCCACATCCACTCCCCGCTCGGCGGTCAAGGACTCAACCTCGGCATCGGCGACGCCATGAACCTCGGCTGGAAGCTCGCCGCCACCCTCCACGGCACCGCCCCCGAGAACCTGCTCGACACCTACACCGCCGAACGCCACCCCGTCGGCGCCGCCGTCCTCGACTGGTCGCGCGCCCCGGTCGCCACGATGAACCCCGGCCCCAACACCCCTGCCCTGCGCCGGCTCGTCCACGACCTGCTGCGCACCGCCGACGGCACCACCCATGTCTTCCGCGCCACCTCCGGGCTCGCCCACCGCTACGACCTGGGCGGCGACCAGCGGGTCGTCGGCTTCACCGCCCCGGACTTCCGCTTCCGCGACGGCACCCACCTTGGAGACCTGCTGCGTGAAGGCCAGGGCGTCGCCGTCGACCTCACCGCCGCGCAGAGCCTGCGGGAGACCACGGCCGGCTGGCAGGGCCGCGTCCGCCACGCCCCCGGCCCGGTCGCCGACGACCTCGGACTCGGCGCCCTGCTGATCCGGCCCGACGGCGTCGTGGCCTGGGCCGAGGGCCCCGACCCCGCCCCCGAGGCGTTCCGGCGCGCCGCCACCCGCTGGTTCGGCGCCCCCACCGCCTGAGCGGCACGCGCCGGCACCCGTACTGGTCCGCCGCCTCCACGACGAGGCCCGGTGTCCCGTTACCCCGGCCTCCTCCCCCGGATTGATGCATTCCGATATAGGCATATGATGATGGTCATGGCACGAGCAGCGACGACGTCGGACGTCTTCAACGCGATCGCCGAACCGCAGCGCCGGGAGATCCTGGCGCTGCTGCGGACGGGCGAGCGGCCGGTGACCGAGCTGGCCCAGGAGCTGGGGATGACCCAGCCGCAGGCGTCCAAACACCTGCGGGTGCTCCGGGAGGTCGGGCTGGTGCGGGATCGCAGGGCGGGCAAACAGCGCCTGTACGGCCTCGACGCCCGGGGGCTGCGGCCGGTCCACGAGTGGACCGGCGGGTTCGAACGGTTCTGGAACGAGGGCTTCGACCGGCTGGACACCTACGTGCAGGACCTCAAGCAGGCAATTCAGGAAGGAGACAACCGATGAGCGAGACGGGGCGGGGAGCGCCGGAGCGGTCCGCCACGGCCGACCGCGAGATTGTGATCTCCCGGGTCATCGACGCCCCCGGGAGCTGGTGTTCGAGGCGGAGCAACCAGGGCAGCCGGTTCACCGCAGGTCAAACAATCTGACATCCAAATGTAACGGGCCGAATATGATTCCCCCATGAGTCAAGGCAGCGCACGCAGGGACGACGGCGGCCGCGGGGACGCCGTGGACGCCGCCCTCGCCCAGTGGCGGCACGAGCGCCCCGACCTGGACCTGGCCGCGATGGGCATCTTCGGCAGGCTCACCCGGCTTTCCCGCCTCATCGTCCCCGCGGTCGAGGAGGCCTCCGCCCGGTACGGCATGCGCCGCGGGGAGTTCGACGTGCTCGCCTCACTGAGACGCTCCGGCCCGCCGTACACGCTGACCCCCTCCGAGCTCTCCTCGGCGCTGATGATCTCGCGGGCCGGTATGACCAACCGGCTCGACCGGCTCGAACAGGCGGGGCTGATCGAGCGCACCCTCGCCCCCGACGACCGCAGGAGCGTGCGGGTCACCCTCACCCCGAAGGGTCGTGAGACCGCGGACGCCGCGCTCACCGAGCACGTGGCCAGCCTCACCCTGCTGCTGTCCGGGCTCACCGCCGAGGAGCGCAGGGTCCTCGACCGGACCATGCGCGTCCTGCTGCGCAGCGTCGGCAGGTCCGCCGCACGGGGCCGGGCCGCCAGGAGCCGTCAGACCGGTCCCGGGCCCCGTCCCCGCACGTGAGACGGTGAAACCGTTCCAGGGCTGACGGTCACCCCCGGTGGCGCCGTGTCGGAGCGTCCCGCGCGGCGAGGCCGTCCGCCGTGGACGCGAACCGACGACTGGACTCCCCCGGACCAGGGTCGGGGCTACCGTCGCCGCTGGTTCACCAGATAGGAGAGGGCCTTGGCGAAGGCGGTGTCGTGGTCGCCGTTCAGCTCCTCATCGCTGAGAACGCCGGGAACGGACAGGTGCGGCGGGATACCGGTCACGTCGAAGGAGGTCCCGTCCCGGGTCAGGAAACGCTCGTTGGGCAGCGCGAAGCTCCACCCGTTGGGCAGCCTCCGCCACAGGAAGTCGGAGAAGGCCCCCTGGGTGCTCTCCCCGATCCGCTCAGGCCGGGGTGTTCGTCCCGTCATGGCCTGGGTGAAGGTCTCGCCCGCGCTGATGGTCAGGCCACCGGTGAGCACGGCGATGGGGCCCGTGTACACCGGCGCGGTCGCCGGCCGTACCGGCACCTTGCGGGGGCGGGTGAACCGGAGTGGGTCGTCCGGGGTGTTACGGGCCTGCTTGGCGTAGGCCGGGTACGGTCTGCCGGTGAGCCTGGAGGCGAGCCGCAGGCCGAGCGCGTCGTAGCCGCCCAGGTTGACCCGGACGTCGATGATGAGGCCGCGTAGCCGGTCGGGACCCGAGGTGCGGGACGCGGTGAAGATCTCGTCGAGTGCCCGGTCCAGCTCGGCCGCGTTGGGTTCGAAGCCACCGTCGGCGTAGCCGTCGAACGCGCTCAGCCGCAGGTAGCCCAGCCCGTCCGGGAGGTCGGCGTACCCGATCACGCCCCGCCCCCACCGCTTCAGGGGTCCGCGGGTGTCGTTTTTCTCGACGAACTCCTGGACCCGTCTGTCGAAGGCCACGAAGGCCGGTATTCCGTCCAGCCGCCTGGTGCCCGGCCGCAGCGGCCTGGCGAACCGCCTGTCTCCCGCGAGGAGGGCGGTGTGCGCGTCGCCGAGTTCCCTGAGGATGTCACGCAGCACGGCGAACAGTTCCTCGTCCCCGGTGCTCGGGCTGATCCTGGATCGGTACCGGTCCCGGACGGCTCGCCAGTCGACGCCCTTGACGGCGAAGAACGGGTAGTTCTCGGCGAAGGTCGTCCAGAAGACGTCGAACACCTTCACCGGATTACCGGGCGTGGGGGTGGAGCAGGCCCCGGGCAGGCGGGGCAGCCTCCGCAACTCGATGGCGCCGACGCTTCCCGAATACCGAAGCCGCGCCCTGCCGGGCCCCCGCGTCCGGACGGTGATCCCCCGGCCGCCTTCCCGTGCCGTGAAGGACGCCGAACCGCCCGTCCCCGCCGTCTGTTCCGCCGAAAGCACTCCTGGCAGGCAGCTGATCGCCGTCGTGTCGAAGGTGGTGAGCCGTCCCCGGCCGATGCTGAAGATCGTGCCGTAGCCGTCGGCCCGCCAGAGCCCGTCCAGCGGCCCCCGCCCCGCGGAGGCGGCGCCGGCGGCCGGTGCCGCGACCTGTCCCGCTACGGCGATACCCAGGGCGGCCAGTACGGCGGCCGGCCGGCGGGATGTCCTTCCGCGCTTCGTGTCCCTGTCGTCGTTCACGGGACCCGACGCTAGGCGGCGGCCCCGGCGGGGCACGTCACACCACGGAGCCGTCCGGACCCGTCATACCTTGGAGCCACCCGGCCCGCGGGTCATACCCGGGTGGGAGGCCTGAGGTCGGCTGTGAGAAGGAGCTCTTCGCGAAGGCCGAGGACTACCGTGATGGCATGTCGCGCGCCTTCGCCCCGGCCGGAGCCACGGTCCTGCCCACGCTCCGGTTCGCGAGAGTACGAGCCGTCGCGCCCTGGGCGATCACCTGCTTCATGTTCGTGATGAACGTGGGGATGCTCGCCACCGTCTACGACGCCCCGGTCGCGCTGACGGTGCCGCTCGCCGCAGCCTGCGCGGCTCCGGTGATGATCTGCGGGCACCGGCCGGTGGCCGCCTGGCTGATGATCTACATCGGGATGCTGGTCACGCCGCCGTTGGTCTCGCCGCCGCCGGTGAGCAACCCGTGGCCGTGGCCTCCGATGCCGGTGGTCGCCTACCTGGTCGTGCTGTTCGCGCTGGCTCGGCACCGGCCGCGACGGACGCTGGCGGCCGTCTGGGCGCTTTCCCTCCTCGGCGCCCTGGTGGACGTCTCCCTGGTGCCCGTGTCGTCCACGAACCCGGCCGTGGTGCTGCAGCTCGTGGCGGCCATCGTGCCGGTGCCGCTGTTCGCCGGCGACAATCTGCGCTGGCGCCGCCTGGCACAGGCGCGTGTCGCCGAGCAGGAGCAGGTCAGTGCGGCCGAGCGGGCCCGGCGCGAGCTGCTGGAGGAGCGGACCAGAATCGCCAGGGAGATGCACGACGTGGTCGCGCACCACATGTCGGTGATCGCCGTACAGGCCTCCAGCGCGGCGCGCAGGCTCGGCGGGGTGCCCGCCGACGCCGAGCGGGAGTTCGACTCCATCGGGGCGGCGGCCCGGCAGTCGCTGGCCGAGATGCGGCGTCTGCTGGGCGTGCTGCGCAGCGACGACGCGACACCGCGGCGCTCCCCGTTGCCGGGCCTCGGCCAGATGGACGCACTGGTGGAGAGCGCCAGGCGGGCCGGAGTCCCCGTCGAGCTGACGGTGACGGGCCTGCCCGCGCGCATGCGGCCGGAAACGGAGCTGCCGGTCTACCGGATCGTGCAGGAGGCGCTCAGTAACGTGATCCGGCACGCGCCGGGCTCCGCCACGACCGTGGCGGTCACCGGGAACGGGACCGGGCTGCGGGCCGTGGTGGAGAACGCGCCGCCCGCGGGTGCGGGACGCGCCCTCGCCGAGCCCGCGGGCACCGGCCACGGGCTGGCCGGGATGCGGGAACGTGCCGCCGTGGTGGGCGGGGTCCTGCTGACCGGGCCGACGCCCCGGGGCGGGTTCCGGGTCGAGCTGACGCTGCCCCTGGTGCGGGCCGAGCACGAGGAGGGGCGCCCGTGACGATCCGGGTGCTCGTCGCCGACGACCACGCGATGGTCCGGGCGGGTTTCGGCGCGCTGCTGGCCGCCGAGCGAGACATCGAGGTCGTCGGCGACGCGGCCGACGGCGAGCGGGCGGTGGCCGAGACAAGGCGGCTGCGGCCCGACGTCGTCCTCATGGACGTCCGCATGCCCGGGATGGACGGCCTGCGGGCGGCCCGGCTGCTCCTGGCGCCGCCCGGCGGGGAGTACAGGCCGCATGTGCTGATGCTCACCACCTTCGACCTGGACGACTACGTGTACGAGGCGCTGCGCGCGGGCGCCAGCGGGTTCCTGCTGAAGGAGGCTCCGCCCGCGGACCTGGTCTCGGCCGTACGGGTGGTGGCGGCCGGGGACGCCCTGCTCGCCCCCTCGGTGACCCGGCGCCTCATCGAGGAGATCGCCCGGTGCAGGCCCGCGCTGCCCGGCGCCGCGCCCCGGGTTCGGTCACTGACCGAACGGGAGTCGGAGGTGCTCCTCCACATCGCCCGAGGCCTGTCCAACACCGAGATCGCCGAGGCCCTCATCGTCGCCGAGCAGACCGTCAAGACGCACATCAGCCGCATCCTGGCCAAACTCGATCTGCGGGACCGTGCCCAGGCGATCGTCTTCGCCTACGAGAACGGCCTCGTCGTGCCCCGTTCCGGCCTTCCCGGCCGGACGGGCGGTCGTACGGCCTGATGGCCGCCGCCGAGAACGAGGACGGTCGGAGGCATCCGCTCACGGCGCGTCCTGCTCATCGGTTCTCGCGGTCGCCCGAGCCCGCGATGCCGGGCCGGCGCCGTGCGGAGAAGGGTGTCAGGGCTGGAGGATCCGCCGGAGCAGGGTGGCGTAGCCGCGGGGGTGCGCGGTGTTGCCGTTGTGCCCGCCGGGGAAGCGGACGACCTGGGTGCCGAGGAGGGCGGCCAGCGCCTCGGCGCACCGGTAGTCGAAGACGTGGTGCGGGGTGGTGGCTCCGACGGCCGGGACGATCCGGGTCCGGGTGTGGGCGATGCGGGCGACCGGGAGGGTGTCGGTGATGACGGCCGAGAAGTCGTGCCGGATGAAGTAGTCGAAGTTGGCGATCCGGTTCGGTGTCATCGGCTGCGGGGTGAGGCCGGGCTCGGCGTCGGGGTTGGCCGGGTCGATGCCCAGGACGTCGGCGATGGCCTTGAACGCGGCGGTCAGGCCCTCGCGCTCGTAGAGCGCCTGGACCTCGGCCAGTTCGCGCTCGTGCCGGGCCCGCCGGTCGTCTGGGAGCAGACGGGGCGCGACCGGCTCGTGGGCGACGAGTGTGCCGATCTGATCCGGGTGCCTGACCGCCACGTGCAGGCCGATGACCGCGCCCAGGCTGCAGCCGAGCATCCGGACGGGCTGGTCGGTGAGCTCGGCGAGCAACCGGTGCACGTCGTCGGCGTGCTCGGCCATCGTCGCGCCGCGCGCCGGTTCGTCGAGCGCGCTACGGGACAGACCACGCCGATCGTAGGTCACCACGGTGAAATCGCCGGCGAGGTGCTCCACCAGGTCGACGGTGCGGTCGGCGTCGCCCTCGCCGCTTTGCGAGATCAGCAGCATCGGGCCGGTTCCACGCACCTGGTAGTGCAGGGTGGCGCCGGGAACACGCAGCTCGCTCATGTGAGGGGTCCTTTCGGATGGTTCGTATGGCTTGTTCGCCCGGAGTCGACCATAAAGCATCAACCTTGATACATCAAAATTGATGCATCAAGGTTGATGTATCGTCTACCGGGTGAATGGAATCGAGCTGTTCGTGCTGGGCCGTACCTTGATGAAGCTCGGTGAGCGGGCGCTTCCGGCCGAGGGGGTCGGCGACCACGCGGCGAGCACCCGTACGGTCTTGATCGTGGTCAACGACCTGCGGGACCACCCGGGTAGCGCGGTGGGTGAGATCGCCGTCCGCACCGGCCTGCCGCAGAGCGCCGTCTCGGCCGCGGTCGCCCGGCTGCGCGAGGCGGGAGCGGTCGTCACCGAGCCCGACCCGCGCGACCGCCGCCGTTCCCTGGTCCACCCACGTGTGTCGGAGCGCGTCCAGGAGGTGCGCGCCGTCTCCGTCGACGCCACCCTCGCCGAGGTCCTCCCCGACGACACCGCCCTGGCCGAAGTGCGTTCAGCCCTGGAGACCCTGGCCCGCCATCTCACCCCCCGGGGCCCTGACAGGTGACCCTGGCCGAGGAGCCGCGTCTCGCCCGCCCGTACGGCCGAGCGGAGCCGGTTCGGTGCCGCGCCGTGCCGGCGGGCCGGACGTCGGGGTTGTTCACCGGGCGGGAAGCTCCCGCCTCCTCACCGGCCGCGTCAGCGGTGCGGCTCAGAACCGGTTCCTGAGGCGGTCGAGGACGTTCGGCCTCCGGAGGCCGTGCTGCCCCGGCGGGCGCTCAGGGGAGAGCGGCCGCAGCGTGGGCCAGCGATCGAGCATGCGGTCGCGCATCGTCGCCGTGAGGTCGCCGACACCGGCCAGGGCGGTGTCCGCGGTGACCTCACCGACGACGCCGAGGCGGTGGAGCAGCCGTTGCCGGGCGGTGGCCGTACCCCAGGTCCAGTCGTCCTTGACGAGCGCGGCCAGGTGGTCGGTCCCGTCACGGCGGGCCCGTTCGACGAGTGCGTCTCCCCGCAGCAACCACCCGACGCACGCGTTGGCCAGGTCGCCCCGGGGCTCGGTGCCCGTGGTGGTGTTCCAGGCGGCGTGATAGGCCTCCTCGGCGCGACGCAGCAGCGGCCCGGGCAGGGCGGTGGCGCACCAGCAGGTCGGGAAGGCGACGCGCAGATAGGCCAGTTCGACCAGGCCGTTCCCCAGGGCGGCCTGCTCGAAGTCGACGAAACGCGTTCCGCCGCCGGTGTACAGGTCGTTACCTGGACAGGGGTCTCCGTGCAGCAGGGCGTGGCCCCTCTCCCGCCCCAGCCGGTCGAGCACGCCGTCGAGCTCCGCCCTGACTGTCGGCGCGACCGCGATACCGAGCCGAGCAGCCAGCCGGAAGAAGGCGTCCAGGACGTCGGGGCCGGGCGGGGACCAGCGTGGCAGCGCCCCGGCGTCACCGGCGTCCGTCGTCGCGTGCAACCGGGCCAGCGCGGTCGCGTAGCCGACCGCCCAGTCGGCGGGCGGTTCACCGGAGTCGAGCCACTCCATGACCATGATCCGGTGGCCGGGGTCGGCGCCGAACAGTACGGGAACCAGGGGCGGATCGGCCCGTGCGGCCAGCCGCAGCGCGGTCACCTCGCGGCGGAAGCGCTCGTCGGCGTCCGCACCGCCGACGATCTGCTTGATCACCACGGCGGTCCCGCCCATGTCGGCGCGCCATACCCGTGAGCGCGGGCTGCTGACCAGGCGACGCGGCCGGGTCACGGGGCCGTGGTGGGAGACCGCGTCACCGGCCAGGGAGGCGATCGTGCCGCGTACGATCTTCATTCCGCGAGGATACGTTCCCTCGGGACGCGCCGCCCGGCCCGATGACCGTGGCGTCCCCCGCGGGAATCTCCTCGGCGACGGCGTCACGACCGGCTCCATGCGGGCTTCCCGGCCCGCCGCGGGGCGGGCCGGTGTCACCCGGTGTGCACGGCCGTACGGCCGGCGGATACGACATGTCACGCACCAGAACCAGGGTGATGTCAAAGCCGTAAAGGAATCTTGTTAACCGACCCGGCGCCACCGATATTGCGGATGTCTCTCTCGACCCCCCGGAGGCTCCGCGTGCCACAGGCAGTGCCACAGTTACGAGCAGTCCTCATCGCCCTGGCGGTGGTCGCGGCGGGCGTCACGCCCGCCAACGCGGCCCCGACCGTCCCCACCGGCACCTCTCCCGCCATCACCGTCGAGCGGGGGCGGAGCCAGCCGGTCTTCTCCTACGCCGACGCCGTCCGCGAGCACGTCTACGTCGAGTCGGGTGCCGACAGCGACGCCGACGGCCGCCCCGACCGCATCCGCGTCGACATCATCAGGCCGAGGGAGTCGGGCCCGAGGCTCAAGGTCCCGGTGATCATCGACGAGAGCCCGTACTACGACAACGCGGGCCGGGGCAACGAGGGCGAGCGGAAGGTCTACGACGCCGCCGGAAATATCACGAAATTCCCCCTCTTCTATGACAACTACTTCGTCCCACGTGGCTACGCCGTCCTCAACGTCGACATGAACGGAACCACCAGGTCCGACGGCTGCCCCGACGGCGGCGGCCGGGCCGACGTGCTGGGCGGCAAGGCCGTGGTGGACTGGCTGAACGGCCGCGCCGTCGCCCGCCGGGAGGACGGCACCCCCGTCGCCGCGGACTGGACCACCGGCAAGTCCGGGATGATCGGCAAGTCCTACGACGGCACACTGGCCAACGCCGTCGCGGCGACCGGGGTCCGGGGGCTGGAGACCATCGTCCCGATCTCGGCGATCAGCTCCTGGTACAGGTACCAGCGATCCAACGGGGTGGTCTACAACTACGACTACATGTCCTGGCTGGCCTCCTACGTCGACACCGACCCGGACGCCAAGTGCGCCGCGGCTCGGGCGCGGATGGACGCCGAGGACGGCGACGCGACCGGCGACTACAACCCCTTCTGGGCCGAGCGCGACTATCTCGCGGGCTCCCTCGCCGACGTCTCCAAGGTGCGCGCCAGCGTCTTCGCCGTGCACACCGTCAACGACCTCAACGTCAGGCCGGACAACTTCTCCACCTGGTGGCGGGCCCTCGCGGCGCGGAACGTGCCCCGCAAGATCTGGGTCGGGCAGTACCAGCACGTCGACCCCTTCGACTTCGCCGGGCGCCGTGACGTCTGGGTCGACACCCTGCACCAGTGGTTCGACCACTGGCTGCTCGGCGTGGACAACGGCGTCATGCGCCGTCCCCGCGCCGACGTGCAGGTCGGCGTCGATCGCTGGATCACCCAGCGTGACTGGCCGGAGCCGTTGTCCCTCAAGGTCCCCTTCCATCCGGCGGCCGACGGCTCGCTCGGCCTCGTCCCGGCGCGCAGGGGGCAGACGGCCTCCTTCACCGACCTGCGCCAGTCCGAGGAGACGATGGTCGCCGACGTCGGCACCGGGGCACCGGGCAGGGTGGCCTTCACCACCGGGAGCCTGCCCCTGGACCTGCGCCTGTCCGGGACGCCCGTCGTCGACCTGCGGGTAGCGCTCGACCGGCCGACCTCGAACCTGACCGCGCTCCTGGTCGACTTCGGGGAGGACACCCGGGTCGACTGGCGCCGTGGCCAGGGCGTCTCCACCCTTCCCGAGGAGAGCTGCCACGGCGAGAGCACGGCCGCCGACGACGCCTGCTACCGGAAGGTCGCCACCAACCTGGCCACCCGCCCGCTGGAGATCGTCGCCCGCGGCTGGATCGACGTGCAGAACCGCGACTCCCTCAGCGCGCCCACTCCCCTGCCGCCCGGCACGTACGGCAGGGTCCGCTGGGAGACCCTGCCGCAGGAGTACACCTTCAAGAAGGGCCACCGGCTGGGCTTCGTGATCGCGGGCACGGACGCCACCTACAGCTCGGAGAGCCCGACCGGGGCGGTTGTCACCGTCGACCTGGCCAGGAGCAAGGTGGTGCTCCCGCTGGCGATCGGCGCGCTGCACATCGGTGACGTGCCCAAGGAACTGGGCCCCTGGCGCGGCCCCGGCAGGGTGACCCTGCCGGTTCCCGAGCCGAACTTCTCCTGACCCTCCCGGGGAGGGGCGCTCGCCGCCCCTCCCCTGACCGGCACGAACGGGGACACCCCACCCCATATTGCACCGACCGATGCAAAACGGGTAGCGTGCTCTCATGGCGAGGCCGAGATCATTCGACGAGGACCGGGTCCTGGACACCGCGATGCGCACGTTCTGGGCGAACGGCTACGAGTCGACCTCGACCAGAGACCTGTGCGAAGCGCTCGGCCTGGACCGCAGCAGCGTGTACAACGCCTTCGTCAACAAGCGTGAGCTGTTCAAGCGCGCGCTGACCCGTTACATGGACGCCACCACCGCCGACCAACTGCGGATTCTCGACAGTCACGAACTGCCGGCGATCGAGCGGATCCGCGCGCTGTTCGCCGGGATCCTCAGGACGGAGGCGGAGAACCGGCGCGACGGCCACGGCCTCGGCTGCCTGACCGTCAACACCACGATGGAGCTCGCAGGCCGCGACCCGGAGATCGCCCTGATGCTCGGCCGCGACACCGAACGGCGGATCGCCGACCTGAGCGCCGTCATCGAGAGCGGGCAGCGCGCGGGCGACATCGGCTCCACCCGCGACCCCGCCGAACTCGCCAGGTTCGTCAACGCCGTGATCGCCGGGATCCGGGTGGCCGCCCAGGGGGGCGCCGACGACGCCACCGTCGCGGCCATCGCGGCCACGGCCATGGACGCCCTGGCCTGACCCCTGCTTTTTCACGCCCAAGTTCTACACCGATCGGTGCAAAAAGGAGCTCCCCTTGCCCAGAGCCGTCTACGTCCTGGCCATCGGCATCTTCGCCATGGTGACCAGCGAGTTCGCCGTCGGAGGCCTGATGCCCGAGATGGCGGGCGGACTCGGCGTGACCATCTCCCAGATCGGCTATCTGATCACCGCCTTCGCGGTGGCCATGTCGGTCGGCGGACCGCTGATGACCGTCGCACTGGTACGGATACGCCCGAAACCCGCGCTCATACTGCTGTTCGCCGTCTTTCTGGCGGGCAACGTGCTCGCGGCCGTCGCGCCCTCCTACCCGATCATGATCGTCGCGCGTGTCGTCACCGGTGTCGCCTCCCAGGCCTTCTTCGGGGTCGCCATCTCGGTCGCGGTCCGGCTGAGCCGCCCGGAGGTGCGCGGCCGTGCCCTCGCCGTCGTCCTGAACGGGTTGATGCTCGGCACCCTGCTCGGGCTGCCGCTGTCCACGCTGATCGGCGGGCGGCTCGGCTGGCGCGCCGCCTTCTGGGCCGTCGGCGCCCTGACCGTCGTCGCCGCGCTCGCCACGACGGCGGGCGTCCCCCGGCTCGGGCGTGCCGACGGTGGCGGTCTCAGGCGGGAGATGGCGGTCTTCAGGAACGGCCGGCTGTGGCTGGCGCTGTCGACCAGCACCCTCATCATCGGCGCGACCTTCGCCGCCTTCAGCTATCTCAGCCCGATCCTCACCCAGGTCACCGGGTTCGCCTCGGAGACCGTTCCCCTCCTGCTCGTCGCGTACGGCGCGGCCACCGTGGCCGGCAATCACGTCGTCGGGCGCCTGGCCGACAGGCACACCGTCGGCGTCCTGCTGTCCGGGCTGGTTCTCAACACGGTCTTCCTGGCCGGGTTCGCGGCGTTCGCCCACCTCAGCGTTCCCGCGGTGATCGCCATGCTGGGCGTCGGGCTGGTCGGAGTGACCATGAACCCGGCGATGGCCGTACGCGTCCAGCGGGTGGGCAACCCTGGGCCGCTGGTCAACACCGTCCACGCCTCCTTCATCACCCTCGGGGTGATCATCGGCTCCTCGGCCGGTGGGCTGGTCATCGACGGCTTCGGGCTGCGCGCCCCCCTCTGGCTGGGCGCCGGGCTGGCCGTGCTCGGGGTGGTGTCCCTCCTGCCCGAGCTCGGCCGTGCCAGGGGGCGGTCGCCGGCGGAGAGCCTCGCCCAGGAGCGCGCCGGAGCCGCCGCCACCTGCTGACACGCCGTCCAGGCCGGACCGGGAGAACGGCCCCCTTCAGACTCGGGCGCCACGGACGTTGCCAGCACGACGCCGCACGGTTCGCCCGGCCTTCGGGGGCCGTCCGGGATCAGCAGACGCCGAGGTCGGCCCACACCCACCAGGCGTTGGCCGGGTCCTCAAGCCGGGTCCACCACCGGGCCTGGTAGATGTGCCCCTTGCGGGAGACCCTGTCGCCCTGGCTGTAGCTGTCACGGCCACGCCAGACGGGCGAGGTGCACGCGGGCGGGTACGGCCCGCCGGTGGTCGCGGGCAGCTCGAACCCCCAGCCGGCCTGCTGCCACTGCGGGATCAGCTGCCCGTAGGCGGCCACGGTCGCCGAGCGGTCGCCGCCGCCGTCGTGGGAGAGCGAGACGGCCGTCGGGTAGATCTGCGAGCTCAGCCGCTGGACGAGCACGTCCGCCGGGGAACCGTCCCAGTCGGAGGGGTCCATCGTCCAGGCCAGGGCCGACATGCCGAGGGAGGCCGCGACCTGCGGCGAGGCACCCCAGGCGGCGTAGGGGGCCCTGAAGTACCTGATGGGCAGGTTGGGGTCGCCCGCCGCCGTGCGGATCGCGTCGTTGGTCGCGGTCAGGTCGGCGCGGATCGCCTCGGGGGTCCAGCCGGCGAGCGAGTCGTGGTTGACGGTGTGGTTGCAGACGGCGTGGCCGTCGGCGACGATGCGGCGCACCAGCTCGGGGTGCGCCTTGACCTGGTTTCCGAGCAGGCAGAAGGTGGCGCGGATCTGCCTGCTCCGCAGCAGGTCGAGGACCTTGGGGGTCCAGTCGGGAGAGGGGCCGTCGTCGAAGGTGAGGGCGACGACCTTGCCGCCGTTACGGGTGGCGTAGACGATGTCGCCGGTCGGCCCGTCCGCCAGGGCGGGGGCGGCGGTGGCCATCGCCGCCGTTAACGCCACGATCATGCTCAGGACACGCGAACGCAGTCGCATAGGGGGCCTTTCGATGGGGGGAGGTCGAGGCGCCTTACTGGAAACCTTCTTTACCATAAGAGTGATCAAGGCAACAGTCCCGGAAGTTCAGGCTCCTCGGACGGCTTCGCCGAGCCAGCGGCGGGCCACGGCGAAGAGCAGGGAGGGCGGTACGGTCCCCGCCCCGAGCCCCACCTCGACCAGCAGGTCGAACACCTCCCGCCGCCGGGCGGCGACACCGATCGCGGCGTCGATGAACCGGGGGGAACGAGCGGCCAGGGCGAGCGCGTCGGTGGTCCTCAGATGCCGCCCGAGCGCCCTGCCCAGTTCTCCCCGGTACCGGGGCAGCGGGTCGTCCGGCGCCTGCGTCGCGGCCTCGCCCGCGAGCCTGCCCGACAGCAGGGCGTAGTAGATGCCCTCCCCGGTCAGCGGGTTGATCAGCCCGGCCGCGTCGCCGGCGAGCATCACCCTGCCCACCCCGGCCCCCGGCCTGCCCGGGGACAGGGGGAGGTGGTGGGCCCGCAGGTCGCGGGCGGGCAGGTGGGGCAGCAGTTCGGCGAGCCTGTCGTGCAGGACCCGGCGTCCGGGCAGGCCGGTCGCCCGCAGCCGGGGAAGCAGCATCCCGAAGCCGACGTTGGCGCTGCCGTCCCCGACGGGGAACGACCAGGCGTAGGCGGGCCATCCCTCCCCCTGCATGACGATGCGCTGGACGTCGTCGTCCAGGGGCACGTCCGCGTAACCGCGCACGGCGATCGCGGTGTGCCTGCCCGGGGAGGCCGGCATGCCGATGAGGCGCCGTACGACGGAGTTGGCCCCGTCGGCGCCGACGACGGCACGGGCCGTCACGGTGCCGTCGAGGACGACGTGCCCGTGCCGTACGGCCAGGGCGCGGACCCGGTGGCGCCGGACCTCCACGCCCCGTTCCCTGGCGGCCTCCACCAGGCGGGCGTCGAAGACCGCGCGGGGGACGACGTGGTTCGGTCTGGCGACCGTGGCGTCGACCCGCGCTCCCCCGGGCGAGACGATCGACAGGCGTCGCGTCGGCCGATGGTCGGCGATCAGGTCCGGCAGGCCCAGCAGGGCGAGTTCGTCGTGCCCGTGGGCGGCGATGCCGTCGCCGCACGCCTTGTCGCGGGGGAAGTCGGCCTTGTCGAGCAGCAGCACCCGGGCGTCAGGACGGAGTTGCCTGGCCCGCAGGGCGGCGGCGGATCCGGCGGGACCACCGCCGACGACCACAAGATCCCATATGTCGTCCACGCCGATGAGCCTCCCACCGTACGGCCCGGCGAAAACCCCTCGGCGCCTCCCTCCCGGCCCGGAAACCGGCCGCCGGGAAACCCGCGGCCGGTCATCGGAATTCCATTGTTTCGGTTGGAATCGGCCTTTCACCTCATCGGTTTCTCACAGCATCGGAAAGGCGGCGAAGACCGTCTCCGGCGTCAAGAGGGAATTCTCCTTGACGCCGGAGACGCCCCCCGGAGAACGGATGGCGTACGGCCTGGAGGCCGTCCCCCCTGCCCGGCGGGCGGCCGTGTGGCCTCGACCGGCCGGAGGGACATCCGGGATGTGCGGAGAGTTCGGGCGGGATCAGCCGCCGCCACCTCCACCACCTCCACCACCGCCGCCACCGCCGCCACCGCCGCCACCGCCGCCACCGCCGCCACCGCCGCCTCCGCCGCCTCCGCCGCCGCTGTGGTTACCGCCGCCACCGCCTCCGCCGCCGCCACCGCCTCCGCCGCCTCCGCCGCCGCCTCCGCCACCGCGGTGGCATCGGCCGTGACGGCAGGGCCGCAGGACGAGACTGCTCTGGGTGAGGCGCACGGAACCGGCCGACAGGGCCTGAGGCGCCGTCGAGGCGTTGGCGATCTCAGCCGGCATCGTCACGGGGGCGGCGAGAGCGGAAGCCACCATCGCACCGGCCGCGAGAATCTGCTTGACCATGAGTGATCACTCCATGTCGTGATGGATGCGCCCTGGTGGTCCCAGGTCGCCGGGAACACCGTTCAGGCATCTCAAAAAGACGCCGACACGGCGTGGACTTAAAGACCACGCTAATGAGAAAGACCTTGAAAGGGTCACCCCAGAGAGGCAAAGGCATCGATTCCGTGCCATTACTCCAAACAATGTAATAACAATGAGTAATGAACATGCCACTCTCCGCGATCGACACGACGAGGGGCGCACACCTTGAGGGAGGCAACCCCGTGGGGGTATGTTATGGTCATTCCAGTACCCCCCCAGGGTATCAACCGGGAACCGGAATCCCGAGAGTCCGGAATACGGTAGGGGGGTACCGTGTTGTGAAGGGTGAAGCGACCACCGGAGAGGAGAGGGAGATGAGCGGCTACACCGCGAACAGGGAGGACCACCTCCGGCGGCTGCGCAGGATCGAGGGCCAGGTCCGCGGCCTGCAGCGGATGGTCGACGAGGACAAGTACTGCATCGACATCCTCACCCAGGTGTCCGCGGCCGACCACGCGCTGAGGTCCTTCGCCCTGTCCCTGCTGGAGGAGCACATGGCCCACTGCGTGGCCGACGCGGCCGCCAAGGGCGGGGCCGAGGCCGACAGCAAGGTCAAGGAAGCCACCGACGCCATCGCGCGCCTGGTCAGGTCCTGACCGGGCACACGAGAGAAGAACGGAAAGAGAAGACGATGAGCACCACCACATACACCGTCAAGGGCATGACCTGCGGCCACTGCGTCAGCTCCGTCAAGGAGGAGGTCGGCGAGGTCCCCGGCGTCACCGGCGTCGAGGTGGACCTGGCGACCGGCCTGGTGACGGTGAGCGGACAGGGCCCGGTCAGCGACGACGCGGTCAGGGCCGCGGTGCGGACCGCCGGATACGAAGTGGTCGATCCGGCATGAACACCCCAGCCAGGCTGGGGGCCTACCTTCTCGGCCTCGCCGTTCTCTTCGGCGGAGCCCTCGGCGCGGGCAGGGCGGCGGACACCGCCGGCCTCACCCCCCAGGCCACACCCCACACGACCGCCTCACCCGCCCCCGGCGAGACGTCCGTACCGGAAGGACTTCAAGTGTCGAACAACGGCTACACCCTGACCCCGCGGACCACCACCGTCGAGCCCGGCCAGGAGACGGACTTCCGTTTCACCGTCACCGGCCCCGACGGCAGGCCCGTCACCGGATACCAGGTCCAGCACGACAAGAAGCTGCACTTCATCGTCGTCTCGCGCGACCTCGGCGGTTTCTGGCACCTACATCCCCGGGAGGCCGGGGGCGGCGAGTGGTCGGTGCCGCTGACGCTGCCCGCCGCGGGCGCCTACCGGGCGTTCGCCGACTTCGCCCCCGAGGGCGGCGACGCGCTGACCCTGGGCGTCGACCTGCTGGCCCCCGGTGACTACAGGCCCGCGGCGCTGCCCGCGGCGAGCCGTACGACCACCGTGGACGGCTACACCGTCACCCTCGACGGCGACCTGACCCCCGGCGCGTTGAGCAAGCTCACCCTGAGCGTCGCCAAGGACGGCAGGCCCGTCACCGACCTGCAGCCCTACCTGGGCGCCTACGGCCACCTGGTCGCGCTGCGCGACGGGGACCTGGCCTACCTGCACGTTCACCCCGACGGGGAGCCCGGTGACGGCAGGACCGCCGCGGGCCCCGGGATCACCTTCTACACCGAGGTGCCCAGCCGTGGCGCCTACCGGCTCTTCCTAGACTTCCAGCACGGAGGGGTCGTGCGCACCGCGAGCTTCACCGTGCGCACCGGCCAGGCCGCCGCCCCGGCCTCGGGGACCGGCGAGCAGGCCGGACACGGCGGCCACGGAGGACACGCCCACTGACGAGGGCGCGAACCGAGAACCGAGAAAGGAGAGACGATGTCCCCCCTCACCGATGACAGGGCCCCGGCTTCCGGCGGCGCGGTCGAACTCTCGATCGGCGGCATGACGTGCGCTTCCTGCGCCAACCGCATCGAACGCAAGCTGAACAAGCTCGACGGCGTGACCGCGACGGTCAACTACGCGACCGAGAAGGCCAAGGTGACCTACTCCGGGGACATCAGTCCCGAGGACCTGGTCGCCGAAGTGGCCAAGGCGGGCTACACCGCCAAGCTGCCCGACCCGCCCGCCGCGCCGTCGGCGGGCGAGAGCCGGGACGAGGAGGCGGAGGCGGCCGAGGAGCTTCGGCCGCTGCGTGACCGCCTGATCACCTCCGTGGCGCTCGCCGTACCGGTGATCGCGATGGCGATGGTCCCCGCGCTGCAGTTCCCGAACTGGCAGTGGCTCTCGCTCACGCTGACCGCGCCGGTCGTGGTCTACGCGGGCTGGCCCTTCCACCGGGCCGCCTGGACCAACCTGCGCCACGGCACGGCGACCATGGACACCCTGGTCTCCATCGGCACCCTGGCGGCCTTCGGCTGGTCGTTGTGGGCGCTGTTCTTCGGCAGCGCGGGCACCACCGGCATGACCCACCCGTTCGCGTTCACCATCGAGCGCACCGACGGGTCGGGCAACATCTACCTGGAGGCCGCGGCGGGGGTGACGGCGTTCATCCTCGCGGGCCGCTACTTCGAGGCCCGTTCCAAGCGCCGCGCCGGCGCCGCGCTCCGGGCCCTGCTCGAACTCGGCGCCAAGGACGTGGCCGTGCTGCGTGAGGGACGCGAGGTCCGTGTCCCCGCCGACCAGCTCGCCGTCGGCGACCTGTTCGTCGTACGGCCCGGCGAGAAGATCGCCACCGACGGCGTGGTCGAGGACGGCTCCTCCGCGGTCGACGCCTCGATGCTGACCGGCGAGTCCGTCCCGGTCGAGGTGCGGCCCGGCGACGCGGTGACCGGCGCGACCGTCAACGCGGGCGGCCGGCTGCTGGTCCGCGCCACCCGTGTCGGCGCCGACACCCAGCTGGCCCGGATGGCCAAGCTCGTCGAGGAGGCCCAGACCGGCAAGGCGCAGGTGCAGCGCCTGGCCGACCGCGTCTCCGGGATCTTCGTGCCGATCGTGATCGCGCTGGCCGTGGCCACGCTCGGCTTCTGGCTCGGCACCGGGGGCGGCGCCTCGGCCGCCTTCACCGCGGCGGTCGCGGTGCTGATCATCGCCTGCCCCTGCGCGCTCGGCCTGGCGACCCCGACCGCCCTGCTGGTCGGCACGGGACGCGGCGCCCAGCTCGGCATCCTGATCAGGGGCCCCGAGGTCCTGGAGTCGACCCGTACGGTCGACACCGTGGTGCTCGACAAGACCGGCACCGTCACCGAGGGCCGGATGACCCTCACCGACGTGCACCCGGCCGAGGGCGAGGACCGTGACGAGGTGCTGCGCCTGGCCGGAGCCCTCGAACACGCCTCCGAGCACCCCATCGCCAGGGCCGTCGCCCGCGCCGCCGCCGAACGGGTGGGCGAGCTGCCCACGCCCGAGGACTTCGCCAACGTCGAGGGACTCGGTGTCCAGGGCGTCGTGGACGGCCACGCCGTGGTCGTCGGCAGGCCCAGGCTGCTGGCCGACTGGGCTCAGCACCTGCCCGCCGAGCTGGAGCGGGCGGTGGAGGCGGCGCACGCCGCGGGCCGTACGGCCGTCGCGGTCGGCTGGGACGGCAGGGCCCGCGCGGTCCTCGTCGTGGCCGACACCGTCAAGCCGACCAGCGCCGAGGCGATCGAGCGGCTGCGCGGCCTCGGCCTGACCCCGGTGCTGCTGACCGGAGACAACGAGGCCGCGGCCCGCGCGGTCGCCGCCGAGGTCGGCATCGACGAGGTGATCGCCGAGGTGCTGCCCGAGGGCAAGGTCGAGGTGGTCAGGCGGCTGCAGGCCGAGGGCCGCTCGGTGGCCATGGTCGGCGACGGGGTCAACGACGCCGCCGCGCTCGCCCAGGCCGACCTGGGCCTGGCGATGGGCACCGGGACCGACGCGGCGATCGAGGCCGCCGACCTGACCCTGGTCAGGGGGGATCTCCGGGCTGCGGCCGAGGCGATCCGGCTGTCGCGCCGTACACTGGCGACGATCAAGGGGAACCTGTTCTGGGCGTTCGCCTACAACGTGGCCGCGCTGCCACTGGCCGCGCTCGGACTGCTCAACCCGATGATCGCCGGAGCCGCGATGGCGTTCTCCTCGGTGTTCGTGGTGAGCAACAGCCTCCGGCTCCGCCGCTTCAGATGAAGTTCCGATGACATCGGGGCGGGTGCGGCACAGCGGTGCCGTACCCGCCCTCCGTGGGAGACGGGGACGCCATGGAATCTGGTTTCGGATATTTCGCTACGCATGACGCGGTCCGCCCGGGTGTGCTGGCCCAGCTGGTCGAGCAACGGGGCCACGACGCCCTTTTCTTCACCGAGCACACCCACATCCAGGCCTGGGGGGAGCCTCCCGTGCCGCCGGAGGGCGGGACGCTGCCGCGCAAGTACGCGCACACCTACGACGCCCTGACCGCCTGTACGGCCGCGGGCGTGGTCACGACCCGGCTGCGGGTAGGGACGGGCGTCTGCCTGGTGCCGCAGCACCACCCGATCAGCCTGGCGAAGACCGTGGCGAGTGTGGACCACCTCACCGGCGGCCGGTTCGAGCTCGGCGTGGGGGCTGGCTGGAACGAACCCGAGATCCGCAACCACGGGGTCGACCCGGCGCGGCGTTTCGCGGTGATGAAGGAGAACATCGAGGCGATGCGCCGCATTTGGACCCAGGACGAGGCCGAGTACCACGGGGAGTTCGTCTCCTTCGACCCGATCCTCTCCTGGCCGAAGCCCGCGCAGCGCCCTCATCCCCCCGTGCTGGTCGGCGGCACCGGCCCCCGGGTGCTCGACCGGGTGCTCTCCTACGGCGACGGCTGGCTGCCGAACTACGCGCCGGACGTCCTGGACCGGGTGGGTGAGCTCCGGCGCAGGGCCGAGGACGCGGGACGGACGGTCGTGACGGTGGTCATGGCCGCACCGGCCGACCCCGCCGTGCTGGAGGCGTGCGAGCGTGCGGGGGTCGCCCGGGTGATGGCCTGGCTGCCGTCCGCGGGCCTTGACCGCCTCCAGCGGGAGATGGACGCCTTCGAGGCGGCGCTGGCCAAGGCGCGCGGAGAGTGACGCGCCGGACCTCCTGAACACGCCGGACGGCCCCGGCCGGGTTCTCCCCGGCCGGGGCCGTTCCGCGTTCGCTCACAGGTCCGCGCGGGACCGGTCACCGCACGCCGCGCCTGCCGTACAGGCCCGCGGCCGCTATGACGCCGACGGCCGCCAGGGCGATCTGGATGAGCAGCTCGATCCAGTCGACCCCCCGGGTGCTCGCCACGCCCAGCGCACCGGCGATCGCGGTGCCGATGAGGGCCGCGACGATGCCGATCACGATGGTCAGCCAGATGGGGATGCCCTGCCGCCCCGGGACGACCAGCCGGCCCAGCGCGCCGATGATCGCTCCGATGACGATGGCGGTGATGATGCCGGTGACTGTCATGGTCCACACTCCCTCTTGCTTGGCTGCCATCCGTATGCCCTTGAAAGTGAGGACAACACATGAAAAATCACGACCTACGGTGGCGATCGTCCTGTCCGGCGGAACGGACACCGGGGCGGGCCTCGGGTGACAGGGCCGGAGGGAGCTCCTAAGGTGGACAACGTAAACGTAGTTGTCGAATCGGCGAACCAGGTTACCGACCGTGCCCAGTGATCCTCCCGGCTTCGAGCTTCCGCTCAGGCTCCTGATCGGCTTCCGGATGCTCATCGACGACCTCCACGCCGAGCTGGCCCGCCGGGGGCACCCGGGCATGCGGCCGATGCACGGCTTCGTCATGCAGGCGATCGGCGTCGAGGGCACCACCGCCGTCGAGCTCGGCAGACGCCTGGGGATCACCAAGCAGGCCGCGGGCAAGACCGTCGCCACCCTGGAGCGGCTGGGCTACGTCGAGCGTGCCTGCGACCCCGGCGACGCCAGGCGCAAGATCGTACGGCTCACGCCCCACGGCCTGGAGAGCCTGGCGCTCTCGGCCCGCATCTTCGACGACCTGCGCGAGCGCTGGGCGCGAACGCTGGGACGGGAACGCATGGGGGCGTTCGAGGCGGATCTGCGCGCGCTCACCGCGGGCCAGGTGTTCCGGCTCGACGTGCCCGGCTGGTTCGGCGACTGACCCCGTCCCCGCGGCCGGTCCTCAGCGCGCCTCCGCGGCCAGGCGGATGCCGAAGCCGATGAACACCAGGCCGGTCAGCCGCTCGGTGAGGCGGCGCACCGACGGCCGGGAGAGCCCGCCGCGCAGGGCGTGCGCGGCCCAGACCACGAGCACGAACCACGCCGCGCCCAGCAGGCCGTGCACCGTGACCAGCAGCAGGGTCGTCGGAAGCACGGCCGCGTCGTGGGGGACGAACTGCGGCAGCAGCGTCATGTAGATGACCCCGACCTTGGGGTTGAGGAGGTTGGTCACGAACCCGGTCCGCATGACCTTCCACGCGCCGGTCACGGGTTCCCCCTCGGGTTGTTCCCGGCGCGTCGCGGAGCCGGAACGGCTCTTCCACAGCGCCCGCGCGCCGAGCCAGGTCAGGTAGACGGCGCCCGCGATCCTGACGGCGGTGTAGGCGAGGTCCGAGGTGGCCAGCAGCGCCGTCAGGCCGAGCGCGGTCGCGATCCCCCACACGTAGCAGCCGAGGATCACCCCCGCCCCCGCGAGCGACCCGGCCCCCCGGCCCGAGGCGATCGTCGTGCGCAGCACGATCACGGTGTCCGGGCCCGGGGAGACGGTGAGAACCAGTGCGACGGCGATGAAGGCGAGCACGGCGGTGAGCACGACAGCAGTGTCCCATATTCCCCGCTTCGCCCAAGATCGTCGCTACGGTACGGCGACCAGGACACGCGAGCGGTCGGTCGCGACCCGCAGGGCGATCCCCACCAGGGCGGTGGCCATCAGATAGCGCTGCACCCGCGACCACAGCGGCCTGCCCGTCAGGAAGGAGGCGACGGACCCGGCGCCCAGGACGATCAGGGCGTTGACCGACAGGGAGACGACGACCTGCACGAGACCGAGGGTCAGGCCCTGGGCCGCGACGTCGCCGTGCGCGGGATCGAGGAACTGCGGAAGCAGCGACACGTACATCACCGCGATCTTGGGGTTGAGCAGGCTGGTGACCAGCCCCATCGAGAACAGCCTGCCCGGCGGGTCGAAACGCGTCTCACCGGGGGTGAAGACGGAGCCGCCCCCGGGGCGCACCGCCTTCCAGGCCAGCCACAGCAGATAGGCCGCGCCCGCGAGCTTGATCGCGGTGTAGACGGCGGGCACGACCGCGAAGAGCACCGCGATCCCCGCCGCGGTGGCGGCCAGGTAGACCAGGAAACCGGCGGCGACACCCGCCAGGGAGATCATGCCCGCCCCCCGGCCCTGCGTCACCGACCGTGAGATCAGGTAGAGCATGTTGGGGCCGGGGGTGAGGACCATTCCGAGGGCGATCACCGCGACGGCGGCGAGGGAGCTGAGCGATACCGTCAATGTCATGACCGCATCCTGTCCTGCGCCCCTTCCCGCGGAGAACGGCCAATTCCACGAAGTGGCCCGGTCGCCTCAGCCGGCGGAGAACGGCGCCAGGGCCGCGACCGGGCGCAGGCGCATGCCGAGCCGCTCGTAGACGCCGATCGCGGCGCGGTTGTCGGTGTCCACGACCAGCGCGACCCTGCCGTGCGCGGCGATCAGCGACCGGAAGACGAAGGCGCACACCCGCCGCCCGTATCCCCTGCCGCGCAGCGCGGAGACGGTCGCCACCCCGGCGACGAACCCCACCTCCGGGCAGGACCAGGCGTCGGCGGCCGTGGCGACCAGGCTCCCGTCCGCCGCGCGCACCCCCGCCCAGCGGCGGATCCCCGGCAGCCCCGGTACGGCCCACGCCGCGGGGGCCGCCTCGGCCAGCAGGGCGGCGACCTCCGCGTCCCTCTCCTCAAGCCATCCGGTCTCCTCCTCCCCGGAGTCCTGCGGTGAGGGCGGGGTCGCGGTCTCCATCCACTCGAACGGCCGGACCGGGCCCGAGCCGGGCAGCAGGCCCACCAGTTCCCCGGCCAGGTCCCGTTCCGCCATGACCCGGTAGGAGGGGGCCAGTTCCGGCAGCACCCGCCGTACGAGAACGGCGACCTGACCGGCGGGGCCCCGGACGGTGAGCCGGTCGCGGCGGTTGAGGTCGGGGCTGGCGACCGCGACCGCCTCCCCGTGCGCCCACGCCCGGATCCCGGGGCGCATTCCCTGCGCCGCCCACATGACGATCGTGTCGTCCTGGCAGGCGGCGGCCACGTCCTCGGCGGAGGTCAACTCCATGGGGGGCTCCAGAAAGGTCCAGAAAAATCCGGAAAGGGTAGAGCTACAGGATCGCGCCCGGGGTGTAGGCGGCCGCGGCCGGGTGACGGGCGACGACCTCCTCGATCCTGGCCACGACCGTCGCGACCTGGTCGGCGGCGGCGCCGGTGAAGGACAGCCGCTCCTGGAGCAGCTCCCGCAGCTCGGCCTGGCCGAGAGGGAAGCGCTCGTCGGCGGCCAGGCGCTCAAGCAGCTCGTTGCCCACGCCGCGCTCGCGCATCGCCAGCGCGGAGGCGACCGCGTGCTCCTTGATCACCTCGTGGGCGCTCTCCCTGCCCATCCCGGCGCGCACCGCGGCCATCAGCATCTTGGTCGTGGCCAGGAACGGCAGGTAGCGGTCCAGCTCGGCGGCGATGACCGCGGGGAAGGCCCCGAACTCCCCGAGCACGGTCAGCATCGTCTCGACCAGCCCGTCGAAGGCGAAGAAGGCGTCGGGCAGGGCGACCCGCCGTACCACCGAGCAGGAGACGTCGCCCTCGTTCCACTGGTCGCCGGCCAGCTCGCCCGTCATGGAGGCGTAGCCCCGCAGCACCACGGTCAGCCCGTTGACCCGCTCGCAGGAGCGGGTGTTCATCTTGTGCGGCATGGCCGAGGAGCCGACCTGCCCCTCGGCGAAGCCCTCGGTGACGAGCTCGTGACCGGCCATCAGCCGGATGGTCTTGGCCAGCGAGGAGGGGGCGGCGGCCAGCTGCACCAGCGCCGTGACGACCTCGTAGTCCAGCGACCGGGGGTAGACCTGCCCGACGCTGGTCAGCCGGTTCGCGAAGCCCAGGTGCCCGGCGACGTGGTCCTCAAGGGCGGTCAGCTTCGCCCGGTCGCCGCCGAGCAGGTCGAGCATGTCCTGCGCGGTGCCGACCGGCCCCTTGACGCCGCGCAGCGGGTAACGGGCGATGAGCTCCTCAAGCCGGGCCAGGGCGACCAGCAGCTCGTCGGCGGCCGAGGCGAACCGCTTGCCCAGGGTGGTGGACTGCGCGGCCACGTTGTGCGAGCGCCCGGCCATCACGGTGCCGGAGTGCTCGGCGGCCAGCGTGCCCAGACGGGCCAGCAGCGCCACGCACCGGTCGCGCACCAGCAGGAGGCTGTCGCGGATCTGCAGCTGTTCGACGTTCTCGGTGAGGTCGCGCGAGGTCATGCCCTTGTGCACGTGCTCGTGCCCGGCCAGCGCGTTGAACTCCTCGATGCGGGCCTTGACGTCGTGGCGGGTGACCCGTTCGCGCTCCGCGATGGAGGCCAGGTCGACCTGCTCGACGACCTTCTCGTAGTCGGCGACGGCCTCCTCGGGCACCGCGATCCCCAGCCGGGCCTGCGCGGCGAGCACCGCCAGCCACAGGCGGCGCTCGGCCACCACCTTGTACTCGGGGGACCACAGGCGGGCCAGCTCCGCCGAGGCGTAGCGGGCGGCCAGAACGTTGGGGATGCGAGGCTTGGCAGTCACGTTGCCTCAGTCTATTGCCGCCCGCGTTCCGGACCCGCCAGGGGGTAGGCGCGCCGCCGCCCGCCGTCCCCCTCCTGCGGGGTACGGCGGGCGGCGGGTGGTGAGGCGGAGGTCAGCCGACCGGGGTCAGCCTGTCGTCCTCGACCTTGGCGTCGGCCTCGTGCCTGCCCGCCCTGGACCCGCGGCTCAGCCGCTCCTTGGTCCGTTCGAGGATCACGTACAGCGTCGGCACCAGCACCAGCGTCAGCAGCGTCGAGGACACCAGGCCGCCGATGACCACGATGGCCAGCGGCTGGGAGATGAACCCGCCGGAGCCGGTCAGGCCGAGCGCCATCGGGATCAGCGCGAAGATCGTGGCGACCGCGGTCATCAGGATCGGCCGCAGCCTCCTGCGGCCGCCCTCGATCACCGCCTCGACCACGCCCAGGCCGCTCTCACGGTACTGGTTGATCAGGTCGATGAGCACGATGGCGTTGGTCACGACGATGCCGATCAGCATCAGCATGCCGATCAGGGCCGGCACGCCGAGCGGGGTGCCGGTGGCCAGCAGCAGGCCGATGGCGCCGGTGGCGGCGAACGGCACGGAGACCAGCAGCACCAGCGGCTGGGCGAGGCTGCGGAACGTCGCCACCATGATCATGAAGACGATCGCGATGGCGGCCAGCATCGCCAGGCCGAGCTGTCCGAACGCCTCGCTCTGGTCGGCGCTCACGCCGCCGATGGTGTAGCGCGCGCCGTCGGGCAGCTTCAGGTCCTTCAGCTTGGCGGTCAGCGTCGTGGTCAGGGCGCCCAGGTCGCTGGCGGTCGAGGTACCCGAGACCGTCGCGCTGCGCTCCCCGTCGACCCGGGTCACCTGGGTGGGGCCGTCGACCCTGGACACCCTGGCGACCTCGGACAGCTTGACCGTGCCGGTCGCGGTCGGCAGCTTCAGCCTGCCGATCTCGGCCATGTCCTCGGGGGCGTCGCCGCTGCGCAGGATCAGATCGCTCGCCCGGCCGTCCAGGGTGACCTGGCCCAGCGTCGCGCCCCGGAAGGACTGCGCGACGAACTGCCCGATCTGGCCCTCGGTCAGGCCCTTCTCCGCGGCCTTCCTCCGGTCGACCCGGACCTCGATGCGCTTGGCGCTGGCCTCCAGGTTGGAGGAGACGTCCCGCAGGCCGCCCATGTCCGCCATCGCGCCGCGCACCGTCTCGGCCGCGCCGCGCAGCGTGTCGATGTCCGGCGCCTGCACGAGCACCTGGAGCTGGTTGGTCGAGCCGCCGCCCGGACCGCCCTGGGAGCCGCCGACGGTGATCTCACCGGCGTCCGTGAGCCCCTTGAACCGGTCGCGCAGCGTGTTCTCCAGCGCCGCGGTGTCGGTGCCGTCGGCCACCGTGATCGAGTAGGAGGCGCGGTCCCCGCCGCCGCCACCGGAGGCGGCGCCCATGAAGCCGCCACCGCCGCCCACGTTGACCTGGTAGGTCTCCACCTCCTTGACGGAGGAGAGCACCTGCTCGACCTTCTTGGCCGCCGCGTCGGTGGTGGCCAGGTCGGTGCCGGGAGGCATCTTCTGGGTCAGGGAGACGGTGTTCTGGCCGGAGGAGTCCAGGAAGTTGGTCTGCAGCTGCCCCGCCAGGCCCATCGTGCCCACGAAGATCACGACGCCGACCAGGACGGTGATCAGCCTGCGCTTGGTGGCGAAGCGCAGAACCGGCAGGTAGATCCGCTGCAGCGGGCTGCGCAGTTCCTTGGCCTCGGCCTCCTCGCGCATCGCGCGCGCCTGCTCGGGGCTGAGCACGGGGGCCTTGAGGAACCAGTACGCCAGGACCGGGATGACCGTCAGCGACACCAGCAGCGAGGCCAGCAGCGCGACCGTCACGGTGACGGCGAACGGGGCGAACAGCTGCCCGACCATGCCGCCGACCACCGCGATCGGCAGGAAGACCGCGACGGTCGTCAGGGTCGAGGCCGTGACCGCGCCGCTCACCTCGCGCACACCCGCCAGCACGGCGTCCCGCTTGGCCTCGCCGTACCCCAGGTGACGCTTGATGTTCTCCAGGACCACGATCGAGTCGTCGACCACGCGGCCGACGGCGATGGTCAGGGCGCCCAGGGTCAGCATGTTCAGCGAGTAGTCGCCGAGCCACAGCGCGATCAGGGCGATGACGACCGACAGCGGGATGGACATCGCCGTCACCAGCGTCGAGCGCACCGACAGCAGGAAGATCAGGATGACCAGCACCGCGAAGGCCAGGCCGAGCAGGCCCTCGGTGGTGAGGTCCTCGATCGAACGCTCCACGTACGGCGCCTGGTCGAAGATCACGCTCACCTTGGCGGAGTCGCCGATCTCCTTCTTCAGCTCCGGCAGCTTCTCACTCACCGCGTGGGAGATGGCCACCGCGTTGCCGTCCGGCTTCATGGTGACCGAGACGCCCAGGCTCGGCTCGCCGTCGGTGCGGGTCAGCGAGGTGCTGTCGGCCTGCGAGCGCTCGATCGTGGCAACGTCGCCGAGCTTGACGGGCTTGGGCGGCTTGGGGGCCGCCACGGCGACCGGCGGCCGCTGCGCCCCCGCGCCACGGGCGCCCTGAGCCTGCGCCGCCTGGGCCTGCGCCGTACGGCTCTGCTGAGCCCCCTGCTGCTGGAGCTGCGCCGGGGCGGCGGGCTGCAGGTAGAGGTTCTCCAGGTCCTCGATGGAGGTGATCCGGTCGCCGACCTGGACGGTCAGGGACAGGTTGTCCTCGGTGAGACTGCCCGCGGGGATCGGCTGGCCGTTGGCGCGCAGCACGTCGGCGACCGCGGTCGGCGCCAGGCCGTGCTTGGCGAGCTTCTTGGTGTCGGGGGTGACCACCACGGTCTCGTCCCGGGTGCCGGTGACCGTGGCCTCGCGCACCCCGTCGACGCCCTGCAGCGCGGGCACCATGATCCGCCTGATCCTGTCCGCCGTGGCCCGCTGGTCACCGCCCGCGGACACCGCCAGCACCAGCACCGGGATGTCGTCGGTGCCGCCTGCCAGGACCTGCGGGTCGACGCCGTCGGGCAGCTGGGAGCCGATCCGGGAGATCGCCTGCTGCATCTCGCTCACCGAGGCGTCGATGTCGGTGCCGTACTCGAACGACACCTGGACCTGCGCCATCCCCTCGCGGGAGGTCGAGGTCACCTCGGTGACCCCCTCAAGACCCTGGAAGCTGTCCTCGATGGGCTTGGTGACCTGCTCCTCGACGATCTCGGGGGAGGCTCCCAGGTAGGGGGCGACCACGAAGGCGCCGGGAAACGAAAGCGAGGGCAGCAACTGTTGTTTGAGCGAGGGGATCGCGAAGGCGCCGAACGCGCTCAACACGACCGCGATCATTATGACAAGGCTGCGGTTGGCAAGACTCAACCTGGCCAGGGCGGTCATGGGGGCGGACTCCTAAGGGCCTGAGGGGTACGACACAGTAAGTTCTCTCCAGCCTAACACTTCGCATTATGCGAATATTTAACGCTGTCTAGCTTTCCTGATAACCTTCTCAGGAAGCGAGAGGGTGAGTGTGGACGACGAACGCGACCGACTGATCAGCCGCATCGGTGAGCTACAGCGCGACCTGGGACGATTCCTCGCCCAGCGCAGGGCGCCCTCTCCGCTCTTCGACACCAACCTCACGATGCGCCAGCTCAAAGTGGTCATGCTCCTCGCCTACCGGGACTCCGCCTCGGGCCAGGACCTCGCGCACCACCTCGACGTCGGCCTCGGCACCGTCACCGGCATCGTCGACCGCCTCGTCGGCCACGGCCTGGTGACCCGCCGGGAGGACCCCAACGACCGCCGCGTGCGGCGGGTCGAGCTGACCTCCGCGGGCCGCACCCTCGTCGAGCGGATCGCCGACGCGGGCCTGGCCGACTTCCGCCACCTCCTCGGCTTCCTCGACACCCAGACCCTCCGCGACGCGCTCAGCGTCATGACGAGGATCGAGGCGGCCACCGCCGCCTTCGACCGTCAGGACTCCCTCTGAACCGCGAACGGGGAGCCGCCCTCACCGCTCCCCGCCTGGCCGTGTCCTTCTTCTTCCTGGCGCTGGGCACCGTCTCCGGCGCCTGGGCCGCCCGCATCCCCGCCGTCAAGAGCGACCTCGGTCTCAGCAACGGGCAGCTCGCCTACGGCCTGTTCGCCCTCACCACCGGCCTCATCGTCGGAATGCGCTTCGCCGGACGCCTCACCGACCGCTTCGGCAGCGCCCGCGTCATCACCCCCGCCGCCGTCGTCACGGCCCTGGCCGTCATCCCGCCCGGCTACGCCCCGACCCTGCCCCTGCTCATCGCCGCCCTCTTCCTGTACGGCGTCGTCAACGCCTCCCTCGACGTCTCCATGAACGCCCACGGCGTCGAGGTCGAGCGCGCCTGCGGCCGCCCCCTCATGTCCGGCTTCCACGGCATGTACAGCGTCGGCGGCCTCCTCGGCGCGGGAATCGGCGGCCTGTTCGCCTGGTTCGGCGCCGGAGCGGGCCCCACCCTGGCCACGACCGGCGTCACCCTCGCCCTGGCGTCGCTCCTGGCCGGACGCCACCTGCTGCCCCCCGCCCCGCCCGCCGCGCCGTCACAGGACCAGGCCACCGCCGGGACACGCAGAAACGGCTGGATCGTCCTCATCGGCGTGGTCGCCTTCGCCGGGCTCGTCGGAGAGGGAGCCGCCGTCGACTGGACCGCCGTCTACCTCTTCGAGGACCTGCGCTCCTCGCAGGGCGTCGCCGCCCTCGGCTTCGCCGCCTTCTCCACCGCCATGACGATCGGCCGCCTCGCCGGTGACCGGCTGGCCCTGCGCTTCGGCCCGGTCCGCCTGGTCCGCGTCTCCGGCCTGCTGGCCGCCGCAGGCCTGGGGGCCGCGCTGCTCGTCGGCCAGGTCCCCGTCGCCGTCGCGGGCTTCACCCTGTTCGGCCTCGGCCTGTCCACGATCGTGCCCCAGGTCTTCTCCGCGGCCGGCAACCACGACCCGCAGCGGGCCGGAGCCTCCATCGCCCAGGTCGCCACCATCGGCTACGCGGGCCTGGTCGCCGGGCCCGCCCTCATCGGCGGGGCTGCGGAGATCGTCGGCCTGCCCGCCGCGCTGGGCATCCCCGTACTGCTCGCCGCGTTCATGTCCGCCTCGGCAGGCGCCCTGCGCCCGCCCCGCTGACCCCCTCCCGGAAAACTCCCCATATGGCGGGAAATGCCGCCAGAGTGATTTCCACAGGACGGAACGCATCGGGAAACCCCGAATTGCTCTTCCTTCACAGAAACGCGTCACCCTCAGTGAATCAACAGATTCAATATGGTGCGCAATCTATTTTGTCAAGCCGGTGGACAGCCAATCTCCCATAACAAGGGCCGGCACAATGACGCTGCGCATCCACCTGGAAGCCAACCGTGTAAATCAAATTCACAGTTGATTTTCACACATGTGATCGGCCTATGCTGACCCGTCGGCTCCCTTGGTTTCACAACAAACACCCATCGCGTGGGAAACGCGCCATTCGGCGTGCCCGCATGCCCAAAGTCACGAACACCGGGCGGCACCCACGCACCACAGAGGACGACGAGCAAGAAAAGAGGAGAATTCGGTGCCAGATCACTCCGCCACCCGGGGTCACGCGGGATCTCCCCCACAACGGCGAACCGGACGACGACTCGCCGCCGCTCTACTCGCCATAGCCGTCGGCGCACTGTCCGGCGTGGTCACCGCGGGCCCCGCCTCGGCCGAACCCGCCCCCGCCTACGACCACAGCAAGGACAAGGCCACCGCCCCCGGAACCCACGCCCCCCTGCCCAAGGGCTTCTCGACCACCCAGCTCACGGTGAAGTTCAAACCCGGCCTCACCGTACGGCTGCGCGGGCAGGGCCTGGTCGCCAAGGACTCCGGAGACACCGCGGACATCCAGAAGGTCCTGGCCAAGTACAAGGACGCCTCCATCAGGCCCCTGTCCTCGGCCTCCGAGACGAAGACCACCGAACGGCGCCTCCAGCTGGAGAGGAAGACCGGCAGGCAACTGCCCGACCTCAACTCCTGGTTCGTCGTCACCGCCCCCAAGAGCGGCGTCGAAGGCCTGCTGAAGGACCTCAACGCCCTGCCCTCGGTCGAGATCGCCCAGGCCAGGCCCAACCTCGTCTCCCCCACCGAACCCCTGGCCTCACACCAGAAGTACCGCAACGCCACCGGCTCCCCGGCCGGCGGCGGCGTCGACGCCGACTACGCCAACGCCCAGACCGGCGGCAAGGGCGACGGCATCACCGTCACCGACATCGAGGTCCAGTCCCCGGTCATCCCCTCCTACGGCGCGCAGACGATCGCCGCGGGCGAGGACCACTCCCTGATGGTCTCCTGGTCACCGACACTCGGGCAGGTGTGGGCCTGGGGCGACAACGGCCAGGGCCAGCTCGGCCTGGGCAACACCACGGCCAAGACAGTCCCCTCCCAGGTCCCCGGCCTGACCGACATCTCCTCCGTCTCCGCCGGCGCCGCCTACTCACTCGCGCTCAAGAGCGACGGCACCGTCTGGGCCTGGGGCGACAACAGCCAGGGCCAGCTCGGCAACGGCACCCTGACCGACAGCACCGTCCCGGTACAGGTCGCCGGAATCTACAACGCCGTGGGCATCAGCGCCGGCATCGGCCACTCCCTCGCCGTCCTGTCCGACGGCACCGTACGCGCCTGGGGCGACAACAGCCAGGGACAACTCGGCTACGCCGGCTCCGACTCCCCCGTCGCCATCACCGTCCCCGGCCTCACCGGCGTGGCCGCCGGACCGGGCACGATCGCCGCGGGCGGCGTCCACTCCCTGGCCCTGATGGCCAACGGCACCGTCAAGGCGTGGGGCAACAACGGCGCAGGCCAGCTCGGCGACGGAACCACCACCAACCACACCACCCCCGCCACCGTCACCGGCCTGACCAACGTCGGCCAGGTCAGCAGCCGCGGCGACCACAACCTGGCCCTCATCACCGGCGGCACCGTCAAGGCCTGGGGCGACAACAGCGAAGGCCAGCTCGGCGACGGAACCACCACCACCCGCACCACCCCGGTCTCCGTCACCGGCCTGACCAACGTCAACGGCGTCTCCGCAGGAACCAAGCACAGCGTCGCCACCACCTCCTCGGTCTCCTCGACCACCTACACCTGGGGCGACAACAACCAGGGACAGCTCGGCGACGGAACCACCACCGACAGACACTCCCCCACCGCCACCACCGCCAACAGCGAGGCGGCCGTGGCGGGCCTGGCCCACACCATCACCAAACTCGGCCAGTGGTTCTACGTCTGGGGCATGAACAGCAGCGGCCAGCTCGGCGACGGAACCACCACCAACCGGCACAGCCCCGTCGAACTGAACGGGCTGACCAACCAGTGGAACCTCTGCCACGAGGACCTCGCCGGACGCGTCGCGACCGGCGAGATCGTCCAGGTGCCGTCCCTGTTCGGCGACCCCTGCTCGCATGACTCCTCCGTCGCCCACGGCACCGCCGTCGCCGGAGTGATCGCCGCCCAGGACGACAACGGCGTCGGCATGGCCGGCATCGCCCCCAACGCCACCCTCCACGTGTCCGGCACCGCCGTACCCGACAGCGTCGCCTACGCCACCGCCCACTCCGGACCGGGCGACGTCATCCTGTACGAGGTCGCGGTGACCCCGTCCGGCGGCGGCGGCCCCTGGTACCCGTGGGAGGTCGACGGCAGCGTCTACGACCAGACCGTCCTGGCCGTCGCCGCCGGAGTGACCGTGGTCGAGGCCGCGGGCAACGGCGGCAACAACCTCGACGACACCACCGACACCTACGCCACCACCATCATGGGCCGCCCCGACTCCGGCGCCATCATGGTCGGCGCCGGAGCGCCCCCCAGCCCCGGCGGAACCAACTGCACCGGCTCAAGCCCGGCCGCCGAGCGGACCGCCCTGTCCTTCTCCACCTACGGCTCCCGCCTGGACGTCCAGGCCTACGGCGCCTGCGTGGCGACACTGGGCGTCCCCGGCTGGCAGGAACTGACCCCCTCGGAGACCAACCCGAACAAGCTCTACAACGGCTCCTTCAACGGCACCTCCAGCGCCAGCGCCGTCATCGCCGGAACCGTCGCCGCCCTGCAGGGCGTCGCCAAGGCCAACAGCGGCGTGCTCACCCCCGCCCAGGTCCGCGACACCCTCAAGCTCACCGGAACGGCCCAGCCCACCGGCGACCCCCACCACATCGGCCCGCAGCCCAACCTGCACGCCGCCATCGACGACATCCTGACCCCCTGACCCACTGACCTTCTGGCCGGAACCGAAGGCCGGTGAACGCGCGGGCCACGGGACGACCCCGTGGCCCGCACCTCACTCCGCGACATGCCCCCCGTAGGTACCGAACGACCACCGGTTGCCCTCAGGATCGGCGACGACGAAGTCACGGGAACCGTAGTCGGTGTCCGTGAGCTCGCGAACCGGACGCGCCCCCGCGGCGACCGCCCTGGCGAACAGCTCATCGGGCGCGTCCGTCACGACATAGGCGCCGAACGTACCCGGCACCAGCCCACACGGATCGTCCGCGACGTCGCGCGCCCCGCCGAGCATGACACCGCCGCCGAGCGGCCAGGAGAGCTCGGCGTGGTCGACCCGCTCGCCGTCGCCGTACACCACGCTCTCCTCGAAACCGAACGCCTCGGTGAGGAAACGGATGAGATCACGAGGATTCCGGGCGCGCAACATGGGCCACACCCGGGGTTGTGAAGTGTTGTTGCTCATGAACCCGAGTCTTCCGCCAGCGCGGCACCCCAGGCTTGGACGTTTCGGAACTCCTCCGCCAGCCAGCGACTCGGCGGGCACCCCGCGAGCGCACCGAACTCCCTGGCCAGATGAGCCTGGTCGCAGTAACCGCACCCGGCCGCCAGATCCGCCAGCGTCAGCCTCTCCCCCAGCGCCGCCGCCCGCCGCAACCTCCGCCGCGCCCGGTCGAAACGCACGACCCGCGCCGCCTCCTTCGGCCGGAGACCGATCTCCGCGGCGAACCTCCGGCTCAGGTAACGGCCACTCCAGCCCGCCGCGCGGGCCAGCTCGGCCGCGCTCGCCGTACCACCGGAGGCCGTCAGCAACCCCCAGGCCCGCGCCACCTCGGCCGGCATCACCCGCTCCACACTCACCCGGGCCAGCAGCTCCGCGTCGAGAGCCGCGAAACGCCCGGCCCAGCCGCCGGCCCCGCCTTCGAGCACCCGCTCACGCAACCGCCCCGCCCAGCCTCCCGCGACCTCCGACAGGTGCAGGTCGGCGCCCGCCATCTCCCCCGCGGGAAGGCCGAGCAGCGCCCGCGCGCCCCGCGGCGTCAACGCCAGCTGGATGCCCGACTGACGCCCGTCATGGGTGATCAGCGCCGAGCTGGTGTGCAGACCGCCGACGAACGCGTCGTACCGCTCCGGCCCCGCCCTCCCGTCGGAACGCACCGCGATCACGAGCGGCTCGTCGAGGGTGACGATCAGCGTGAGGTACGGCGACGGCAGGCCACGGTGCGCCCTCGGCTCCGGCCCCGCCTCCCGATAGCCGGTGTAGCCCGCGACAAAGGGCCGCAAAACAGGCGGTGGCGCCTGCACGACGAACTCCATCCCGCCTCCAGCTTCCCGGCCTCAAGGCCAGTTTATTTGTGGTTTCCGTTGTGACGGGTTTGTCCAGACCCGGCGCCTTTACAAAGTAAATCAATAAGATGAACCGGTGAACGCTGGAGAGGCACGAGCGGTGGCGGAGCGGTGGGTCGCCGAACACTCCCCGGACATCCCTGACTTCGCGGGCGCCTTCCTCAGCGGGTCGACGGCCTGGCTGCCCGCGGAGGCCGAGCTCTCCCCCTCCTCCGACGTCGACGTCATGGTCGTCCTCTCGGCCAGGCGGACCCCCCGCAAGCCCGGCAAGTTCCGCTACGGCGGGGCCCTGCTCGAAGTCACCTATCTGGGCTGGGAACCGATGCCCTCAGGTGAGGAGATCCTGGCCTCCTACCACCTCGCGGGCGCGTTGCGGGGAGAGACGGTCCTGGCCGACCCCACGGGTGCCCTGACCGCGCTGCGGGCCGCGGCCGCCGGGGACTACGCCAGGCGGAGGTGGGTCGTCAGGCGCTGTGAGGAGGCCGAGCGCAGGGTGACCGACGGGCTCGCGGCACTCGACGTCTCCGCTCCGCCGTACGACCGGGTGACGGGCTGGCTGTTCCCGACCGGTGTGACCACGCATGTCCTGCTCACCGCGGGGTTGCGCAATCCCACCGTACGGCTGCGCTACCTGGCGGCACGGGCGCTGCTGATCGAGTACGGCAGGCCGGAGGCCCACGAGGAGTTGCTCGCGCTGCTCGGCTGCGCGCATCTGACCCCGGAACGCGTGGCGCACCACCTGGGGACGATGACACGGGCCTTCGACGCCGCTTCCGCCGGGCCCGCGACGCCGTACCCCTTCGCCTCGGACGTCACAGCGGCGGCGCGGCCGATCGCGGTCGGCGGCGGTCACGACCTTCTGGCTCGCGGGCACCATCGGGAGGCGGTCTTCTGGATCGCCGCGACCTACGCCCGCTGCCTGAAGATCCTGGCCCACGGCGGCCCCGGGGCGGCCGAGGCGTTCATGCCCGGCTTCCTCGACCTGACCGAGGACCTGGGCGTCGGCTCCGCCGCCGGGCTGCGCGAACGGGCGCTGCGGGTCCGCGACTTCCTGCCGCGCCTCAGACGGCTCAGGGACCATGTCCTCGCGGCGAACCCGGGCATCGAGGACTGAGCCGGGTCAGCGGACGGGGCAATGTCTCCGGCCCCGCCACCGCAGGCGTCCGTCTCGCTTGACCTCTCGCGCGTCAGTCCGGCAGCCAGTGCAGTTCGTGCGCCAGGGTTTTGGCGACGGCACGGATGCGGCGGTGTAGCGGCGACGGCTCACGTGGGAGGACCAGGTGGATCGTCAGGCTGGGCGCGCCCCGCAGCGGTCGCCAGGTGAGACCGGCCGGTTGTGCCGTGACCGCGGCTTCTCCGCCCGGGGCGAGGGTGGCCCCGTCGCGCAGGTCGCGCAGAGACATGTCGACAGTGACCGCGGGCGTGTGGAACCGGGGGTGTGGCCGGATGTCTCGGAACAGCGCGGACAGCTGATCGTAGATCACGGGGTTGGCCGCACGGTCCGGGAGCCGCAGCGGATACGCGGCCGCGTCGGCGATCTCGATCTCCGGGTGTTCGGCCAGCGGATGGTGCCGCGCCAGCAGGACCCCGACGCGCTCACGCCGCAGCAGGAACCGGCGCACGCCACGGCCCGGCTGTTCACCGCGGGTGATCCCGGCGTCGATGCGGCCGTCGGCGACCGCGGGGCAGATCTCCGGTGTCGCCATCGGGACCGCGCCGACCTTGAGCCCCGGGCTGCTGCGAATGAGCCTGTCCACCAGGGCCGGTGCCGTCTCGGCCCCGGCGGTGAGGCTGTATCCGATGCGCAGCGTGCCCAGTTCACCGGCCGCCGCCTTCCGGGCGGTGTCCCATGCCCGGTCCAGCGCCGCCAGCGCGGACGGCGCGGACTCCGCCAAAGCCGCCCCGGCCGTGGTCAACGCGACGCTACGCGTGTTGCGGACCAGCAGGGCCGTACCGAGTTCCGCCTCCAGTCGGCGCATCCGGGCGCTGAGCGCGGGCTGTGCGATACCGATCCGTGCGGCCGCGCGGGTGAAGTTCAGCTCCTGTGCCAGCACCAGGAAGTACCGCAGGCTCACCGTGTCCGGCGCCATGTGCCCCCTGCCGATTGATAACGATCCGTTCTGAGTCTATCCCGGACCGGTCTTTCCCTCGGCCGCACATCAAGCCCTAACCTGCGCGTACGGCGATTCGACCGACCGCGGTACCCGCCGCCGGGATCGATCGATCCGAGTGCCGATTCGAAGTCGGACGTGTCCGGCCGAACACAGGAGGTTTCCATGGCCAAGGGCTACTGGGTCAGTGTCTACCCTGCCGTCTCCGACCCTGAGAGGCTGACCGCCTACGACAAGCTGGCCGGTCTGGCTGTCCAGGCCGGGGGCGGGCGCAACCTGTCCCTCCTGCCGTCCCGTGGCGGTCGAGTCGTCGCCCACGAGGCCGGAATCACGCAACGCGTCGTTCTGATCGAGTTCGACAGCTTTGAACAGGCCGTCGCGGCATACGAGAGCGAGGCATACCAGAAGGCGCTGGGGGCCCTCCCCGACGGCGTCGAGCGCGACTTCCGCATCGTCGAAGGCGTCGGCTGACCACACCCGCCCTCGCCCGGGGCGAACCGCTTCCCACGCGACAGATCGGTCCAGCGAACACCAGGCGTCGATGACCGGGGCGCACCCTGCATCCGTCTGCCGCGTGCCCCGCCGGGGCTGCTCAGAGTCTGACTTCGAGGGGTTTCGACCTGCGGTTCCTCCGTCGCCGAAGCAGCCCGGGGCGCGCCGGGATGGCGCACGCGGCGTCCGGCTCTCTCGCGAAGCGGTCGGCCGCGCCGCCGCGACCCTCACGAATCCGGATCACGACCACGTACGCCCGACGATCACGGAAAGATCCATTGAACGGGTGTACCTGGTCGCACGGGTCTTACCGGCACTCCCATTCGCGCCGCAGGATCGCGTAGACGAACTCGTCCGTCCACTCCCCCTTGAACAGCTCGTTCTCCACCAGGTGGGCCTCACGGCGCATGCCGACGCGCTCCAGCACCCGGGCGGACGCCTCGTTGCGGGTGTCGAGACGGCCGATGATCCGGCGCAGGCCCAGGCCGTCGAAGCCGAGTTCGAGCAGGGCCATGACCGTCTCGGTCGCGTATCCCCTGCCGTGGTGGGCGGGGTGGAAGACGTAGCCGACCTCTCCGCAGCGGTGCTGTTCGCTCACCCAGAACAACATGGCGTCGCCGATCAGCTCGCCGGTCTCGGCCACCTCGACCGCGACGGTGAGCGGCTGGTTCTCCTCGGTCAGCGTCGTCTGCCCGATCCTGGCCTCCAGCGCCTTGGCGGTCTTCTCCAGGTCACCCGGCTCCCAGGGCACGTACCGTGCGACCTCGGGCAGCGACCGGATGACGTGCAGTTCCTCCAGGTCGTCGTGGGTGAAGGGGCGCAGGATCAGACGGGCGGTGCGAATGGGAAAGGCGGGGGAGAAAGGCTTCGGCATCCGGACAGAGTAGGGCAGCGACCCTGCGATGGGCGACGGTTTTTCCTCCCGGCGTTTCCGCTGTTCAGACGCCTTCTCCGGGCTCCTCCCGGGAAGCGTACAGGTCGCGAAGCCCGGCGGCCGTCTCGGTCATCATGGCGCGTAGCTCGGGCGGTTCGAGCACCTCGATGTCCGCGCCCATTCGCAGCAGCAGCCAGTGGGCGTGCCTGGTCGACTCGGTCGGCAGGAGCAGTGTGGTCCAGCCCCGCTCGTCCGGCGGCTCCGCGTCGGCCAGGGCGGTGTCGACGATCTCGGCGCCGACGGCGTAACGGAGCATCTTCGTCGCCTCCGGCGCGACCCGCACCAGGGCGTGCCCGGTGTGCATGCGGGCACGGAACTCGGCCGAGTAGTCCCTCCAGAACGCGGACAGGTCGAAGCCCTCGGGCCGTTCGAAGCGGCCGTCGAGGATCTCGGCGGTCACGATCCGCGACACGCGGTAGGTGCGCGGGCCTCCCCCGTCGGCCGCCGCCACGAGGTACCACGTCCCGCCCTTGAGCACCAGGCCGTACGGCTGGGCCAGCCGTACGACCTCGCGAGGCCCCCAGCGCCGGTAGGTCATGCGGATCGGCCGCTGTTCCCAGACCGCCTCCGCGACGTCGGCCAGGAAAGGGGTCTCGTCGGCGTCGCGGTACCACCCGGGGACGTCCATGTGGAAGCGCTCGCGCATCCGGGTGGCGTGGGAACGCGGCTCCGGCGGCAGCGCGGCGAGCAGCTTCAGCTCGGCGTTCGCCGCGAGCTCTCCCAGGCCCAGTTCCGCCGCGGGCCCCGGCAGCGCCGCGAGGAACAGCGAGGAGGCCTCCTGTGCCGTCAGGCCGTTGAGGCGGGTGCGGTAGCCGTCCAGCAGCTGGTATCCCCCGGCGGGCCCCCGGTCGGCGTAGACCGGCACACCCGCCGACGACAGCGCCTCGACGTCCCGGTAGACCGTGCGGATCGAGACCTCAAGCTCTCCCGCGAGCTCGGTGGCCGTCATCCGCCCCCGGGTCTGCAGAAGCAGCAGCAGTGACAGCAGGCGACTCGCACGCATGCGCACCATTGTCCCGCAGCCGCCCCACAGCGTTCCCCGGTGTCCCCCGGCCTCCCCCGGGACGGGTGCCCCTCCCCCACGTGTCCGGCGAGGACGATCCGCCGGAGCTCACGGCCGGCGTTCCCGCTGCCTGCGGTACGGGGTGAGCATCTGGTTTCCGACGTCGACATAACTTTCGAACAGGCCGATCACGTCCTGGAGCCGCCGCCGCGCGGGACCGGGGCCGACCAGGTCCTCTCCTTCTCGCAGGGCGGCGATCAGGGTCCCGGCGCGCGCGTGGCTGGCCTCCAGCAGGGACGCGATTCCACCGGCGGCCTCGACCAGGAGCCTGCGGCTTCCCGGCTGGGGAATGGTCCTGGCCAGCCCCCAGGAGTCCAGCTGGCGCACGGCGGTGCTCACCGATCCCTTGCTCAGCGAGAGCTCGGCGGCGATCGTGTCCAGGGACTGCGGCTCCTCGCTCACCAGGAGCAGCCCGTAGACGCGGCCGGTGGCGTGCGGCAGGTTCCAGGAGGCCAGCAGGTCACCCACCGAGACGGTGAACGAGTCGCGCTTGTCGGCGTCCATCACCGCTCCTGACGGGTCAGCGTGTCGAGGAACGTCTCGATCGCCGCGTTGACGGCTCGCGGATTGTCCTGGGTGGACATGTGGCCCGCGTCAGGGATGACGACCTCTTCGACACCTTCGGCCTGAGCCCATCTGGGCATGGCCGATGCGATGTTGCCGGTTCGGTCGTGCAGACCGCGGATCAGGCACAGTGGAACGGGCGTGCGATAGCCGGGATCGGGGACGACCAGCTCGACGGCGGCCTTCCACACCTGGACGAAGTCCTCCTTGGGCATCTGGGAGAAGGCGCGCCGCGCGTCCGCCCGGGCGGCCGGTGTGACCGCTGAGGCGTTGGCCATCAGCTCCGGGAGACGCCTGGCCGGAAGCGCCAGCAACATCGGCGCGGCCATCTTGAGCAGCACGCGTTCGCCCCAGGACAGCGGCCCGGTGTTCCATGCGGAGTCGATGACGATCAGGGCCCGCGCCAGGTGGCGGTCCCGCCGGACGAGGGCCTGGCCGAGGTTGCCGCCCAGAGACTGGCCCGCCAGCACGGGCCGGTCCAGCGCCAGGTGTTCGATGAGCGCGCGCAGGTCGGCCAGCGCCCGTTCCGCGGTGAACGGGCCGGCGGCCGGTTGGGACAGGCCGTGGCCGCGCATGTCCCAGACGACGACGCGGAACCCTCGGACGCGCAGATGTTCGGCCTGGGCGTCGAACATCACGTGGTCGGCCCCGGCGCCGTGTGTGAGGACCACCGGCACCCCTTCACCGCCGCTGTCGCCGTAACGCAGGTCACACCCGTCGGACGACAGCGCATCGGTCATATTTAGCATGTACTAAATATAGCAAATATAGCGATGCCACCCTCGCCGACCACCCGGCGAGGCGTCCGTTCGGATGAGCGCGCGGAGGGCGCCACCAAGCACCGCCAACACACACCGCCAAGCGCCACCGAACTCCTCGGCACCGGTTTCCCGTCCGGGACCTCGTACGGCACGGCGGAGGAAATAACGACCGGCGAGGAGGTTGGGCACTTTCACAGCGGGCAAGGGCGAGTAATCAACCCGAGATCCCGACAAGGAGTCACAATGCTCACATTGACGGACACCGCTGCCCAGGTGATCAGGGACCTCAGTTCTCAGGTGGCGGAATCGGAGGACACCGGCGTCCGGATCGCCTCGCAGGCGGACGGCACGGGCTCACTGACACTGTCGGTCGTGAACGGCCCGGAGACGGACGACAAGGTGGTCGAGACGGACGGGGCCCGGATCTTCCTGGACCGGGCGGCCGCCGACATGCTCGACGACAAGGCGCTGGACGCGGACATCGGCGAGGGGGGTTCCGTGGCCTTCCTCGTCACCGAGCAGAACCGCTGACCGCTTCCTGGCCGCCGGGAGGCGCGTCCTGGACGGACGGGCCGCCTCCCGGCGTTCCCCGGAAAAAGGGGGTGCGGACCCGGGAGGGTCCGGGCGCACCGGGGAAGACCACGACGGGATCGGGTGCCACGCCCAGGCGTGGCACCCGATCCGCGGACGCGGCGCCGGTCCCCTGCCGCCCGCGCGTCCCGCTGTGTCACCGGATGAGCGCCCGCCCAGGCACGGTGACTACGGGGTTCGCGCGGCGGAAGGAGACCGCCGCCATGGCGGGACGGCTGGCCGTCCCGCCCACCGGTCCGCGCTGCACCGGCCCCACGGTGCGCCGGCCGGAGTATCCGGCACCGGTGACCGCGCGCACGCGGACACCGGTCATGACGGGCCGGCGCGTCAGATGCGCTGCCACAGGGCGGGGACGTTCGGCGGCTCCCACCCGGGGTAGGCGGTGTGGCCCTGGAGGCAGCGGTAGTTCGAGCCACCGTAGGAGACGACGTCTCCGGCGGCGTAGCTCGTGCCCGCGGCCCAGGTGCCACCCGGGTTGCCGGTCGGGGTCGGGGTGCTGCTGTTGGTCGGGGTCGGGGTGGGGGTCTGCGGCGTGCCCGTGAAGTTGAGCACGAAGTCGTAGGTCGCCTCCTTGCCCGAGCCGACCGTCCTGACGTTCATCAGCAGACGCGAGTCGTAGATGGTGTCCGTGCTGTTGCGGGGCTCACCCGGGAAGTACAGCTGCGTGGTCAGGATGCCCCGGCCGGGAGCCTGCACCTTCACGTGGATGTGACGGGTGCGGCCCGGGTACAGGCCCGGCACGATCGTGGTCAGCTTGTAGAAGCCCTGCGCGTTGGTGAACTGGTGACCGCGGAAGGTGTAGCCGGAGTTGTCGTAGTTACCGGCGTTGTCCGCCTGCCAGAAGTCCATCAGCGCGTTGGCGACCGGCTGGCAGGAGCGGTTGAACACGTAACCGCTCACGGTCAGCAGCGTTCCGGCGCCGGTCAGCGTGTCGCGCAGCGGGGAACCCGGCTTGAAGTACGGGCCCTCGGTCTGAGCGATCGTGGCGGGGTCGCCGGTGCCGCAGAACGGCGTCGGGTCGAGCAGCTTGCCCTCTTGCTTGGCGTCCCGAGCCAGGGCGGGCACCCCACCCATCAGCAGCGGGATCGGGGCACCTATGATGGCGGCCTTCAGCAGGGTCTTACGGCTGATGCCCCTGGTGTCATTCTCTTCGTCGAATTCCTCGACGGGGGTGTTCTCGGCGTCCACAATGGCCTCCTTGGCCTTCGGGGGGTCGTGCCTGGCCGCTCCTCCCGGCCGCGCACGGCGCCGACGAGGCCGGTGAGGGACCGGCGATGTGCGATGCCGCCGCGGGCGGGCCGAACGAACCAGGCAGCCTGGACTGGACCAAAGCTGACACCGTGCGGGAGTGGGTTGAACCCCACAGTTTTCTATAACTTCACGCTATGCACCTTTTTCCAGTAAACGAGCAGGTCAAGGCGTTCGCGGATGATTTTCATCTCGCGCCGCCCGTTTTCGACCACGGGCGAATTGCCGGAATCGGCGGGTCCGTAATACCATGCCGAGCCGTTCGCCCTTCCCTGCTTCTGGCCGCATACAAGGTGTTACGCCTGGAGAGCACACTCTAGACCGTTCCATCCTTCTTGTCGGCGACCTCACGACTCCCGCGGACACGAGGAGAGGCCGGGGGGATCACCCGAAGTGATGGCCATCCGGGGACGGACAGCCCAGACGGGGCGGCGAGGGGACAGACGCGGCCGGCACCCGCCACAACGGCCCGCCGCCTCCCGGGCACCGTCACCGGGGACCCGCACGAGCTCCGATCCGGACAGGAAAACGGCGGCCCGCGCACTCCCCCAAACGGGATATTGACGCCCCCCAAGACCCGGTTTATCTTTTCTTTAAAGAAACTTTCCTAACCATAAGCGCGCTGACCTGCGACATCATCCTCATCTAATCGCCTTCGACGGCGACTTCGGCGCGCCCCGCCCCGGGGGCCGCCTTCTTGCCCGCCCAGGAAGGCCGCGACCCCGGCGCGGACCGGAAAGGCGGGCGGCACACCCGACGCCCACCCCCAGGAGTCACGCATGAACGCCAGAAGCCGGGTCTCGGCCGTCTGCGCCACCGCGCTGCTGACCGCCACGATGGTGACCGGTACCGCGACGAGCGCCTCGGCGGCCCCAACGGGTTGCAGCTACCAGATCAACGGCCAGACCGCCAGCAGCTACTGCTCGGGTGGCACGGGAGAGCACCGTGTCTTCGTCCTGCAGAAGCACTTCCTCGCCGAGGTCGGATACATCCCGATCTACAGCGAATGGGCCCCGGCGGGCACGACCTCCTCGACCTGGATCACCGCACACCAGATCGTCTCCGTCCAGGTCCAGACACGCTGAACACCCTCTTTCCGTACGGCCCGCGCCCGTTGGCGGGGCCGTACGGAAGGGGATAGCGAGAACGGATACTTGGTCCTGATAAGCCATCCTGAGTGGTAATTCCACCAGTATGATCAACGCGCTGGCCTTCGCCGACGGAGGAGTCGCGGTGACCAAGTTGGAACGTGTTCCCCCGGGGGTCGATCCGACCGTGCCCAGCTCGGCGCGGGTCTACGACTACCTGCTGGGGGGCAAGGACAACCTCGCGGTCGACCGGACCTTCGCCGAACGGCTGCTCACGGTCGCCCCCGACGCCAGGACGACGGCCAGGGCCAACCGCGACTTCCTGGTCAGAGCGGTCCAGGTCATGGCCGAACAGGGCGTCCGGCAGTTCATCGACCTGGGGACCGGCATCCCGACCTCCCCCAGCGTGCACGAGATCGCCCACGCGACCGACCCGTCCGCCACCGTGGTCTACGTCGACTACGACCCCGTCGTACGGCTGCACGCCGAGGTGCTGCTGGCCGGCGGCAAGAACGTGACGAGCGTCCAGGCCGACGTCCGCAGGCCCGGTGACATCGTCGAGGACCCCGAGGTCACCCGGCTGATCGACTTCTCCGAGCCGGTCGGCCTGGTCATGGTCGCGGTGCTGCACTTCGTCACCGACGAGGAGGACCCGGAGGGCCTCGTCGAGGAGTTCGCCCGGCGGGTGGCGCCGGGCAGCCATCTCGCGCTCTCACACGTCATGGCCGAGAGCACGCCCGCCGCGCGGGCACAGCTGTCCTCGGGAACGGCGAACACCCCCATGCAGGTGACCTTCCGCCCGCACGAGCGGGTCCGCGCGCTCTTCGGCCCGTTCGACCTGCTCGCCCCGGGGCTGGTGCCCGTACAGGACTGGCGCTCCGACGACGACGGGCTGCCGCCGCTGCCCGGCGGGGGACCGTCCAGAATCAGAGTTGACGGAGGGCTCGGCCGTCTGGCGGGGCCTGTGAACAGCGGAGGTGCCCGATGAGAGTCGCCGTCGTCGGAGGGGGACTCGGCGGGCTGACCACCGCCCTGCTGCTGAGCCGGGCGGGGGTCGAGGTGACCGTCTACGAGCAGAGCGGTGAGCTGCGTGAGGTCGGCGCGGGCATCATCGTCGCCCCCAACATGGTGCGCCCCCTGGTCAGGGCCGGGCTCGGCGAACGGCTGGCCGAGTTCGCCGTACGCCTTGAGACCGCCTGGGAGATGCGGCGCTGGCAGGACGGCAGTGTGTTGTTCGCCCAGAAGATGGGGGCGGAGTGCCGCAAGCTGTACGGCGTCGACTGCTACGTCGCCCACCGGGCCGACCTGCTGGCCATGCTGGCCGAGGCGCTGCCCGAGGAGATCGTACGGCTCGACCGGCGGCTGACCGGCCTGCGGCAGGACGAGCGGGAGGTCGAGCTGACCCTCACCGACTCCGCGGGCCGGGAGAGCACGGCCGTCGCGGACGTGGTCGTCGGCGCCGACGGGATCCACTCCACCGTACGGCCCACGGTCGTGACCGAGGCGCCGCCGCGTTTCTCCGGGCTGTGCGCCTACCGGTGCCTGGTCCCCGCCGACGCCGCCCCCTCCCTGATGACCAGGCCGTCCCAGACGATCTGGCTCGGGCCGGGCAGGCACTTCGTGCACTACCCGGTCAGCCGGGGACGGCTGGTCAACGTCGTCGCGGTCGTGCCCGCCGGCGAGTGGCGCGTCGAGTCGTGGACGACGGACGGCCGGCTTGAGGACCTGGCCCGGGAGTTCGAGACGTGGGACCCCCGGCTCGGGGAACTGATCGCCGCCGCGTCGGAGACCAAGCGCTGGGCCATGTACGACCGCGGCCCCCTCGACCGCTGGACCGACGGGCGGGTGACCCTGCTCGGGGACGCCGCCCACGCGATGCTGCCCTTCCTCGGTCAGGGGGCCTGCCAGGCGGTCGAGGACGCCACGGTCCTGGCCGGATGCCTGCGGGAGGCGACGCCGGAGACCGCGGCGCGGGCGCTGCTGCGCTACGAGGAGATCCGCAAGCCGAGAGCCTCCCAGGTGCAGCTCGGCAGCCGGGGGCGCGAGGTGGTCAACCACCTGCCCGACGGTCCCGAACAGCGCAGGCGCGACGAGGGCTTCGCCAAGGGCGACCCGCTGCGGCAGAACGCCTGGCTGTACGGCCACGAGGTCGAGGCCGAACTGGTGCACTGAACCGGTGCGCCGGCGCCCGGCCACGGGAAGGGGGACGGCACCGCGGCCGTCCCCCTTCCTTTTCCGCTCCGTCCCGCAGCCGGCTCAGCCGGTGACCTCGACGCCCTTCCAGAAGGCCACCCGTCCCCTGATCTGGGCGGCCTCCTCCTTCGGGTCCGCGTAGTACCAGGCGGCGTCGGGGTTCTCCGCCCCCTCGACGTGCAGCGTGTAGTAGTTCGCCGTGCCCTTCCAGCCGCAGACGGTGGTGGTCTCCGACGGCCTGAGGTACTCGGAGGAGACGGACTCGATCGGGAAGTAGTGGTTGCCCTCCACGATCACCGTCTCGTCGCTTTCCGCGATGATCTCGCCGTTCCAGCGCGCAGTAGCCATGGGCCAAGGTTCGCACACGCCCCCGCGACGGATCGCGCGGGCCTCGGCCCCGGCGGGCCTCAGTGCCGGAACAGGTCCAGCAGTTCCTCGCCCCTGCGGGTACGGACGATCCACACCTCACGGCCCCGCCGTTCGCGGCTGACCAGGCCCGCCGCGACCAGCCGCTCACAGTGGTAGGTGATCGCGCTGGGCACCATCCCCGCCCCGGCGGCCAGGGCGCTCATCGTGGCGGGCTGGTCCAGGGTGTGCAGCAGCGCCGCGCGCACCGGCCCGATCAGCGCCGTCAGCTCGTCGGCCGCCCGGGGGTTGGGCCCGTGCCACAGCGTCTCGGCTCCGGGGACCGGATAGGCGATCCACACCACCTCGGGGTGGTCCAGCTTCACGATCACGGCGTCACGCCCGGCCAGCATCGGCACCAGGATCATCCTGCGGTCGCCGAGGTCGTACCGGCTCGGCTCCAGGTCCGCGATCAGCAGCCCGTCCTCGCCGTACTGGATCCGCTCGCTCAGGGAGCTCAGCAGTACGTCGAGGCCGCCCCTGACGACGGCGGTGCCGACCCGCTCGACCTCCCGGTCCAGCAGGGACGCGGCTCGCGCCCACACCGGCCCCGTCGCGTCCCACACGTCCCCGAGCGCCGCCGCGTACCCCGCCAGCCAGCGTTTCGGCCGGTCGGCGGCCCAGCGCCAGTGCTCGGGCACCCCCTGCTCGCCGAAGGCCTGTTCGAGGTCGGCGGTCAGCTGCTCCTCGGGTACCGCGCGCAGCAGCTCGGCCTGCGAGGCGACGGAGAAGCCCTCGATCGGGGTCTGGGGCACCACGCTGTCGGGGACGACCGAGTATCCCGGCGCGCCGAGCGGCCTGACCGCCTCACGCGCCTGCGGGCCGACCGAATCCTGGATCACCCGCCGCCACCGCTCGGGCAGCCCCCTCCGTCTGCCCGCCAGCGCGTCGGCGATCACGGCCAGAGCCGTCAGATTCGGCGAGATCGACACCGAGACCCTCGGCGCCGAGGAAACCCGCAGTTCGCTCCACACCCGTGTCCCCGTATCCGCCCCCACCCGGGCAACCCTAGTGACCGACCCTCGGAAACGGCGACATTTCACTAAAGCTGGAAACTTCGGTAAACCGGTCGCACAGAGGGCCTCCCGGACGGCGTTCGAACGGCGGGCGGGTGGTTCACGGTCGGCTCACGGTCGGCTCACGGGTGAGAGGAGCCGGCGCGGGGGCAGGGGCGGGACATGACACACGCCATCCACCGGACGGCCCGCCCGGGCCGGATTCTGGTCGGTACGGCCTCCTGGACGGACAGGTCGCTGCTGGAGTCGGGCTGGTATCCCGAGGAGGCCTCGACCCCGGCCGCGCGACTGGCCTGGTACGCCTCGCGGTTCCCGATCGTGGAGGTCGACTCCACCTACTACCACCCGCCGTCACTGCGGACCGTGCAGGCCTGGCGGGACCGCACCCCGGCGGGCTTCGTCTTCAACGTCAAGGCGTTCTCCCTGCTCACCGGTCATCCGACCCGCCCCGAGGCGCTCTACAAGGACCTGCGGGACACGCTCGGCGAGGTACCAGAGCGCCTCTATCTGGACGGCGTCGGCCCGCAGATCGCCGAGGAGGTCTGGCGGCGCTTCCTCGGCGCGCTCACCCCGCTGCACGAGGCGGGCAAGCTAGGCGCCCTGCTGTTCCAGTTCCCGCCGTGGCTGCCCGCCGGAGAGCACGGCAGGCGGCGCGTCCTCGACTGTGCCCGCCGATGCGCGCCGATGCGGATCTGTGTCGAGTTCCGCAACCGGACCTGGATGGAGGGGGCCGGCCGCGCCGCGACCCTGGGCTTCCTCGCCGAGCACGACATCCCCTACGTGTGCGTCGACATGCCCCAGGGCCACCCCTCCTCGATCCCTCCGGTGACGGCCGTGACCTCCGACCTCGCCGTGGTCCGCCTGCACGGCCACTCGTCGCGGTGGGTGGGCGGGAACGTCGAGGAGCGTTTCTCCTACCGGTACACCGAGACCGAGCTCAGGCGGTGGGCCTCCCGGATCCTCGCGCTCTCCCAGAGCGCGGAGACGACCCACGTGCTCACCAACGTCTGCTGCGGTGACACCTCGCAGCGCACCGCCGCCCGGCTGGCCGCCCTGATCGAGGAGTCACGGCAGGCCGGGGACGCCGCGCCCTCCTTCCGCGCCGGGGTCCTCACCCACCCCGCCGCGCGGCGCCGCCCCCGCTGAGGGGTACGGCCCCGTTCCCGTGATCCGTCACCTGGCCCCGCGTCTGGGCGCCGTCATCGCCGCCCTGCGCTCGTCGGGACTCGTCCCACCCCACACCCCGTACATCTGGTGGGTGTTCAGGGCGTACTCCAGGCAGCGGTGCTGCACCGGGCAGCGGCGGCACACGGCCTTGGCCTGCTCGTACTGCTCCCGCCCCGGCCCCTCCGTGGAGACGGGGAAGAAGAGTTCGGGGTCCTCGGTGAGACAGAGAGAACGGCGCGACCAGTGGATGATGGGGATGACGTTGCCCTGAAGAGACATAGGCGATCCAATGACGGTGAGGAAGCTCGACGGTTGGCGGCTCGGCTTCTGGATCGCGTGCCCGCAGGAAGTACATTCATACCTTTTCGGGGGAAAAATCGGGGCGTCTTGACCTCGGATTTCCCTGAGGAGCCGCCCGTCAGGGGCACGATCTCCGAACCTCCGCGCTCCTTCCCGCCCGCCGATGACGGCCGCCGGAGGCCGGCGGCCCTCCCGGGCCGTCCGCCGAACTCCCTCAGGACACCCGTCGGCCCTGCCGTACGACCACGACACGGCCACGACATGGATATGGCACAGGTCACGTTCCACCCGTCTCCCAGCCGGAGCGGGCCACGATCTCCGGCCTCGCACGGCGTGCGGGACGCCGCCTGACGCGATCGACGTGGTCGATCTCGTCGGAAGTGTCGGGAAATATCCGTGCACCAATTCCCGCAAAGGGCTCGTTTGTCGCGCTTTTACGACATGTCAGTACCAGATACACCGGAGACAGAAAAAAGCGCCATCGATGACATATCACTGTCGTCCCCAAAGGACCAAAACGATCATATTCTATTTTTTGAGATAAACCCTCAGTACTTTACTTTCCAGTTGCTCGACAACGTTGAAATCCAGACCCTCGATGCACAATCATTGTCCCTGGCGATCCGCAGGGAGCCGAAAGGCACTCACGCTGATTCGCCCAGAATTTCCCATTAGTCTCCATGGAGGAATACCATGATCCGTCGCGTTATCGTCGGCGCGGCCGTCGCAAGCGCCCTGGCTGTCGCCGCCATGACGCAGGCCACCGCGGCCTCCGCTGCTACCGACCCCTTCCCGTCGCCCTACCACGTGCCGCCGTTCCACGTCGGCCACGACCAGGACGTCGACGTCACCAGCAGCGAGACCACCTGCTCCACCAACAACCAGGGTCTCGGCCTGCTCCTGGGCCTCGGCCTCGGCCTGAACCTGTGCGACGTCAACATCCCCATCCTCAGCCCTAGCAGCAACAACAACTAGGCGCCTGTGACGGCCGCTCATGTGCACAGCGGGCACCGTCATAGAGGCACGAGGATTCTCACGTAGCACCAACCCCTGACGCGAAGAGTGACTGGCCAGCGCTTTTCTCGTCAGGGGTTTTTCATGCCCCAAGCACGACAAACCGGGCGCGGCACGCCTTTTCATGCCACTTCTCAAACTTGAGACTTGACGGGCATGCCACACCAAAAGGCGACAGCCCGGCTTTCCTCGCAACTCCCGGCAAGCTCGTAAATCACCGATGAGCCCTGCCCTTTCCCTACAGCAGCGGCCCGGGAAAGACCTCCAACGATGCGGGGCGGGCCCCTGCGGGCGCGGTCTGTATGGTCATGGCCATGACCCTGCGCGTGGTGATCGCCGACGACGAGGACCTGACCCGCACGGGGCTGCGGATCATCATCGACTCCGAACCCGGGCTCACCGTGGTCGGCGAGGCGGCCGACGGCGCCGGGGCCCTGACCGCCGCACGCGAACTGCGCCCCGACGTGGTGCTCATGGACGTGCGGATGCCCGCGGTGGACGGCGTCCAGGCCATCCGGCACCTGCTCTCCCCGCCCGAACCCCCCAAGATCATCGTGATCACCACCTTCGGCAACGACGACCTCGTCTACGAGGCGCTGCGAGCCGGGGTGAGCGGCTTCCTGCTCAGACGGACCCGCCCCGACGAACTCGTCCAGGCGATCAGGACCGTGGCCGCCGGAGACCGCCTGCTCTTCCCCTCCGCCGTACGCACCCTCGCCGCCCTGCACGGCGACGGCAGGACCGTCCCCGGCATCGGCAGGCTCACCGAACGCGAGGCGGACGTACTGCGCCTGATGGCACGCGGCCTGTCGAACGGTGAGATCGCCGTGGAACTGGCCGTCGGCACGGACGTGATCAGGACGCACGTGAGCGACGTGCTGTCCAAACTCGACGCCCGCGAACGCCCCCAGGCCGTCATCGCCGCCTACGAGTCGGGCTTCGTCTCCCCCAGGTGACACCGCGGGCTCCGTGAGCCACCCGGCGGGACTCCTCAGATGGGGGAACCGTCGTCCTCGTCGCCCTCCCCCGGCCCCGGCCTGCCACCACCGCTCTCCGAAGGGGACGGCGAGGGGGTCGGCTGCCCCGGCTCGGTCGTCGCGGGAACCGGCGGCGGGGTCGGCACGAACGTCGTCTGCGGGCGCGGCCTCGGCGGCGGCGCCCCCTCCTCCTGCCTGCGCAGCAGCACCAGCAGCATCACGGCCAGCAGCACCAGCAGCACGGCGAGCGTGGCCGTGGCGAAAAGCACGGAACGACGCGTCTCGACGGGTGGCGGCGCTCCGACCGGCGGCGCGGGCAGCGCGGGCGAGCGATCGCTCACCCAGTGCGGCGCGAAGTCGGGGCCGTGCCGCTCGCCGATCAGTGTGCCGCGCACCAGCACCGGTTCGAGGAAGCGCTCCGCCCCCGCCCTGCCCGGTTCGTACGGCGTCGCCACCCACGGCGCGTCTCCGCCGTCCATCGCCAGAACCTGGGGCATCGTGTCCGCGACCGCCGTACGGCCGCGGGCCGCCCTGACCATCCAGCCCCGCATCCCCGAACGGCTCGCCGCCGCCTCGCGGATGCCGGTGACGAAGCGGTCGCGGGCCGCGGGGTCGTGCGCGGCGCCCCTGGTGAGCACCGCGACCGAGACCTGCCTGCCGTCGGAGCCTTGCCCGAGGTAGACCAGCCCGGCGGGACCGACCCCCAGCCGCGCCCGCAGCACGAAGGGCCCCAGGTGGGGCGGGTCACCGTGCTGAAGCGGACTGGCCACGCCTGCCATGAAAGCACACGGCGCGGACGTCCCCTCGTCCACACGGGCACCGCGTTGTGGGTAGGAACGGGAAATGGGCACCCGACCAGCCGTGCGACCCGGCACTTCATTTGGTGGAATGTCAACATGACCGTCGCGGAAGAACTGCCGAGCGAGACCGACGCCGGACTGCTGCGCGAGGCCCTGGCCGAGGTCCGGCGGGTCATCGTGGGCCAGGAGCACATGGTCGAACGCCTGCTCGTCGCCCTGCTCGCCCGTGGCCACTGCCTGCTGGAGGGCGTGCCCGGGGTGGCCAAGACGCTGGCGGCCTCGACGCTGGCCACCGTCGTCGGCGGTGACTTCGCCCGCATCCAGTTCACCCCCGACCTGGTGCCCAGCGACATCGTGGGAACCCGGGTCTACCATCCCTCCCGCGAGGAGTTCGACGTCGAGCTCGGGCCCGTGTTCGTCAACTTCCTGCTGGCCGACGAGATCAACCGCGCCCCGGCCAAGGTGCAGTCGGCGCTGCTTGAGGTCATGGCCGAGCGCCAGGTGACGCTCGCGGGACGCACCCACCGGCTGCCGAGGCCGTTCATCGTGCTGGCCACCCAGAACCCGATCGAGTCCGAGGGCGTCTACCCGCTGCCCGAGGTCCAGCGCGACCGCTTCCTGTTCAGGATCCGGGTCGCCCACCCCAGCGCCCACGAGGAGCTGGAGATCCTGCACCGGATGAGCGTGACCCCGCCTGAGCCGAGGACCGTGCTCGACCCGGCGCGGCTGATCGCGCTGCAGGCCGCCGCGGAACAGGTGTCGGTGCACCACCTGGTCGCCGACTACGTGGTCCGGCTGGTGATGGCCACCCGCTCCCCCGCCGAGTACGGCCTGGCGGAGCTGGCCGACGACATCGAGATCGGGGTCAGCCCCCGCGCCACCCTCGGCCTGGTCGCCGCAGGCCGCGGCCTGGCCCTGCTGCGGGGCCGCGACTACCTGCTGCCCGACGACGTCCGCGACGTGGCCGCCGACGTGATGTCCCACCGCCTGATGCTCACCTTCGACGCCCTCGCCGACGGGGTGAACCCCGAGGACGTGGTCGGGCGGGTGCTGGCGGCCGTGCCCCCGCCCCTGGTCGTGTGGAACCAGGACTCACGGTGACGGGCGTCACCGGCGCCTCGGAGCGGGCGCTGCGACGGCTCGAACTGACCATCGTCAGACGCCTGGACGGCCTGCTGCACGGCTCCTACCAGGGGTTGCTGCCCGGCCCCGGCGGCGAGTTCGGCGACAGCAGGGTCTACGTCCCCGGTGAGGACGACATCCGCAGGATGGACTGGGCGGTGACCGCCCGCACGACCGTCCCGCACGTGCGCGACCTGATCGCCGACCGGGAGCTGGAGACCTGGGCGCTGGCCGACCTGTCGCCCAGCATGGACTTCGGCACGGACACGATGGAGAAGAGGGACCTGGTGGTCGCCGCGGTCGGTGCGATCGGCTTCCTGACGAGCCGGATCGGCAACCGGTTCGGCGCCTACGTCCTGCACGACGAGTACGTCCACCGGATGCCCGCCAGAGGCGGCAGGCCCGCCCTGTACGGCCTGCTGAACTCCCTGGCCCAGGCGCCCAGGGGCCGTCCCGTCGCGGACGCCCCCGACCTGGCCGAGGCGATCGGGGTGCTGGCCTCGGCGCGGCGGCGGCGCGGCCTGCGGGTGGTGGTCTCCGACTTCCTCGACGCCGCCCCGGTCCTCGATCCCGGCGCCGAGCCGCCCTGGGAACGGCCGATCCGCCGCCTGGCCGCCCGGCACCAGGTGCTGGCCGTCGAGGTGATCGACCCGCGTGAACTCGAACTGCCGCCGGTCGGCCTGGTCACCCTGACCGATCCGGAGACGGGCCGCGCCCGCAGGATCCGCCTGACCGGCAGGGTCCGCGCGGCCTACGCGCGGGCCGCCGCCGCCCAGCGGGAGGCCACCGCGGTGGCGCTGCGGCGCTGCGGGGTCTCGCACCTGGTGCTGCGCACCGACCGCGACTGGGTGGCGGACATCGCCCGCTTCGTCCTGCGGCAGCGGCGCACGGCCCACCTGGCGCACCGGTCCATCGTCCCGGGAGCGGCCAGATGACCTTCCTCTCACCGGCGTGGCTGTGGCTGTTCGCGGTGCTCGCGCTGCTCGTCGCGGGCTATGTGGTCGCCCAGTTCGCCCGGCGGCGCTACGCGGTGCGCTTCACCAACCTGCCGCTGCTGACGCTGGTCGCCCCCTCCGGGCCCGACTGGCGCAGGCACCTGGCTCCGCTGCTGTTCCTGCTGATGATGGGCCTGCTGGTCGTCGGCGCCGCCCGGCCCGCGGACTCCGTACGGGTTCCGCGCGACCGCGCCACGATCATCATCGCGATGGACGTCTCGCTGTCGATGGAGGCCGCCGACGTCCCGCCGAGCAGGCTGAGCGCCGCCAAGGAGGCGGCCCAGCGGTTCGTCAGGGACCTGCCCGAGCGCTTCAACGTCGGCGTCGTCGCCTTCGCCCGTTCGGCCTCGGTCGTGGTCTCCCCCACCACCGACCACCAGGCCGTCGTCACCTCCATCGGCAACCTCACCACCAGGGCCGGCACCGCCATCGGCGAGGCGGTCTTCAGCTCGATCGACTCCCTGCGCTCCTTCGACCAGCAGGCCGTCACCGACCCGCCGCCCGCGGCGATCGTGCTGCTGTCCGACGGCGACAACACCTCGGGCCGCTCGGTCGGCGACGCCATCGACGCCGCGATGAACGCGCGCGTGCCGGTCTCGACCATCGCCTACGGCACCCAGGAGGGCACCGTCTCGATCGACGGCCGCGACGTGAACGTGCCGGTCAACAAGACCACCCTGCAGTCCCTGTCCGAGGGCACCTCGGGACGGGCCTACGAGGCGGAGTCGGGCAGCCAGCTGCGGGAGGTGTACGAGCAGATCGGCACCTCGCTGGGCTACCGCACGGTCAACCAGGAGGTCAGCCAGTGGTTCGTGGTCGCGGCGATCGTGACCGGGCTGCTGGTGGCCGTGACGGCGGGGCTGCTGGGATCACGGCTGCCCTGACCGGGTCCCCACCGTTGGTAACGTTCTACGACGTGGCCCACTACTTCGAGGAGCGTCCCCAGACCGCCAGCCGCCCGGGCTCGGTCACGCTCGTGCTCCCCGACCTGCACCTGAGACTTGAGACCGACAGCGGGGTCTTCTCCCCCGAGCGGGTCGACCAGGGGACCCGCATCCTGCTGGAGAGCGTGCCCGCCCCGCCCGCGACGGGCGACCTGCTCGACCTGGGCTGCGGTTACGGGCCGATCGCGCTGACGATGGCCTCACGCGCGCCTGAGGCGACCGTGTGGGCCGTGGACGTCAACCGCAGGTCGGTCGAGCTGTGTGCGAGGAACGCCCAGACCGCCGCCCTTGACAAAGTAAGGTCGGTGCACGTCGACGAGGTCCCCCCCGAGGTGCGCTTCTCCGCCATCTGGTCCAACCCGGCGATCCGCATCGGCAAGGCCGCGCTGCACGAGATGCTGGCCCGCTGGCTGTCCCGGCTGACCCCGGACGGCCAGGCCCATCTGGTCGTCCAGAAGCACCTGGGCTCCGACTCCCTGCAGCGCTGGCTGAACGATCAGGGCTGGCCCGCCGAGCGCGCCGCCTCCCGCTCCTCCTACCGGATCCTCCGGGTCGGCGCCCGCCCCGCGGACCAGGAGCGGTGAGCGGGCCGATGGGCGAGACGAAGAACGACAACGGACGAGGAACGGTGAACGACCGATGACCGCCAACCCGCGCAGGCAGCTGCGGCCGACCGACGTCAAGCGGCTCAACCGCACCTGGCGCAGGAACACCGGGGGACGCCTGGCCCTGATCGTCGAGTCGGTGACCGGCCCGTTCAACATCGGCTCCATCTTCCGTACGGCCGCCGCGTTCGGTGTGGACCGGATCTGGCTGGCGGGCAACGCCACTCCCCCGACCAACCCGAAGGCGCAGAAGACCGCCCTCGGCACCGACCGCCTGGTCGCCTGGGAGGAGCCGGTCCCCTCGGCGGAGGCGGTGCGGGCGGCCAGGGCCGAGGGGTTCACGGTGGTCGCGATCGAGCTGACCGGCGACGCCGTACCGCTGCACGAGGCCAAGCTGGACGGTGACGTGTGCCTGGTGGTCGGCGGGGAGGACCACGGCTGCTCCCCCGCGCTGCTTGAGGCCGCCGACGCCGTCTGCTACATCCCGCAGGTCGGCCGGGTCGGCTCGCTCAACGTGGCGGTCGCGACCGCCATCGTGGTCGCCGAGGCGCGCCGCAGGGAGTGGGCCGGGCTCCCGGCCGGGGGCGGGGTGACCGGAGTGCAGTGAGCGGCCCGCCGGAGGCGGGTGGTTCCCGAACGTTCAGCTTCCGGCGATGACGGGCCGTGCCTGTAACGGGCATACTCCTGCACGTGCAGCCCCGTTACGCCTTCCTCGACCATCCCGGCCCGCTCGCCTTCGCCCACCGGGGCGGGGCGGCCGAGGGCCGGGAGAACACCCACGCCGCGTTCGCCCGCGCCGTCGAGCTCGGATACACCTACCTGGAGACCGACGCGCACGCCACCTCGGACGGGGTGCTGCTGGCCTTCCACGACCACACCCTGGACCGGGTGACCGACCGGCGGGGCCGCATCGCCGAGTTGCCGTACCGGCTGGTGCGTCAGGCGCGGATCGACGGCGTCGACGAGATCCCGCTCATGGACGACCTGCTGGGCTCCTGGCCCGAGGCGCGCTTCAACATCGACGTCAAGGAGGCCTCGGCCATCGCCCCGCTGGCCGAGGCGATCAGGCGGACCGGCGCCTACGACAGGGTCTGCCTGACGTCCTTCTCCGACGAACGGCTCGCCCGCGCCCGTGCCGCCGTCGGCAGGCCGGTCTGCTCCTCCCTGGGGCCACGCGGGGTGGCGGCCCTGCGCGCCGCGGCCACCACGTCGGGCTACGGCCGCCTGCTGGCCCGGCTGGCCCGCGCGGGCGTGCCGTGCGCGCAGGTCCCGCTGGGCTTTCGCGGGCTGCGCGTCACCACGCCCGCGCTGGTGCGCACCGCGCACGCCCTCGGCATGCAGATCCACGTGTGGACCGTCAACGACCCCCGGGAGATGGAGCGCCTGCTCGACCTTGGGGTGGACGGTGTGATGACCGACAACATCTCCGGCCTGCGCGAGGTGCTCCAGGCCCGAGGGCAGTGGCACCCCGGCGCCGCCTGACCCCTCTCTCCGTGAGCGCACGACCCCCGTCCCCCCGTGAGCAAAGGACGCCCATGACCGCAGGACAGGCCGTCGAGGAATCCCCCCTCGCCCGCCGCAGGCAGCAGCGCGGCTGGTACTTCTACGACTGGGCGAACTCCGCCTTCAACTCCACCGTGCTGACCGTCTTCCTCGGCCCCTATCTGACGACGATCGCCGAGAACGCCGCCGGGGGCAGGCCGTACGTGCCGGTGCTCTGGTTCGACGTACGGCCCAGCGCCTACTACTCCTTCGTGGTCGGGGCGGCGGCCGTCCTGCAGATCATCCTGATGCCCGTGGCCGGGGCCCTGGCCGACCACACCGGGCGCAAGAAGGAGCTCATGGGGTTGTTCGCCTACGTCGGCGCCGGGGCCACGGTCGGCATGTGGTTCGTCTCCGACGGGAGATACCTGCTGGGCGGAGTGCTGTTCATCGTGGCCAGCCTGGGGTTCTCGACGGCGTTCGTCGTCTACAACTCGTTCCTGCCGGAGATCTCGACCGCCGACGAACGCGACCGGGTCTCGGCGCGCGGCTGGGGCTTCGGCTACCTCGGCGGCGGCCTGCTGCTGGCCCTCAACCTGGCGCTCTTCCTGGGGCACGAGACCCTCGGCGTCTCCGAGACCGACGCCGTGCGCATCTGCCTGGCCTCGGCGGGCCTGTGGTGGGCGGGGTTCACGATCATCCCGATGCTGAGGCTGCGCAACCCGGGCTCGGCGGCCGGGGCGCACGGCACGGTCGTCACGGGCAGTTTCAGGCAGCTGGGCCGTACGCTCGCGGAGCTGCGCAGGTATCCGCTGACGCTGGCCTTCCTGGTGGCCTACCTGATCTACAACGACGGCGTGCAGACCGTCATCTCCTTCTCGGCCACCTACGCCGACAAGGAGCTGGGGCTGAGCCAGACCTCGCGGATCGCGGCGATCCTGATGGTGCAGTTCGTCGCCTTCGGCGGCGCCCTGCTGCTGGGCAGGCTGGCCTCCTCCTACGGGGCCAAGCGGGTCGTGATGAGCGCGCTGGTCGCCTGGATGGCCGTGGTCGGCGTGGCCTACTTCCTGCCGAGGGGCTCGGCGCTGCCGTTCTTCGCGCTGGCCTTCGCGATCGCGATCGTGATGGGCGGCACCCAGGCCCTGTCGCGTTCGTTGTTCTCCCATGTGATCCCGGCGGGCAAGGAGGCCGAGTACTACAGCCTCTACGAGATCAGCGACAAGGGTTCGACGTTTCTCGGTTCCTTCGCCCTGGGCGTGGCCCTGCAGCTGACCGACAGCTACCGGCTCGGCGTACTGTCGTTGCTGGTGTTCTTCCTGGTCGGCCTGGTGGCGCTGGGAGCGATCAACCTGCCGAAGGCGATCAGGGCCGCGGGCAACAGGGTTCCCGAGCGCATCTGAGCGGCCCGAGAACGGCTCTCTCCGCAGACCGGGTCAAGAAGGCGCGATTGGATCACCCCGGGTGTGGGAATCCACACACGGTATCAAGCGTTGTACGCCGTGGGAGACGAACCCCTCACGACGGGGCCCTCAGGAGGCATTGAGACATGGGCGAGCGTGCGCTACGCGGTACCCGACTCGGGGCGACCAGCTACGAGAACGACCGCAACACCGATCTGGCCCCGCGCCAGGAGGTGTCCTACACCTGCCCGAAGGGCCATCGATTCGACGTTCCCCTCGCCGCCGAGGCGGAGATCCCGGCGACCTGGGAGTGCCGGATGTGCGGTGCGACGGCGCTACGGGTGGACGGAGAACTGCCGGAGACCAAGAAGGTAAAGCCCCCGCGGACCCACTGGGACATGCTACTTGAGCGCCGCACCATCGAGGATCTGGAGGAGGTCCTCAACGAGCGCCTGGCCATCCTGCGCGCACAGCGCCGCAAGAGCGCCTGACCCGGCCCGCGCCCTTCGCGTCCCCCCGGTTCCTCGGTCGAGGAGCCGGGGGTCGGCGTCTCCGCCCTTTTTTCTCACCTTCTCGTCTCACCTTCCGGTCCTTGCGCCCCGTGCTCGGCACCCCCTGCCTGCGCCGATACTGAAAACGTGCTGAGCAGTCAACGCCTGCGGGTGCTCCTTGAGGTCTTCAGGACCGGGAGCATAGCCGGGGCAGCGCGTGTCCTGCGGCTCTCGCCGTCCGCCGTGTCCCACCAGCTGTCGAAGCTGGAGGAGGAGGCGGGTGTCGGCCTGGTCGAGCGGGGCGCGCAGAGCCTGCGGCTGACCGGGGCGGGACGGCGGCTGGCGACCAGGGCCCAGGAGGTCCTGGACATCATCGAGGCGGCGGAGAAGGACCTGCTGGCCCAGGCCAGGGCCGACGCGGGCCAGCTGCGGATCGGGTTCTTCGCCTCCGCCGGATACCGGCTGCTGCCGCTGGCGCTGTCGACCTTCACCGCCCGTCATCCCGCCGTCGAGCTGGACCTGGTGCTCGGCCAGCCGCACGAGCTGCTGCCCGACCTGGAGCGCGGCGCCCTGGACGTGCTGGTGGTCTTCGAGCACGCCCTCGACCCGTGGAAGGCCCCGGAGGGGGTCGAGGTCACCCACCTGTTCGACGAGCCGCAACTGCTGGTCGTACCGCTCGGCCACCCGGCGGGCCAGCGCCCGCGGGTACGGCTGGCGGACCTGGCCGAGGAGCCGTGGATCACCACCTACGGCACCGACACCCCGGTCTCGGTCCTTGAGCGGGCCAGCGCCCTTGAGGGGTTCAACCCGACGATCCGCTGCCGCAGCGACCATTACGAGGTGACGCTGGGGCTGGTCAGGGCCGGGCTGGGGGTCGCCCTCGTGCCCAGTCTCGGCGCGCAGGGCGCCTCGGGCATCCAGATGTGCCGCCTGGACGGCCCGAGGCTCTACCGCAGGATCGGGGCGGCGGTCCGGCCGACGAACCCCAACCCGGCGCTGCGGTCCTTCATCGACTATCTGCGCGACGCCTCGGCCCAGATCCGCAACGCCCTGCGCTGAGCGCGGCTCAGGCGCCGGTGAAGACGCCGGGGACCCGGCCCCGCCAGGGCAGGGCCTCCTCCAGGTGGGAGGCCAGCCGCAGCAGCAGGTCCTCACGGCCGTACGGCGCGACCAGCTGCACGCCGATCGGCAGCCCGTCCCGGCTCCAGCCGAGCGGCAGGCTGACGGCCGGCAGCCCGGCGATGTTGAACACCACCGTGAAGGGGCCGTACTCGAAGAGGCTCTCGTGCCAGCTGGTCATGGTGTGGCCGGGGTCGTCGTAGCGCAGGGTTCCGTGCGGCGCGGGCAGCTGCCCCAGGGTGGGGGTGATGAGGAGGTCGTGCCCGGTGAAGAAGGCGCCGACGGAGCGGCTGATCCGGTTCTGCGCGGCGAGGGCGCCCATCAGGTCGAGGGCGCCGAGGTCTCCGGCGACGTCGAGGGCGTGCCTGGTGACCGCCTCGAACCGTTCGGGGTCAGGGGGCGTCCCAGGGGTCGTTCCCGGAGCCGCGGCCGAGGCGACGCAGGCGACGGCGACCGGCACGACGCCGCCGATCACGAGGTCCCAGTCGACCTCGGGGCTCGCCTCGGTGACGAGGTGGCCCATTCCCTCCAGGGTCCTGCCGGTCGCGACCGCCGCGGCGGCCACCTCGGGGTCGACCGCGGCGCCCGACCAGGCCGTGGTGGTGACGGCGATCCGCAGCCTGCCGGGGTCCGCGCCGATCTCCTCGGTGTAGCGCCTGGCCGGGGGCGGCGCGGTGTACTTGTCGCCCGCGGCGGGGCCGTGGACGGCGTCGAGCAGGGCGGCGGCGTCCCTGACGGTGCGGGTCAGCCCGAAGTCGCAGGACATCCCGAACGTCACCTCGGCGGCGTCGGGGCCGCTGGAGACACGGCCCCGGCTGGGCTTGAGCCCGACCAGGCCGCAGCAGGAGGCGGGGACGCGGATGGAGCCCGCGCCGTCCGTGCCGTGCGCGAGGGGCACGGCGCCCGCGGCGACCAGGGCGGCGGCCCCACCGCTCGATCCGCCGACGCCGCGTTCCAGGTCCCAGGGGTTGCGGGTCGGCCCGTGCTTGAGCGACTCGGTGGAGAAGCTGACCACCATCTCCGGCACGGTGGTCAGGCCCAGGGTGACCAGGCCCGCGGCCCGCAGCCGGGTCATCAGCTCGCTGTCGTGGCCGGGGACCGTCTCCAGGCCCCTGCTGCCCAGGAAGGACGGCACGCCCCGCGCCATCGGCCCGCTGTCCTTGATCAGGAAGGGCACGCCCGCGAGCGGCCCGTCCGCCGCGTGGTCGAGCGCCGGGGAGAACGGCGGCAGGGCCAGGGCGTTGAGTTCGGCGTCGGCCGCCTCCAGCGCCCTTCTGGCGGCCTGTTCGACCTCGGCCGCCGTCACCTCGCCCGCCGCGATCAGGTCCCGCAGCCCGACGGCGTCGTGACGTGCGTACTCGTGGAGCTCCACTGGCGTTCCTCCCGTCGGCGGGCCCGTGTCATGTCGTCCCGCTCCTGCCTTCGAACAGTGTTAGCGCGTTCCAGCGATGGATTTCCACTGTTTCCTGGGCTTTTCTGGCGAAGAGCGACAAATAGCCGGGGTTCCCTGCCCGTACGGCGGACGGAGGAGCCGCCCGCCGTACGGGGCCTCAGGAGTCCTGTCCGGTGAGCCCGGCCAGGGCTCCGACGCGCAGGCCCGCCTCGCGGACGCGCCGGACCAGGGCGTGCTCGCTCCCGGCGGGGCCGTTGGCCAGCACGGCGTAGCCGATCCTGCCGCCGGGGCCGATCATCACCCCGACGTCGGTCCGCACCCCGGTGTCGGTTCCTGTCTTGTTGGCCACCCACACCATCCCCCGCGCAGGCGCCTGGGGAACCTCACGGTCCTCGGCCTCGTGCGGCAGCAGGGCCGGGACCAGGCTCCGGTCGCCGTTGTGCGCCATCCAGCGCAGCATGAGCCGGGTCCACTCCGTGCGCCCGTCGAGCCCTGCCGCGAACGCGGCCAGCTCACCCGCCGTGCCGACGGCGAAGGTGGGCGGGTGCGAGGGCAGCCGGGGCTCGCGGATGCGGTCGAGGACACGGGTCCGGACGAAGCCCAGTTCGGCGGCGCCGCGCGCCACCTCCTCCAGGCCGACGCGGCGCAGCAGCGCGTTGGTCGCGGTGTTGTCGCTCACCGAGGCCACGAGCACGGCCAGGTCGGCGACCGTCCAGGAGGGGGCCGACAACAGGCCGAGCAGCCCCGAGCCGCCGCAGCGGTCCTCCTGGCGCAGTTCCACCGGTTCGGCGGGGTCGAGTTCCCCCGAGACGATCCGCCGGGCGGTCACGGCCAGCAGCAGCAGTTTGCCCGCGCTGGCGAGGACCATCTCGGTGTCCTCCCGGAGGGCGAGCAGCCCGGGCACCGAGACCGCGAGGGTGCCCGGTCCCTCCTGGTCCACCACCTCGGCGCTCATGCGGCCAGCACCCTTCCCGGCCTGGCGCCGGTCTCCGCGCCGTCGCGGACCACGGTCCGCCCGGCGACGACCACCCGGTGCACCCCGGCCGGCGGCAGGAGCGGGTCGGTGAAGGTCGCGTGGTCGGCGATCGTGGCGGGGTCGAAGACGACCAGGTCGGCGTGGGCGCCGTCGGCGATCACACCGCGCCCCCGCAGGCCGAACCTGGCCGCGGCCATGCCGGTCATCTTGTGCACGGCCGTCTCCAGGCTGAGCAGCCCCAGGTCCCTGGCGTAGTGGCCGAGCACCCGGGGGAAGGTCCCGGCCCAGCGGGGGTGGGGACGACCGCCCGGCTTGGGCACGCCGTCTGAGCCGATCATCGAGTACGGCGCCGCGAGCACCCGCCGTACGTCCTCCTCGACCATGGAGTGGCTGATGATCGTGACCTCGCCCTGCTCGGCGACGAGCAGGGCGGCGGCCACGTCGAGGGGGTCCTGGCCGCGGGTGACGGCCAGCTCGGCGATCGTGAGCCCCTCCGTTTCGGAGTGGCGCGGCGCACAGGCGATCGAGATGCGATCCCAACCTCCGTTGCCGACGGTGTTCTCCCATCCGGGGACACCTTCGGCGATGGCAAGGCGCATCAGGTCGCGCTGGCCGGGGTCGGCCAGGCGTGCCGTCAGCGCGGAGATCCCGCCCTCGGAAGCCCATGGCGGAAGCATCGCGCCCAGCGCCGTACTCCCCGCAGTATAGGGATAGACGTCACATGTCACATCCATCCCGTCTGCACGAAGAGTGGAGATTCTGGGGAGAGTGCGCTCCGTACGGCCCCATGCGTACTTTCCCGCCGTCTTGTGGTGGGAGACGTGCAGCGGGGCGCCGCTCCTGGCGGCGATCTCGACGGCCTCCTCAAGCGCCTCCTCCACCCGGGACATCTCGTCGCGCAGATGGGTGACGTACGGCTTGCCGTGCCGGGCCGCGACGGCCGCGAGCGCGACGACCTCGTCCGTGCCCGCGTAGGTGCCGGGGGTGTAGATCAGCCCGGTGGAGAGCCCTGCCGCCCCGGCGGTCAGCGCCCGGTCGAGCAGCAGGCACATGGCCTCAAGCTCCTCGGGGGTCGCCGCCCGGTCGACGGGGCCCATCACCCCGCTGCGCAGCGTGCCGTGCCCGACCAGGGAGGCCAGGTGGTTGGCCCTCGGCACGGCGGCGTGCGCGGCGCCGAACTCCGCGAACCCCTCGTACATGCCGACGTCACCGCCGAAGTAGACCCGGTTCTCCGCGCCCATGGCGGCCAGCCATCCCGGCAGCGCGGGGAACAGGCTCGAACCGCAGTTGCCGGAGATCTCGGTGGTCACGCCCTGCAGCACCGAGGCCATGACCATCTCGCGGCCGAGCTCGCCGTCGATCAGGGTGACGCCGTCGGAGTGGGTGTGCACGTCGATGAAGCCGGGGGCGACGGCCAGGCCGGTCACGTCGGCGACCTCGTCGGCGGTGGCCGGGGCTCCCGGGGGAAGCAGGGTGAGGCGTCCGCCGGCGACGCCGACGTCGGCCGGGCGCGCGGCGTCCGGGGAGTCCGTCCCGTCGATCACGAGGCCGCCGCGCAGCAGCAGGTCGAAGTGGTTCACAACACCTGCCCGAGGAAGGCGCGGAAGCGGTCGTTGGCCGGGTTGGCGAGCACCTGCCGGGGGTCGCCCTGCTCGACGATGACACCGCCGTCGATGAAGACCAGGTTGTCGCCGACCTCGCGGGCGAAGCCCATCTCGTGGGTCACCACCATCATCGTCATGCCGCTGGCCGCCAGGTCCCGCATGACCGCCAGGACCTCCTGGACCAGTTCGGGGTCCAGGGCGCTCGTCGGCTCGTCGAAGAGCATGAGCTTGGGGTCCATGGCCAGGCTGCGGGCGATCGCCACGCGCTGCTGCTGGCCGCCGGACAGCTGGGCCGGGTAGTGCGTGGCCCGCTCGGCGAGGCCGACCCGTTCGAGCAGTTCCATCGCCCGTCTTCTGGCGGCCTCCCTGGGGACGCCCTTGACGACGACCGGGCCCTCCATGACGTTCTCCAGCGCCGTGCGGTGCGGGAACAGGTGGAAGCGCTGGAAGACCATGCCGATGTCCTGCCGCTGGGCGCACAGCTGGGCGGGACGCAGGTGGTGCAGGCGTTCGTCCCGCTCGGTGTAGCCGATCAGGTCGCCGTCGACCCAGATGCGGCCCGAGTCGATGGTCTCCAGGCGGTTGACACAGCGCAGCAGCGTGGACTTGCCCGACCCGGAGGGGCCGACGACGCAGACCACGCCGCCGACGGGCACGTCGAGGCTGATGCCCTTGAGCACCTCGACGGGGCCGAAGCACTTGCGCACCGAACGGATCCGCACCATGGGCCGCGTGGACGCGCTCCCGGTGACTGCCGCGGCCATCACACACTCCCCTTGCCGAAGGGCCGCAGGTTGCGGCGGACCCTGGTCTGCAGCGCGTGGTGGCCGCGCTCGAACCGCTTCTCGATGAAGTGCTGGCCGACGCTCGCGATGGTGGTGAGCACGATGTACCAGATGGAGGCCACGATGAGCATCGCGATGACCTCGAAGTTGCCCAGGTAGATGCGCTGGGAGACGGTCAGCAGCTCGGCTCCGGCGATGACCGAGACCATCGAGGTGGTCTTGAGCATCGAGATGAACTGGTTGCCGGTCGGCGGGATGATCACACGCATCGCCTGCGGGAGCACGACCCGGCGCAGCACCTGCCGGTGCGACATGCCGAGCGCCTCCGCGGCCTCACGCTGTCCCGGATCGACCGAGCGGATGCCCGCCCTGACGATCTCGGCCATGTAGGCGCCCTCGTTGATGGCCAGGCCGAGCAGCGCCGCGGTGAAGGGCGTGATCAGCTCGTTGGCCTGCCACTCGATCAGCTTGGGGCCGTCGAAGGGCACACCGATGCCGAAGGAGGGGAAGACCAGCCCGATGTTGAACCAGAAGATCAACTGGACCAGCAGCGGGGTGCCGCGGAAGAACCAGGTGTACAGCCCGGAGGCGGCCCGCAGGACGGGGCTGCCGGACAGCTGCATCACGGCGGCGAGAACGCCCAGCGCCAGGCCGATCACCATGGACAGCACGGTGAGCTGGATGGTGACCCACAGACCGCCGAGGATCCTGCCGTCGGTCAGGTACTCGACGATGACGTCCCAGTGCAGGTTCTCGTTGACGATGATCGTGTAGAGCAGCCAGACCATGGCGAAGACGGCGACCACCGCCGCGATCCACCTGCCGGGCCTGGGCGGGCGGATCGCGTCGATGGGCAGGTGCGGTTCGGACGCCGTCCGCGCGCCGGTGGCCACCTCAGGGGCGCCTGTCACTTCCACGGCTTGGTGTTGACCATCGTCTCGGACACGGCGTTGGAGGTCACGCCGTACCTTTCGAGGACCTCCTTGTAGCCGCCGTCGGCCAGCAGCTCCTGCATGGCCTTGGCGACGGCGTCGCGCAGGCCCGCGTTGTTGCGGTCGATCGCGATGCCCCAGGGGCCGGCGTCGTACTGCTCGGGCAGCACGTCGTACTTGCCGGTCTCCTTGGCGTACATGGCGGCGACGGGCGAGTCGACGATGGTGGCGACCGCGCGGCCCGAGTCGATGCTCAGCAGGCCGGTCGGCGCGTCCTCGCTCTGCATGATCTGCATCTTCTTGGCGCACTTGTCGTTCTGCCGCTGCCCGATCGCGAGGTTCGAGCTGCCCTTGGCGAGCACGACGACGCGGCCGCACAGGTCCTCAAGGTTCTTGACGCCCTCGGGGTTGCCCTTCTTGACCATGACGGCCCCGCCCGCGTTGAAGTAGTCGACGAAGTCGACGGCCGCGCGGCGCTCCTCGGTGTCGCTCATGGAGGACATGACGATGTCCCAGCGCTTGGCCTGCAGGCCGGGGATCAGGCCGTCGAAGGCGGCGTTGGTCACCTTGATCTTCAGGTCCAGCTTGGCGGCGATCGCGGCGGCGAGGTCGGGGTCGACGCCGATGAGCTCCTGGGTGCCCTCCTTGTACATCTCCATCGGGGGGTAGCCCTCCGAGGTCGCCATGCGCAGCTCACCGGTCTTGCGCACGGCCTCGGGCACCAGGTCCTTGGCGGTCTTGCCCGCCGCGGCGGCCGCGCCCGTGTTCGCGTCCGTCTCCGACGCCGAGCGCCCGCAACCGCCCGCGAGCGCCGTGACGATCAGGGCGGCAGCAATGACGGAATAAGTCCTTTTTGTCATTTAAGCTCCTGTTTTGCGAATAGTTGAGCTTATGCTGCCGACGGCAGGTAACGGTCCCAATGCAGGTGAATGCTTGCGAGTCTGAGCATCGAAAACTTCGATGCTCAGACCGGACAAATGCCTTAAAGCCCTACCTTCGACCCCATGACCTTGGTGATCGAGAACGGCTGGCCGCGCACCACGACGTGGGCCGGTGAGGAACTCCACATCGGCGGGGTGGGCGTGCGGGAGCTCGCCGCCGAGTTCGGCACCCCCGCCTACGTCCTCGACGAGGAGGACTTCCTGGCCCGCTGCGCCGAGTGGCGCCGGGCGCTGCCCGACGGGGAGGTGCACTACGGCGGCAAGGCCTTCCTCTGCCCCGAGGTGGTGCGCTGGCTCGACACGGCCGGGCTCTGCCTCGACGTGTGCACCGGAGGCGAGCTCGCGGTGGCCGTGGCCGGCGGCATGGACCCGGCACGGGTGGTCTTCCACGGCAACAACAAGTCCCCGGCCGAACTGCTCCGCGCCGTCTCCTGGCGGGTCGGCTGCGTGGTCGTCGACTCCTTCGCCGAGATCGGGCGCCTGGCCGCCGTCGCCGCCGAGGCGGGGGTACGGCAGAGCGTCATGATCCGCGTCACCCCCGGGGTCGAGGCGCACACCCACGAGTTCATCGCCACCGGCGGCGACGACTCCAAGTTCGGCTTCTCACTGCGCGCCGGGCTCGCGGCCGAGGCCGTCCGCCGGGTCCTGGCCGAGCCGTCGCTCGAACTGGCCGGGCTGCACTCCCACATCGGCTCGCAGATCACCGACCTGGCGGGGTTCACCCTGGCCTCGCGCCGGATGGCCGCCTTCCTGCGGACCATGGAGGACGAGAACGGCGTGACGATCCCCAAGCTCGACCTCGGGGGCGGCCTGGGCATCGTCCACCGGCCCGGCGACCCGCTCCCCCCGCGTCCCGCCGAGGTGATCGCCGCGGTGCGCGAGGCCGTACCGGCCCACGTGCGGCTGGCCGTCGAGCCCGGCCGCTCCATCGCCGGGCCGAGCGCCGTCGCGCTGTACGAGGTCGGCACGGTCAAGGAGATCCCCGGCGCCCGCACCTACGTCAGCGTGGACGGCGGGATGAGCGACAACCCCCGCCCCGCCATGTACGGCGCCGCCTACACCGCGATCCTGGCCTCCCGCTCCTCCTCGGCCCCCGCCCGGGAGGTCACCGTGGTCGGCAAGCACTGCGAGAGCGGGGACGTCCTGGTCCGCGACCTGCCGCTGCCCGCCGACGTCCGGCCGGGCGACCTGCTCGCCGTCCCCGCCTCCGGCGCCTACCAGCGCTCGATGGCCAGCAACTACAACCACGTGACGCGCCCGCCCGTGGTCGCGGTCCGCGACGGGTCCGCCCGGGTGATCGTGCGCAGGGAGACCGAGGAGGACCTCCTGCGGCTGTACGTCTGAGCCTCCCGGCCCTCACCGTGCTCTGGGTGCCCGTTACCGGCCGAATCCGGCCAGATACGGCGTCGGCACCGTAGCGTGCAGAAGGATTTCCCTGAAAGACCGCTCACGGACAACCCAGCACGGACCCAAGGGAGGTCTGCCATGTTACGCAAGACCCATCTGGCCCTGATCGTGGCCCTCGGCGCCGGCGTCGTCTCCGTCGGCGCCGCGGCGGCGGCCGAATCGGCGTCAGGCCACTCCGGATACCAGGCGTACACCGTGATCAAGAACGCCGAGGGGGCGGCCGTCGGCACCCTCAGGATCGACCACGAACGCTACGGCAAGTCCAGGGTGACCGTGGCCGTCAAGGGCCTGACCCCCGGCTACCACGGTTTCCACATCCACACCGCCGGGATCTGCGACCCCAAGTCGACCGATCCGGCGACCGGCAGCCCCTTCTTCAGCGCGGGCGGCCACTTCAACCTCGGCACCGGCGGCCACGGCGACCACACGGGCGACCTGCCCGCCCTGCTGGTCGGCGCGGACGGCACCGGGAACGCGTCGGTGGTGACCGACCGCTTCCGGGTCGGCCAGCTCCTCGACAAGGACGGCAGCGCGGTCATCGTCCACGGCCTGCCCGACAACCTCGCCAACATCCCCTCCCGTTACGCCGACGCCAACGGCAAGACGGGGCCGGACGAGGCGACGCTCAAGACCGGTGACGCGGGCGGGCGGATCGGCTGCGGCGTGATCACCGGGCGCTGACCCGTTCCCCGGCCCGGTCCTCGCCGGGACCGGGCCTGGGAGGGGTCTCAGGCGATCAGGCCCCACGGTTCCGAGATCCGCGAGGCCAGGCGCGGCTTGGCGTCGGCCCACCACAGGACGGACCTGGCCAGGGTCGCCGCCGGGTCGGTCACCTGACGCGTCGGCTCGAACGGGTCGGCCATGCTGGTGTAGCTCTCGAACATGCCCAGCAGCCGCACCGCCTGGAGCTGGATGGGCGACAGGTGCTGCTCGGCGAAGGGCAGGAAGAAGCGGTGCCAGCGCCTGGGCGAGATGAACGGCGGCACGGCCACCGGCGGGATGCCCCGTTCCGCGCGCCAGCCGTTGAGCGTGCCGCAGGTGACGTCCAGGAGCGTCTGCAGGGTCATGCAGGCGCCGCCGCCCGCGATCGTCTCGACCCTGAGGCCCTCCGGCGGCGGCCCGGTGACGGCCTCCGCGATCACGTCGGCCACCAGGTCGACCGGCGCCACCTCCGCGTATCCCCCCGGTTCGCCGATCACGGCCGCGGCGAGCCCGGAGACCAGGGTCTGCAGCAGCGTGTACGGGCCGGAGAAGCGGGCTATCGACCCGTCGTCGTCCCGGCCGAGGATCAGCGGCGGCCGTACGATCGTGACCGGGCCCCGGTGGCGTTCCCGCACCAGCTCCTCGCACCTGGCCTTGGACCACTCGTAGCCGTTGCGGTAGCGCCCGAATCCCTCGTCCTTGGCGTAGGGGTCGTCGGAGCCGCCGACGTAGGCCGTCGAGACGTGCACCAGGTGGGTCTCCGGCGTGAGCAGGCCGAGCACCGCGTCGAGCGGCCGGACGTTGGAGTCGAGCGCCTCCTGCGCGTTCATCGTCCACCGGGTGGAGGCCGCGGCGTGCACGACGACGTCCCAGGGGCCCCGCAGTTCCTCGGGGGGCGGCCGGACGCCGATCTCCCAGCCGATCTCGCCCTCCCCCTGGGGACGTCTGGCCACCCGGACCAGCTCGACGGGCGCGCTCCCGAGGGCACGGCACAGCTCGGTGCCGACCACCCCGGTCGATCCCGTCAGCAGCACCCGCCGCGCGCCGCCCACACGGTCGCTCATACGGCGGCCCGCAGCACCAGGGACACGTTGTGCCCGCCGAAGGCGAAGGAGTTGGACAGCGCGACCGGCGAGCCGATCCGCCTCGGCGCCCCCGCGACGAGGTCGATCCCGTCGGCGCACTCGCTCTTGCCGAAGTTGGCCACCGGCGGCACCAGCCCCGCCTGGGCCACGCCGAGCGAGATCACCGCCTCCAGTGCCCCGGCCGCGCCGATCAGATGACCGACGACGCCCTTGGGGGCGGTCACCGGCGGGCAGCGGTCGCCGAAGCAGGTGGCCAGCGCGCGGGCCTCGGCCCGGTCGTTGAGGTAGGTGGAGGTGCCGTGCGCGTTGACGTGGCCCACGTCGGAGAAGGACAGCCCCGCGTCCCGTACGGCCATGGCCATGCAGGCGGCCGCGGCCTCGCCGTCCTCCCGGGGCGCGACGATGTGGTGGGCGTCGGAGGTGCTCCCGTAGCCGAGCACCTCCCCCAGTACGGCGGCGCCCCGCCGTCTGGCGTGCTCCCAGTCCTCAAGCACCAGGAACGCCGCGCCCTCCCCCATCACGAAGCCGTCACGGTCGGCGTCGAAGGGACGGCAGGCCGCCGCCGGGTCGTCGTTGCGGCCGGACAGCGCGCCGATCCGCGCGAAGGAGGCCATCACCATCGGGGTGACCGGGGCGTCGACACCCCCGGCGACCATGACGTCGCACTCACCGGAACGGATCTTGAGCATGGCCTCGCCGATGGCCGTCGCCCCGCTGGCGCAGGCGGTGGCGTAGGTCAGCGTGGTGCCCCTGGCCCCCAGCCGCATGCCGATCCTGGCGGCCGCGGAGTTCGACATGATCTGCGGCACGGTGAACGCCGGAATCCTGGCCGGGTCGTGCTCGCAGCGCCGCAGCACCTCCTCGGTCGCGCCCAGGCCCGCGACCCCGGTGCCGACCGCGACCCCGACCCGCTCGGGCGCGAGGTCCTCCAGCCGGGCCCCCTCGGCGGCGTCCGCCGCGGCGGCCAGGGCGAGCGTCGTGCCGCGGTCCATCTGGCGCCGCTGGCGGAGGGTGAGGTAGTGGTCGAGGTCGAACTCCGGGACGGTGCACGCGAACGTCACCGCGACCTCGTTCCTGACCAGCTCCTCGACCGTCGCCGCGGTCGGCCGGGCCTCGATCAGCCGCCCCAGAAGCGCCTCGACGGTGTTGCCCGCAGGGGACTTCACCCCGAGGCCGGTCACCGCGACCCGTCTGCGGCCGCTCATGCCGGGTGCGCCGAGATCCGCGCGGCCACCAGGTCGACGGCGTGACCGATGTTGCGCATGTCGAGGAGGTCCTCGATCTGCATCCGGACGCCGAGCGCCCGTTCGAGCCGTGCCCCGATCTCCATGAGTTCGAGGCTGTCCACGGCGTACTCCGCGCCCAGGTCCGTCTGCTCGCCGATCTCGGCCTGGTCGACCCCCAGGACCTCGGACACCTTCTCGATCATCAACTCGGATATTTCGGCTCGGTTCATCGTCGTTCTCTCATCAGGTGTGGTGCTTGGGGGCCAGGGACGGCGCGCACTCGTCCAGGTCGAGCGAGGCGGGCACGCCCAGCGCGCGCCTGCCGAGGAACTGCCGGGTCGCGACGGGGGTCGGCGGGTGGAAACGGACGGCCTGGGCGTCCCGCCACAGCCGCGCCAGCACGCCCCCTCTGGCGTAGGACGCCCCGCCGCACGCCTCGGCGATCGCCGAGACGAGGTCGGGCACCGTACGCACCGCCTGCTGCTTGACCGCGAGCGCGGCGGGCAGGAGCCGCTGCGGGTCGGCGCCGGCGTCCATCCCGGCGGCGACGGCCGCGCAGCCCGCCTCCAGGGTCAGCAGCGCCGCGTACGGGTCGCCGAGCGCCGCCTGGTAGCTCGGCAGCCGCGCCCTGGTGCTGCCCAGGTGCGCGATCCGCTGGGTGCCGAGCAGGTCGCGCCCGGCACCCAGGGCCGACTCGGCCAGCCCGAGGTAGACAGCGGTCGCGGTCAGCGAGAACCAGATGACGCCCGCCGCCAGGACGTCGTCGTCCTCGGCGCCCGCGGGGGCCTGGTAGAAGACCAGTTCGTCGGGGATCACACAGCGGTCGAGCACCAGGGTGTTGGAGGCGGAGCCGCGCATGCCCATCGCGTCCCAGTTCTCCACCACGCTCAGCCCGGGGGCGTTGGTCGGCAGCATCGCGACCAGGACCTGCGGGGCGGCGCCGTCCTGGCCCGGGGCGGCCACCTGGAGGCAGACCAGGTCCGCCTCCGCGGCCAGCGAGCACGGGTACTTCCTGCCGGTCACCTCCCAGCCGCCGGGCACCCGCCCGGCGGTCAGTGTGGACCTGGTCGCCGAGCCGCCCAGGTTGGGTTCGGCGAAGGCGGAGGCGACCAGCCGGTTCTGGGTCGCGATGGCCTCGATGAGCAGCCACGACACGTCGGTGTTGCGCCGCCAGTGCTCGACCGTCAGGCCGATGGTGAAGATGTGCATGTTCACCGCGACCGCGAGCGCCGGGTCGGCCCTGCCGAGCAGGCGCTGCGCGGCGCACGACTCCAGCAGGCTCGCGCCCTTGCCCTGGAAGTCCGTGGGGATCGCGAGGGCGGGCCAGCCGATCCTCCGCAGCAGGTCGAGGCTCGCCGGGTCGGGGCGGCCGCTCTCGTCGGCCGCCGCCGCGCCCGCCGCGATGCTCTCCAGGGCGTCGGCGGGCATGAGGGCGCCGACGTCCGGCCACAGCTCACCGGACGGGAGGCCGGTGCTCGCCGTCGTGCTCACCGGCGTCCTCCCCATGCCGCCCCGGCCTCCTTCAGCGCGTCGTCGAGTACGGCCATCGCCCGTCCGACCTCGGCCGGGCCCGCGACCAGCGGCGGGAGCAGCCGAAGGGTCCGCGGCCTGCTCAGGCACGGGGAGACCAGCAGGCCGCGGCTGGCCAGTCCCATCTGGACCTCGCCCGCCAGTTCGGTCCCGGCGAAGTCGACGCCCCACAGCAGTCCTCTGCCGCGGACGTCGGCGACCAGCCCGGGATTGTCCTCGCGCAGCGTCCGCAGGCCCTGTTCCATCAGCCGGGCCAGCTCGGCGCCGTTGTCCGCCGCGGCCTCGATCTCGGCCAGCGCGGCCGGGACCGCGGCCGTCGCCAGGGGGTGTCCGCCGAAGGTCGCGGTGTGCCGGAACGGGTCCTTCAGCAGCGGCTCGTAGAGGGCGTCGGAGCAGACCAGGGCGGAGACCGGCACGACGCCGCCGCCGAGCGGCTTGCCCAGCAGCACCGCGTCCACCTCGATCCCGGCCGCGAGCGCGACCGAGGGGTCGCCGCAGCGCCGCAGGCCGCACTGGATCTCGTCGGAGACCGTGAAGGCGCCCGCCCGCCTGGCGTCGGCGCTCCAGCGCCGCAGCACCTCGGTCTCCAGCGGGCGCACGCCGTTCTCCCCCTGGACGGGTTCGAAGACGACCGCCGCGACGTCGGTCTCGGCCGTCACCCGCGCCACCGCCTCCGGGTCGTCGGGGGCGACGTGCAGCACACCGTCGAGCAGCCCGGTCAGGCCGTCACGGAAACGGTCGTGGTGGGTCAGGCCGAGCGCGCCGAGCGACTTGCCGTGGTAGCCGCCCTCGACCGCGACGACGACGCGCCTGCCGGTCGCCAGGCGGGCGAGCTTCACCGCGGCCTCGACGGCGTCGGCGCCGTTGATGCCGAAGTAGACCCGGTTCAGGCCGCCGCCGAGATACTCGCTGACCCGTTCGGCCGCCAGGGCGGAGACCGGGCTGGCCAGGCTCCTGGTGGAGGTCGGCATGACGTCGAGCTGGCGCCGTACGGCGTCCACGACGGCCGGGTTGCGGTGGCCCAGGAGGGTCACCGCGTAGGAGCCGAAGTCCAGGACCGAGCGGCCGTCCGACAGGAGCACCTCGCAGCCCGAGGCGCTCTCCTCGACCGCGCCCTGGCCGGCGAACTTGCCGCTCAGTGCGATCCCCGGGGACATGTGCCGCTGAATCCTGCGGAAGGTGACCCGTGCGATGTCGGGAGCCGCGGCCCCCGGCGGGGCGGACGGTTCCAGCACGTGGCGATCCAACGTTTCCCTTTCCTTACCTTCTGCGTGCCCGGTGAGAACACGGACCCGCGTTGTGCCGTGCGGTCAGGCGCGGTCAGGCGACGGGGCTGACGTCGCTGTTGCGGGTGCTCAGCCGGGTCAGGATGGCCCTGGAGTTCTCCTCAAGGGCGCGGGCCGCGACCGGGTTGAGCATGTCCGCCATGAGCGGGATGCCGATGTCGAACTCGACGTGCAGCTCGATCGTCGTCCGTCCGGCGCCGTCGTCGGTGACCTGCCAGTAGCCGTCGAAGTAGGCCAGGTCCCCCTCGATCTGCTCGAACTCGATCCTGCGGCGCTCGTGGTCCACGTTGTCCCGTTCGACCCACTCCAGTTCGGAGCCCTTCAGCAGCACCGCCCATCGGCTGGTCCTGCCCGTCTCCGACTGGTCGAGGATCGTCACGTCGACCACCTCGTCCATGTAGGTGGGGTAGTCCTCACAGTCGAGCAGCACCTCCCAGATCCGCTGGGCGGGCTCGGCGCTCGTGTGCGTCGTCGTCACGGTGGGCACTGTCGTCTCTTCTCTCTTCGGCGGGCGGGTTCGGGGGTGTCAGGACCAGGCCGCGGGGAACGCGGTGGGCAGTCCTGAGGCCTCGTTGAGGGGCAGCAGCGTCCTGGTGAGCCTGAGCGCGGGGAACAGGCCGGAGGGTCCGCGGATCGAGGCGGGGGGCGTGGTGAAGCCGAGGTCGCGCTCCAGTTCGGCGACGTAGTCGCCCACCCTGGCCGCGGCCTCGCGGGCGGCGGGGACGTCGGCGGCCAGCGCCACGGCGCGGGCCGCCGACAGGCCGCGCTCGATCTCCTCCTCGTCGAGTCCCGCGTACGGGTCGGCCAGCACGTCGTGCTCGTCGGGCGGCAGCCCCTCCCGCAGCAGGGACCGTACGGCCAGCGCGCGCACGACGGTGTCCCTGGCGACGAACCTCGCCACCTGCAGGAGCCCCTCGTCGAGGGTGCCGAGCAGGTCCTCGTAGCTGGCGTGGACCTCGAAGAGCAGCTCGAAGACGCCGAAGCACTCGTGGGCGGCCCATCTGCGCGGGTCCCGCACCGGGGTCAGGCCCGTCTCGCGGCTCTCGTCGTTCACGTCGTGCTCCAGTCGATCGACAGCCACAGCAGGTCCTCCCGTGCCAGCTCGCGGTGCGTCCGCGTCATCTCCGTGCTCGCGCCGGTCCAGCTCCAGCCGGGTTCGCCGAGGGGGGCGAGCTCCCGCTCCGGCCCCTCGGCCCCGCGCAGCGCCCACCGGTGGACGAGGGCGCGCCCGCCGTGGGTGTGCCAGGTCTTCAGCCCCGCGGCGGGGGTCAGGCACACCGCCGGGTCGTCCGGCAGGTCGAGCCTGGCCGCCAGCCCGTCGAAGAGCTCCCCGGTACGGCGCAGGTAGTCGTGGGCGTCCCCGGTTCCGGCGGGCAGGTCGAGGAAGCGCCCGTACAGCGCGGCCAGCTCGGTGTCGCCGAGCCGGTCGAGTTTGGCTCCGACCCACTTCTGCCCGAAGCACAGCTCGCCCCTGGCGGTGGCCAGCGCGTCGAGCGCGGCGACCCCGGCCCTGCCGAGCCGTTCGGCCGCGGCCAGCGGCCTGGTCTCGCGCAGCAGTTCGCAGGCCAGCCGGTAACGCACCGCCTCCGTCCGCCACCAGCGGACCGTCGCGTCGGCGACGGGCTTGCGCCGCTCGCGCTGCCAGTCGAGCCAGTCCTGGTCTCCCCGCAGCGGCAGGCCGAGGATCAGCCGGTTGAGCTGGGCGAGCTTCCTGCGGTAGTCCCGCCAGGCGGAGCGGTCCACCTTCGCCGTTTCGCCGGGGGCGCCCAGGGCGTCGGCCGCGCGCCGGATCGAGTCGGCCCTGATGTAGTTGACGTCGACGGCGACGCCGAGGCTGAAGGAGGTGATGGGCAGGCCCGTCACCTTCGTGCTCTCGACGACGACGTGGACGTCGACGTCGCTCATCGGGGTGCCGAACCCGTGCACCACCGAGCCGGCCGCCGACATCAGCAGGGGCTCGCCGAAGCTGGTGTCCACCTCCGCGACGAGGTCGCCGGTCGTCCTGCCGTGCGCGGCCAGGCGCGCGCCGAGATATCGCGCCATGTCGTCAGGCGATGTCAAGGGGTCTCCTTCTAGTACAGGTCGTATTTCTGGCGCCGGTAGTCGAAGGCCGTCGCGGCGACGGCCCCCAGGACCACGGCGCAGCAGCCCAGGACGCCGATCGACTGCAGGACCGGACCCCACTCCCCCCGCCCCGAGGTCGCCTCGTCCAAAGCGCGCAGGGCCCAGTGGTGCGGGGTCAGCACACCGACGGCCCTGGACAGGGCGGGCAGGTTCCCGTCGGGCACGATCGCGCCGCCGACGCTGCCCGCGGTGATCAGGAAGATGTAGAACAGGCTCTCGAAGGTCGAGGTGTCGGCGGTGACGAGATAGAGCACCACCCCCATGGCGCAGCTGACGCCGAGCAGCGTGACCGCGATCGCGAGCAGCTGCCACACCGAGCCGTGGACGGGCGTGCCGTAGAAGACGACGGCGATGGCGGTGAACAGGCTCAGCTGCGTCAGGCCGATCCCCGCGATGGGCAGGATCTTGCCGAGCAGGAAGGCGCCCCTGGGGGGCCGGTGGAGCGCCTGCCGCACCCAGGTGTTGCTGCCGAACTCGCGGAACAGCGCCAGGCCCGTGTAGTGGGTGGTGGTGAAGCTGAACATGACCGCGATGCCGAGCATGGCGCGCCCGTGGCTGCCCTCCCCCGCCACGGCGGAGCCGAGGGTCAGGGCCAGGGTGGCGGGCACCGCGAACATGAAGACCAGCGGGGTGCGCATCCGCCACAGCACGAGCAGTTCGGTCGTGGCGTAGCCCGCGGCGACCGACCAGAAACCGGCCCTGTCCTTGGTAGAGCCCTCAGTCGTTCTCACCGACGCTCCCGCGTAGTTCGGGGTCCAGGGAGATGATCTCCCGCAGGTTCCTGCTGGTCAGCCGTACGGACTCGACGGCGGAGGCGGCGTGGCCCTCCCGCGCCCAGCGGGCGAGGGTCTCGGCGGCCTGCCCGACCGTCCCGGGGGCCGGGGCGCGCAGCGTCAGCGGGCCGTCCTCGCCGCCGACCCGCATGAGCAGCTCGCTGTGGTAGCCGCCGAGCAGGTCCCGCAGCGGGCCGACGCCGACGACGGTGCCGCCGGAGACGACCGCAACGTGGGTGCAGGTCTCCTCGATGTCCTCGGGGTAGTGCGAGGTGACGATCATCGCGTCACCGTCCTGGCGCCACCGGGCCATCAGGGCGACCAGCCTGGTCCTGGTCTCGAAGTCGAGCGCGCTGGTCGGCTCGTCGAGGAAGCGGAGCCTTGGGGCGTGGACGAAGCTCGCCGCGATGTGGGACAGCCGCTCCCACCCTCCCGAAAGGCGGTGCACCGGGGTCCGCGCGACCTTCGCCAGGCCGAAGTCCTCGATCGCCCGTTCCGTCGCGGCGGCGACCCGCCCGCGCGGCAGGACGAGCCTGGCGGCGTGGGTGAGGTTCTCGGCGACGGTGAGCTTCTTGTAGAGGGAGATGCGCTGGCCGGCGACGCCGACGTGCCGCCGGGTGTCCCCGCCCGTCCCCTCCTGGCCGAGGACGACCTCTCCGGCGCGCCTGCCGGGCACGATGTCGAGGATCGCGTTGATGAGGGTGCTCTTGCCGGCGCCGTTGCGGCCGAGGACGCCCAGCACCTGGCCCCCGCGCAGCCGCAGCGTGACGCCGGTGAGGACCGGCTGGGAGTCGCCGTAGGCGAAGGACAGGTCCGTGACGGCCAGCAGGTGGTCCCCGGTGGCCTGGTCCGCGGGGGTCCCGCCCTCGCGGGTGAGGCCGCTCATGACAGCCGCGCCGCGACGACGCCGGCCACCCGGTGGGCGTTCGCCATGGCGGTCAGGGACGAGTTGGTCGCGCCCGAGGTCGGCATGAAGCTGGAGTCGGCCACGAACAGCCCCCTGGCCTCGAAGCACTCGCAGTCGCGGTCCAGTACGGCCTGCGCGGCGTCGTCGCCGAAGACCGCGCCGCCGTGGTGGTGCGCGGAGACCAGGTCCTCGCCGGAGGGGACGGGGTGCACCCGGGTCTCGACGGCGCCGAGGGCACGCCCGATCCTGGGGAGGATGGCGGTGACGCGTTCCTGCAGGAGCAGGTCGGCCGGGTGGGGGGTGTAGGTCACCGTCGGCACCCTGGCGCCGAAGGCGTTCCTGCGGGCGCTGAGCGAGACGAACTTGCCCGCCGAGGGCAGTGACTCGCCCTTGAAGCTCACCTTGACCACGTAGTGCCCGCGTTCCGCCCGCAGGAAGCGGGCCAGTTCCGGGCCGCGCATCCGCAGGTTGCGGACGTGCCTGGCCGGTGACTCGGCGACGTAGGCGTCGTAGAGGGCGAACTTGCCGCCCTTGCGCAGCGGGCCCGTCTCCCCGAGGTCGTAGAAGTCCTTGATCACGACGTTTCCGTAGAGTCCCGCCAGGCGGTCGGCCAGGTCCCGCTCGCGCGGTTCCGCGGTCACCAGGTAGGCGGTGCGTTCCAGGGTGAAGGTGAAGCGCCTGCCGAGCAGGCCGTTGCGGTCGGGCAGGTCCGAGCTGAGCAGGATGCGGTTGGTCTCCAGGGCGCCCGGGGCGAGCACCACGGTGCCGCACCTGATCCGCCGGGTCCGCAGGTCTCCGGCGTCGTCGCGCTGGAGGTACTCCACGCCCTGGACGGCTCCCCCGTCGACCAGGACGCGGGAGACGTAGCAGCCGCCGAGCAGGCGCACCCTGGGGTCCTCGCGCAGCGTGCCGTACAGGTCGACGTACCAGTTGGGGCGGGCCAGCATCGGCCGGCCGCGTTCGGCGGGGCGCCCGGTGACGGGCGAGACCGGGCAGGTGTCCCAGGCGCGCCCGCCCAGGCAGCTCTGCCCGACGTAGGCGTTCAGGCCGTCACGGCCGAGCCGGTCGACCATCAGCCGTTCGAGGTGACTCGGCCCCGGCCTCTCCAGGTACGGCCCGCCGTCGAAGTCCCGGTAGGCGGCCTCGGTGTGGCCGTAGGCGCAGCCGAAGGGCCGCAGCCTCCCCTGGATGTGGGCGTAGGCCCGGTCGAGTTCGGCGAAGTCGATGGGCCAGTCGCGCACCTCGGGGCCGAGGGCGCCGCCGTACGCCGAACGCATCCGCAGGTCACTGGGGCGGAAGCGGGACAGCTGGCCGTACCAGAGCCAGGAGCCGCCGCCGGCGAGCCGGGAGGCCCACCACTTGCGCAACCGCGCCGGGCCCGCGCCGGGGGTCCGCAGGAGCACGTGGTCCTCCCGGGGGTCGACGGTGAGCGGGCGGTCGAGGATCAGGCTTCGCTCGCCGGGGAAGGCGTGGCCCTCCGGCTCCCAGAAGGCGCCCCGGTCGAGGACGGCGACGTCGCCGGCGCCGGAGGCGCCGAGCAGCCGTTCGAGGACGGGGGCGCCGGTGAGCCCGAAACCGACGACGACCGCGTCAGCCGAGCTCGTCCATCGGGTGCTCATAGCCAACCTCCCTCCGCCAGCGCGGGGATGAGAACAGCACGTCGTTGACGCAGGCGCACACCGACTCGGCCGACGCGCGGGCCCGCTCGTCGGGGCCGTCGAGGACGCGCCTGAGGTCCTCCCAGCCGCGCACGCCCGCCCCGGCCAGGTCCGCCGAGCCGAGCCCGCGCTCCCGCGCCGCCGTGAGCACCTGCCCGGCGAGCGGCTCCAGGGACGCCTCAGGCAGGCCGTAGGCGTCCAGTACGGCCGCCACGACGTCCGCTAGAGCGTCGTCGCTCGCCATTTCTTCTCCTGTTCGGTGGGCTCGTCGGCCAGGGAGCCGTGCGCGCGCAGCCACGCCAGCGTCTCGCGCAGGCCGTCGGCGAGCGGGGTGGCCGCCCCCGCTCCCGTCCGGTCGAGACGGGTGGTGTCGAGCGTCAGCTCCAGGTCGCGGAAGGGGAAGTAGGCCCGTGCCGGGACCTCCTCGTCGTGGACGTGCACCGCCCTGTGCCCGGTCCCGGCGATCTCCGCGAGCAGGCCGAGATAGTCGGTGAAGGAGCAACTCCCCGGCCCGCCGACGTTGTAGACGCCGGGGGGAAGAGTTCCTGCGCACGCCGCGGCCACGGTCTCCGCCAGGTCGCGGACGTGGCAGAACTGGATCCCGGTACGGCCGTCGCCCGGCACGAAGATCGGCTGCCCGGTGAGCATCCTGGCCCACAGGAAGCTCTCCCTCGGCTCGGTGTTGCGCGGGCCGTACACGTAGGGCGGCCGCAGGACCGTCAGGCCGGGCAGGCCGGACAGCAGCCGCTCGCACTCCGCCTTGTCCTCGCCGTAGCCGCCCCAGGCGGGGTCGCCGTCCGCCGGGTCGTCCTCGTGGAAGGGCGGGCCCGCGTGCCCGCGCCGGTAGACCGCGGCCGAGCTGACGTAGACGTACCGGACGGCCCCGGCCACGGCGGGCGTGTCCAGGACGTTGCGCACGTGGACCGGTTCTGTGCCCGAGACGTCCACGACCACGTCGTAGCTCCCGCGCAGGACGGCGCGTGTCGAGGCCGCGTCCCGCCGGTCGGCGACGACCTGGACGATCCTGGGGTCCCACAGCGGCCGTGTCCCCCGGTTGAGCACGGTCACCTCGCAGGAGGGCAGCAGCGCCTCGACCACCGCCCGCCCGACGAACCGGGTGCCGCCGAGCACCAGTGCCCTGGTCATGGGCCCGGAACGGTGACGGGTACGGCGGCGAGCCTGCGCCAGGCGTCCTGGAGCAGGTGGTCGATCCGCTCTGCTCCCTCAAGACGCAGGATCGGCACCCTGGAACCGACGCCCGTCAGGAACGCCTCGGCCCGCGCCCTGAGGTCGGCGGCCAGGTGCCCGCCGATCCCGGACCACCAGTCCTCCTCCGGGTTGTCCGGGGTGTAGACGTTGGGCCGCATGAGGGAGGCGATCTCCCCGGGGTCCGTGACCTCGCGCAGCAGGGGGTCGCGTCCCCTGGCGACGTCCGGCAGCACGATCATGCCGAGCGGCGCGCTCAGCTCGAAGTCGGCGCCGGTGATCGAACGCAGGCTGGTCAGCGGGACGGTCACCTTGGAGTCGCTCTCGCCGCGCCACAGGCGCTCCTCGTCGACCCCCCGGTAGTCCTCGGGGATGAAGGTGTCCCAGCTTCCCGGATACTTCTGCAGCGTGCCCGCCAGGACCCGCAGGCGGGTGGGGACGCCGAAGACCCGCAGCCGCCCGGTGGCCGGGTCCTCGGCCAGGTGGACCTTGTCGACCGACAGCGGCCTGGCGCCGGTCCTGACGATCGCGTCGAGGAAGCAGGTCGTCTTGCCCGAGCGCTTCGGCCCGGAGAACAGGACGGCCCTGCCGTCGACGACGACGGCCGAGGCGTGGACCTGCAGCTGCCCGCGAACCTCCAGGGTGCGCTGGATGACGTGCAGGATCAGCAGCGCCAGGTCCTTGTGGACGGTCGGCGCGGCCGGGTAGGCGCCGCCGACGACGAACGTCAGGCGGGTGTAGCCCGCGTCGGCCAGCAGCCAGGTGGGGGTCTTCACCGTGCGCAGCAGCACGGCCTCCCCCGCCCGCCAGTGCTCGACGGGGAGCCTGCCCTTCTCCGTGCTGCAGTAGGAGATCATCGCGGGCGCCGGGGCGGCCAGCCGGGCGGCGGCCTCCTCAAGGCGCCCCACCAGGGCGTCGTCCGCGACGAACGTCATCTCGACGTCGGGACGTCCCCCCGCGGGCGGGCCCGTGTGCGAGCCGAGGTAGGCGTGCAGGGCCTCGAACAGGGCCTGGTCACCGCAGCGCACGTCCAGTTCGAGGCCCGCGACGTTCCAGGCCGCGGCGACCTCGCACCGGGCCTTGGCCGCGGCGTCCTCGACGTCGCCGAGCAGTTCCTCGGCGCCGGTCAGAGCACTCACTTGTCTCACTCTCCGAACTCGGGACGGTCGGTGGTCACGCGGGGGCCCGACGGGCGGCGCAGCACGGTGTGGGGTGTGGAGAAGCCGTTGAACTGCGAGGAGTAGGCGGTGGTGTACGCGCCCGCGGAGCCGACGAACAGCAGGTCGCCCTCGGCCAGGTCCTCGGGCAGCTCGACGCCGGTCGCGAAGGTGTCCTGGCTGTCGCAGGTGGGCCCGGTGACGTTGTACCTGCGCGGCGGGCCGCTCTCCCGCTCTCCGGAGATCGGGTAGACCAGCGCGCCCGCGGTCTCCAGGACCTCCATCATCCCGTTGAAGACGCCCAGGTCGGTGTGGGCCCACCAGGTCCCGCCCCTGCGGACGACCTGCAGGACCCGGCAGACCATGACCCCGGCCTCGGCGACCAGCGCGCGTCCCGGCTCGGCGACGACCTCGACGGGGTACGGCAGCGCATTGAGAAGACCGGTTATGTGCCGTCCGAATTCCCCGATGCCGGGGACCGGCTTGTCATAGCGCGCCGGAAATCCGCCGCCGATGTCGAGCATGGCGATTCTCACGCCTTTTTCGGCGAGCCGTTCCATGATTTCGGCCGCGTCGCGCAGCGGGGCGTCCCAGGCGTGCGGATCCGTCATCTGGGAACCGACGTGAAAGGCGATTCCATGGGGTTTCAACCCCATTTTTCCGGCGCCGAGGAGAAGGTCGCAGACATCGTCCTTCGAGACGCCGAATTTCCCCTCGCTCGGCACGACGCTGGTCGCCTGGCCGGTGCCGAGCCTGGCGTAGACGTGCGCTCCCGGCGCCGCCTGTGACAGTTTCGCCATTTCGTGCGGCGAATCGACACAGAAACGCCACACTCCGGCGTCGTGGCAGCGGGAGATGTGCTCGCGGGGCCGTACGGGATTGCTGTAGAGCACCTCGGCCGGGTCGACGCCCACGCTCGTGAGCAGTTCGAGTTCGGGGTGGGAGGCGATCTCGAAGCCGCAGCCGAGCCCCCGCAGGTGCCGCAGCAGCGCCGGGTCGGGGTTGCACTTGACCGCGTAGTGGACGCCGACCGAGGGGAAGGCCGCGCGGAAGCCGGTGAAGGCGGCGGTGACGAGGTCCTCGTCGAGGATCAGGCAGGGGGTGGCCAGGCCGGCGTCGCCGGAGACGGGCACGGCGGGTGTCAGGTGCGCGGGGATCGTCACGGGCCCTCTCCCAGGATCTCTCCGAGGAGGGCGCGCGCGGCCTCCAGGTTCTCCAGGTGCCGCCGCGGGGAGCGGCCTCTGACCAGGACCTGGAAGTTGTAGGTCCGCAGGTGCCACAGCAGGCGCAGGATCGCGATCTGCCGGGTGAAGACGGCCCGGTCCCTTCCGGATCGTTCCAGGTAGCGCGACAGGACGGTCTCCTCCTGCGCGGCCGTCAGCCAGTCGGCGCGCATCTGGTTGAAGTCCGCCGCCGCGACCCGGAACCGCGCCGCCTCCCAGTCGAGCGTCCACAGCTCCCCCGACCGGTCGACCAGCCAGTTGCCCCGGTGCACGTCGCCGTGGCACAGGCAGGGCCGTTCGTCCTCGAAGCAGGCCATCGCGCCGATGAGCAGGTCGGCCGCGCCGGTGAGCTCGCCCGCGTGGGCGGGCAGCAGCTCGCACTCGCGCCGCAGCAGGCCGAGCAGGTAGGCGGGCACCGCCGTACGGCTGAGCGGCCCGCCGACGTCGCCGAGGCCGTCGGCGGGGATCGCGTGCACGTCGAGGAGCCGGTCGGCCAGCGCGGTCAGCACCTCGGGGTCGTCCCAGTCGGGGGTGTGACCGTCGACGAACTCGAAGACGGCGAACCGGTCGTCACCCTGTTCGTCCGGGACGACCTGCAGGATCTCGGGCACCCTGATCCGGCCGGGCAGCAGGGGACCGACGAGGCGCTCCCCGGCGAAGGTCTGGCCGTAGCAGGGGTCGTCCAGGACCCGGTGCCTGACGAACACCGCTCTTCCGCCGAGGGTCGCGGCGTAGGTGTCGTTCAGCGGCCCCTTGGTGATGGGCCGCCCGGCCGCGCAGAGCCGCCGCAGGTCGTGATGCGTCCACTCACCCACGGGCGAACTCCTCGGGCGAGAGCAGCCGGGGGAGCTTGTCGACCGACTTCACCCAGTAGTGGCTCTCCCTGATGGGGTTCGCCGCGGGGCCGGGCAGGCCGTGGCCGCCGTCGAGGGCGAGCCTGCAGTACAGGTCGGGCATGTTGACGCCGAGCGTGGCCAGGAAGTAGATCGAGGAGTAGAACCTGGCGGGCTGCACCTCGGTGGGCAGCGCCGTACCGTCGTGGCCGTAGGTGAAGTCGACGCCGATGATGCCGTGCGGCCGGGCGCAGACCGCCCGCACGCACCGCAGCGCCAGCTCGTGCAGTTCCTCGTCCCAGAAGGTGCGCTGCGCCCCGGTGATGCCGGTGACGCCGGAGACCGACAGCGTCGCGTACTTCCAGGAGACCCGTTCCCTGAGCTGGGAGCAGACCAGCTCACCGTCGTTCCAGAGCCCGCTGAGCGTGGCGGTCCGCTTGGACAGGTGCTCGGCCGCGGTGAAGTGGCCCCAGCCGGAGTGCTCGTCGAGCCAGGCCGTGGCCAGCGGCATCGACCCGGTCGCGATGGAGCCCGCTCCCCCGCTGCCGCTGCGGCGGCGCAGCCACACCTTGGGGTGGCGCGCCATGATCTCCTCCAGGTCGGCCGGTGAGTCGACCAGGACGGTGTCGGGAACGGGCAGCTCCGCCTGCCTGAGGGCCTGCCAGGTGGCCCACTTGTCCTCCATCCTGTGGTGGTCGTCCCGGTCGGGAAGGAGGGTGGGCGCGACGAGGTCGTCTCGGGACTCGGCGACGGCGAGCAGTTCGGGGCTGGTGTCGGCGGCGTAGATCAGGTCGGCCGACTCCCGCCCGGCGATGTCGTTGACCTGTTTCACCAGGTCGGCGGGGTCGTTCCAGGAGACGAGGTAGCGGGCGTCCGCCTCACTGGCGTGGAAGTCCTCAAGGGTGGTGTCGACACCGACGGTCCGGTATCCCCCGGCCAGGGCGAGCGAGCGGGAGAAGTTCAGTCCCGTGCCGTCGCCGGAGCCGACGATGAGGACGGTACGGAGGTCAGAGGACGGGGACATGGGGGAGTCCAAAGGTCGCCGGGTGACTGCGGATCTTGTCACGCAGGTCGGCGGGGGCCTCACCCTCGGTGCGCACCCAGGGGTAGAGGGGCTCGGTCAGCTCGGGGTTGACGAAGTACATCAGGGACATGCGCCGGTCGAGGCCGAGGTTGCGCACCTGGTGGTCCAGCGCGCCGACCTTTCCCCCGGTGAGCTCGGCGAAGACCGAGCCCGGCATCAGGACGACCTCGTCGGGGGCCATCTCGACCGGCAGGCACTCCCCGTCCGGCCAGATCTCAAGGCCGGGGGCGGTGGTGTGGATGACGGTGACCAGGTGGCCGTCCTCGTGCCGGTCCTGGAGCAGGTCGCGCTCCCCGTCCGCGTGGGTGTAGTTGTTGACCTGCAGGTAGGAGGCTGCCTCGAAGGAGGGCGCCTGCGCGTCCCCGATGATTCCCGCGACGTGGCCGACGACGTCGGAGACGAGCGCGGACAGGTGGTTCCGCCAGGCCAGGAGCGCGTCCGTCAGGGAGGTCAGCTCCGCGGAGTTCGGCACGAGGTCGAGCCGGTCCGACCACAGCGTGAAGCAGTCGTTCAGGTCCGGCCGGTCCGCGGTGATCGAGTACTCCATGCCGAGCGGGCGGTAGCCGAAGTTGCAGTCGGCGCTTGAGTAGCGCGCCTTGGTCGCGTCGGGCAGGGAGAAGAAGCGCCGGCACTCGTCCAGGGCGGTGGCCAGGAGAGCGGCCTCCTTCGCGCCCAGTGTTATGCGCGCATAGCCGACCCCGAGTAGTTCTCGAGCGTAGTCAAGGGTCTTGTGTGGCATTTCGAGGATGTCCCCCGTCGTACGAAGGTTTGGCGGTGGCAAATGCCAGGCAGAGCGCGATCGCGCGGCCGTCGGTCACTGGTCTCCCGACCAGCGCCGCGAGCGAGTGTATAGGAGGTGATCAAAGCAAATAAATGGTGAATTTTCAGATTAAAGTCACCCAAAGTTGCGACTTCGCTACGCACCTAAATGACCGCAGACCAACTCGGATGTGCCGTACGCGAGGGGAACTCATGTTTTTGGGTTACGGACGCAACCGGAGAACTCTCCAGATAACGCTCTCTCAATTCCGGACACGATACGACCGAGACGTTCCGGTCGGTCCGGAACTGCGCCCCCACCCCTCACGGCATCCCGTACCGCCACCCGGGCCGCCGGTTTCGGACAGGACTTTAATAATTTATTCGCGTCACTAATGAGAACGGTCCAAGGGAGGGAACAAAGCGTTTTCCCCATGGTCAACGGGCTTCCGGCATGGCACACTGATCGCGCGCCGGGCCCCTTGAGGGCGAACCGAGGGTGAACCGAGGGCGGACCGGCCGACGGCGTGCCCGCGCGCATCCACGCGTGTCCCGGGCCGTCCATGTCACGGACCTCCCACCGGCCCGGCGATCTCCCCGGCGGTGTGGAGCGTTCCGGACCTCCCCCGCGACCCGCGAAGGAACCGACCGTGGACCACAGCCTCTCCCCCGCGTCCGGGGACATCCCGGGGCAGGCGCCGGTGATCGCCGTCTTCGACCTGGACGGCACCCTCGTCAGGGGCGAGTGCGGCGAGTGGTTCCTGCGCTGGCTGATGCGGCGGCGGCCGTGGCGGCTCGCGCTCCTGCTTCCCGCCCTCCCGGTGATCGCCACGCTGCGGGCGCTGCCCAACGTCAGGACGCGCAGGGCCGCCCTGTCGGGGCTCTGCTGGTTCGCCACCGTCGGCAGCGACGACGCGGAACTCGACCGGCTGGCCGGCGTCTTCGCGACGGGGCACGCGGGAGCGGGTTCGGCCAACCCGATGCGCGCGGGACTGGACCGGCTGCGTGAACACCTCTCCCGGGGCGACCGGGTCGTGATCGCCAGCGGCTCGGGGGCGCGCGTCGTCAGGGCGGTCTGCGCCGAGCTCGGGCTGGACGGCGTGGAGATCGTCGCCACCCGGGAGAGGCGGAGGCTCGGCGGGCTCGTGGTCGGCGAGCGCTGCCTCGGTGAGGGAAAGGTGCTCATGCTGCGGGCGGCGGGGGTACCGGTGCCCTTCGGCTACGCCTACTCCGACAGCGCGGCCGACCTGCCGCTGCTGCTCGCCGCCCGGCGCCGGTTCGCGATCAGCCCGTCGGCCCCCCATCTGAGGCGCATCATGGCCGGGACCGACGGCGACTGCGCGGTCCTGCCGTGGCGGACGGAGCCGTCAGGCCGGTGACCGCCCTCCACGGGGAGGGTCTCAGATCCCGTACTCGACGGTGAGCACCGCGCGGGCCAGGGCGTGGTGGTTGATCGTGCCGGAGAAGATCGCGGCCGTCTGGTCGGGGGTGACCTCGGCGCTCCGCACGCCGAGGGCGTGGACGGCGAAGACGTAGCGGTGCGGTGGCCCGGGAGGCGGGGCGGCCCCGCCGAAGTCGAAGGTGCCGTAGTCGTTGCGTCCGTGGATCGCGCCGCCCGGCAGACCCTTCATGTCACCGCTGCCCGCTCCGCGCGGCAGCTCGGTCACCTCCGCCGGGATGTCGACCAGCAGCCAGTGCCACCAGCCGCTGCAGGTGGGCGCGTCGGGGTCGAAGCAGGTGACCGCGTAGCTCACCGTCCCCTCGGGGGCGCCGGACCAGCGCAGGTGCGGGGAGAGGTTGCCGGACTCGTAGACGTGCGCGTCGGGCAGGACCCCGCCGTCCACGAGGTCGTCGCTGACGACGTCGAACGCCGGAACCCGGCGCAGATGGGCATAGGGCAGCGGCGCACGCTCGGCCATCGTTCTTCCGTTTCTCCTCGGGAAGCGCCGGCCTCCCGCCGGACGTCATCCGGCAGTGGATTGTTTCTCCGCCCGGAACCTTTGTCAAGGGTTGACAATTGTATGGGGCCTGAGGGCATACTCCGCTTTTGGAGCATCAATGGCAAAGCGGGGTTGCCAGTCGGCACCCGGCGTCACGCGACGATCCTGCGCCCGGCCGACCAGACGATTCACAAACCCGCATCCGACAGCGCGGAGTTTCCATGAGCAATCCATTCGAGGATGGAAACGGCATTTCCTCCCCCCGGCCCTCGGCGCGGTTCCGCGCTCTTCCCGGCCCTGTCCTCAGAAATTCCGCGCGTCGCAGGTGCCGTACGGCCTCGCCGCCCTCCTGAGCGACTCCCCGGTCTTCTCCTTCCGGCCCCACGCCGCTCGTATAGGGCGGCCGTACGCCCGGTTACCAGGGGTGACCGTCCGGGCGGACACGGGACGGACTTCTCTGACTTTCCTCTCGCGGGCGAATCCGAATTCAAACGCGAGCTTACCGGGGGCGGTGTGGTTCATGCCCTCCCGGCGTTCCACCGATGTCCTTCCGGCGTTCTCCCGGCGTCGGCGCCAAGGACCACACCAGAGTACGGAGTTTCCATGAGCAATCCATTCGAGGACGAAGACGGGCGCTACCTCGTCCTGGTCAACGGTGAGGGCCAGCACTCCCTGTGGCCTTTTTCCCAGGAAATTCCCAGGGGATGGGAGGTGGCGCTCGGGGAAAGCAGCCGCCGGGACTGTCTTGAATTCGTCGAGGCGAACTGGACCGACATGCGGCCCCGCGGCCTCTCGGCGTCGCGGGAAGGTCTCCCGGTCTTATGAGAAGAGCTCCCGCTCCCGGTCGTGCCCGGCGTGTTCCGTCCCGTCAGCGGCCGGGCGGCTCCCTGGTCGCCGTGTCATGAACCAGGAGGCCCGATGAACCCGCTTTCCCGCCGTGAGAGTCTCGCCCGGTTGTTCGAGGCGCGGGTCGCGGCGGACCCCGGCGCCGAAGCCGTGGTCTGCGGCACCACCCGCCTGACCGCCGCGGAGCTCAACGCCCGCGCCAACGCCCTGGCCTGCCGCCTCACCGCGGCCGGAGCCGGACCCGAGACCCCCGTCCTCGTCCTGCTGGAACGATCCGCGGAAACCGTCGTCGCCCTGCTGGCCGTCGCCAAGGCGGGCGCCGTCCACGTCCCCCTGCACCCGGCCTATCCCCCGGAGCGCATGGACTGGATCAGGCGGGAGACCGGCGCCAGGCTGGCCGTGACCGACACAACCCACCCCGGGCCCGGCCTCACCACCATCCAGGTCACCGGTGAGACCCACCCCGGCGACCCTCGGCACGACACCGACCCCCGGCAGCTCGCCTACGTCATGTTCACCTCCGGCTCCACCGGAACCCCCAAGGGCGTCGCCGTCACCCACCACAACGTCGCGGCCTTCGCCGCCGACCGTCTCTGGCGGGGGCCCGGCCATCGGCGGGTGCTGCACCACACGGCGCCCTCCTTCGACGTGTCGATGTACGAGCTGTGGGTTCCGCTGCTCAACGGCGGGACGGTGGTCGTCGCCCCGCCCGGCGTACTCGACGCGCCCACCCTCGAACGGATGCTCCACGAGGAACGCCTCACCGGCGTGTTCCTGACCACCGGACTGTTCAACGTCCTGGCCGAGGACTCACCCGAGGTGCTGGCGGCCGTACCCGAGCTGTGGATCGCGGGCGAGGCCGCCTCCGCCGCCGCGGTCGGACGGGTGCTGGCGGCCGGGGGTGACGTCCACAACGGCTACGGCCCGACCGAGACCACGGTCTACGCCACCGCCCACCACGTGACCGAGCCCGGCGACGTGGTTCCGATCGGCGGGCCGCTCGACGGCACGGCCGCCTACGTCCTGGACGCCGCGCTGCGGCCCGTTCCCGCCGGGGTGCCCGGAGAGCTGTACGTCGCCGGAGACCACCTGGCCCGCGGCTACCTCG